>JBEKCH010000093.1:0-7561 GCA_050014975.1 Candidatus Limnocylindrales bacterium
GCCCGCACGAGGTCGTCGTCCGGCACACGCCCCGATTCCACGAAGTCACGTAGCGCGGGGTAGAGGTCGGTGCCGTGGTGCTCGAGGCGGAGGATCCAGGCCAGGTGGTTGACGCCGCCGGAGAGAGAGTCGACCTCCGCGAAGGGAAGGCCGAGGTACTCCGCCAGGGAATGGACGGTCCAGTAGACAGAGTGGCAGAGGCCGACCGCCGGGACCCCGATCCCCTCCTCTACCGCCTTCACCAGCATGCCCATCGGGTTGGTGTAGTTGAGCAAGAGCGCCTGGGGACAGACGTCGGACATGTCGGCGGCGATTCCGAGGGCCACCGGGATCGTGCGCAGGCCACGGAAGACGCCGCCGACGTTGATCGTGTCGTTGATCGTGTAGCGAAGCCCGAAGCGCGCCGGGACGTCGAAGTCGATCTGGGTCGCGCGGGCGCCTCCGACCTGGATCACGTTGATGACGAAGTCGGCCCCGGCGAGCGCCTCACGCCTGTCGAGGCTGCCGCGAATCGTGGGTGCCGCCCCGAGCGCATCAGCGGTCCAGCGCGCCATCCGCTGGGCGGTCGCCAGGCGGTCGTCGTCGATATCGTGAAGAACGATCTCCGCTTCCCGCAACTCCGGGCTAGAGAGGAAATCACCAAGCAGGTTGCGCGTGAACTCGACGCTGCCGGCTCCGACGAGGACGATACGCGTCATCTTTAGCCCTCCGCGGTGCTGTCGACGCCAACGATGTGGCGCAGGCCCTGGCTGTGGTAGCGATCCACCCATTCCGGCCGATCTGGGTCCAAGCCGCGCCGCCGGGCGAGGACGAAGGCGAACAGGGCTACCGGGGCGACCGCGACGAGCGGCGCGTAGTCCTCCGCTGCGGTCGCGGGCAGCGGCAGGTGGTCCGCGCCTTCGATCTCCGGTTCCTCGCCCGGCCCGACCTCGACGATCCGCGCTCCCCACCGGGCGGCATGACGAGCTAGATCGAGCGTGGCCTCGCGACCCGGCCCCGCCGGCGCGAGCGCGATGACGACGCTGCCCGGTCCAACGATCGTGCCGGCGCCCGTGGCCATCTCCCACGACTCGGCGCCCTCGGCGTGGACCAGTGCCGTCTCTTTCAGCTTGAGAGCGGCCTCGAAAGCGGCCGCGGTCGCGTTGCCGCTGCCCACGACAAAGATGTGCTCCACCGTGGCCAGCTCGTCCGCCAGAGCCCCCACGCGCGGCGCGGCCACGGCCACGGCCGCCTCCACGTCGTCGGCGGCCGCCGCGAGGGCGGCCCGGACGCCCTGAGCGCGCGCGCCGCCGAGCAACTCCCCGAGGACCAGGTGAGTGGCGGCCAGCGTGGCTACGAACGTTTTCGTCATGATCGGGACGCCACTAGTGCCGCCGTACGAGCGAACAGCGTGGGCCGCTGTCCGGTCCAGGGTGCTGCCCGGCACATGGACGATGCCGACCGTCGGGATGCGGTCCCGCAGCTCGTCGACAACCACCAGGACGTCGCGGAACTCACCGGAGGCCGAGATCCCGATCACGGCATCACACCGGTCGAGACCCGGCAGGTAGTTGCGGAATTCACCAGCGTCGAGGGCGATGACCGTGGGGTCGCCGGCGGCCGCAAGGCGGCGGTACAGAGTCGCCGCCGCCATCGAGGAGTGGTACGAGGTGCCGTTGCCGATCACGTGGATCCGCCGCACCCCGGCCGCCCGGAGCGCCTCGGCGGCCGCCTGAGCCGCGCGCAGGCTTCCGGCCAGCGTGGCCCGGATGGCCTCGCCCTCGGCGCGGATCTCGGCCGGAACGATGCCTTCGATCATCGGATCCTGACTCCTCTCTGGGCGAGCGCTAGCGGGCCACGATCACGCGGACTTGGTGGGCCTGAAGGGCAGCGATGTCGGCCGGGTCTACTCCCGGGTCGGTGACCACCGTGTCGACCTCGTCGAGGCCGAAGACGAAGGCGGGCGCCACCTGCCAGAACTTGGACGAGTCGGCCAGCACGACGCAATTCCGGCAGCTGCGGCGGAGCGCCCGGTCGGTGAGGATCTCCGGGATGGAGTCATTCATGAGCCCGCGCTCAGGGTCGATGGCGCCGATCCCCATGAAGAGCGTATCGGCCCGCAGTTGCCCTAGGGCGAGCTCGGCCAGGTGGCCGAGCATCGAGTGCATGCGCGGACGGACGACGCCCCCGAGGACCACGAGCTCGATCCCATCGCGGTCCATGAGGACGCTGGCCACGTCGAGGGCGTTGGTGATGACCGTCAGGCGGCGCTCGACCAGCCGGCGGGCCAGCTCCAGGGTCGTCGAACCACTCGAGATCGCGATCGTCTGGCCATCCTCGACGAGGGCGGCCGCGGCGGCCGCGATGGCCCTCTTCGCCTCGATGGCACGATCGCTGCCCGGAGGCGCAACCGCACCCGGGAGCGCCGCGCCGCCATAAGTCCGGACAACGGCGCCGTCGACTGCGAGCCGGGCCAGGTCGCGCCGGATCGTCGAGGGTGTGACGCCGAGATCCTGAGCAAGCGCCGCGACGCTCGCCCGGCCGTCCTCGCGCAGGCGGAGGACCAGGGAGCTTCGACGGTCGTTGCGCGGCACGTGCGCATGCTGTGACGCGCATTGCGCGTTGTCAAGGCAATTCTTGCGTGGATCGCGCACACTCAGCGTTGTTCGGGCTGCGCACGCGGCGTATGATCCGCGCGAGCTGCACGAGGTGCTCCATGCCGTACCTGCTCGGCACGCGCCGCGGCCTGGGGGCATGCGCCTCCCCCCGCGGCACCTTCGCCATCCTCGCCCTGGACCACCGCCAGAACCTGCGACGGGAACTCCACCCGGAGGACCCCGCGGCCACGACGTACGCCGAGATGATCGACTTCAAGCGGGCTGTCGTCCGGGCGCTGGCGGAGACGGCCACCGGGACGCTTCTCGACCCGGAGATCGGCGCGGCGCAATGCATCGCCGACGGCTCCCTCCCGGCCTCCGCGGGGCTCATCGTTGCCATCGAGGCGACCGGCTACGAGGGGCCGGCCAGCGCGCGGGTCAGCCGAGTCCTCCCGGGCTGGTCGGTCCAGCAGGCCAAGCGGATGGGCGCATCGGCGGCGAAACTTCTCGTGTACTACCACCCGAATGCGGCGAACGCGGCCGACCAGGAGCAGCTCGTGGCCACGGTGGCGGCAGACTGCAGGGCCGCGGATCTAGCGCTCTTCGTGGAGCCGCTTTCGTTCGACCCCGCGACCGGCGGGAAGCTCGTCGGAGAAGCCCGCAGACGCTGTGTCGTCGAGACCGCCCGGCGATTGATGGCGCTCGGCGGCGACGTCCTGAAGGCAGAGTTTCCGTACGACCCGGACGTGACCGACGAGGCGGCCTGGGCCGACGCCTGCGCCGAGCTGGACGCGGCCTCTCCGTCGCCCTGGGTCCTCCTCTCCGCCGGCGTGGAAGACGCGACCTTCGCCCGGCAGGTGGCCGTCGCCTGCAACGCCGGAGCATCCGGCGTGCTCGCGGGGCGCTCCGTCTGGGCTCCGGCCGCGACGCTGCAGCCGGGCGAGCGGGACGCGTGGCTGGCGACTGAGGGACGACCGCGGCTGGAGCGTCTCGCCCGCCTCGTCGATGCGGCCGGGGTGCCATGGTACGCGCGCCACGGCACACTGGCGGTGGCATCGTCGCCCGGCGAAGGCTGGTACCGGGATTACTGAGCGACGATGGACCCGCTGATGCCGGCGGCCTCGCTCTCCCCTCCGGGCGTCCGCGACCTCGACCTGCTCGTCGTCGGCGAAGTCAACGCGGACGTCGTCGTTCGGGCGGCCGACCCGCGTCCGGTCTTCGGTCAGGTGGAGCACTGGGTGGACGGAGTGGACCTGGTTATGGGCAGCTCGTCCGTGATCTTCGCATGCGGCGCTGCTCGCCTGGGGCTGCGGACCGCGATGGCCGGCGTCGTCGGCGACGATGCCATCGGCAGGTTCATGCTCGCGTCGATGGCTGAGCGCGGCCTCGACACATCCGCGATCCGCGTCGACCCGCGCGTACCGACCGGGGCGAGCGTCATCCTGGCGTCACCCACGGACCGGGCGATCCTCACCGCCCCCGGAACGACGCCGCTCCTCCGGGTCGCCGATGTGCCGCCGTCTCTGGTCCGGCGGGCGCGCCACGTCCACGCCGGGAGCGTCTTCCTCCTCGACGCCGCCAGGCCCGATCTGCCGGCCCTCTTCCGGGCCGCGCGAGCGGTCGGCGCGACCACGTCGTTCGACACCAACTGGGACCCGCGAGACGCCTGGGACGGCGGGGTGCGTGCCCTTCTCGCCGAGACCGACGTCTTCCTGCCGAACGCGGCGGAGGCGACCCGCATCGCCGACGAGGCTGATGCCGAGGTCGCGGCCCGTGCGCTCGTCGCCCTGGGCGCGCGGGTCGTGGCCGTCAAGCTCGGCGCCGAGGGCGCTCTGGCCACCAGAGCCGATGGCCGGACCGCCCGCTGCCCGGCGCTGCCGGTCGAGCCGATCGACACGACGGGCGCAGGTGACGCGTTCGATGCGGGGTTCCTGGCCGGATGGCTGGCCGGCCGTTCGCTCGAGGCCTGCCTGGCGCTCGGCGTGGCCTGCGGCTCGCTCTCGACGCGCGGCGTCGGCGGCACGGCCGCCCAGCCCACGCTTCCAGAGGCGGAGGCCGCCGCGCGGGCCGCGGGGCTGCTGCCGTGACCGTTGCGATGCCCGACACGAAGCCTGGCGCGCCCTGGCCCCGGCGGCTTGTCTGCGTCTCGGTGAACGCGGCCATAGACAAGACCGCCGTTGTCCCGCACCTCGTACCGGGCGAGATCCACCGGCCGCAGATGCTCGCCGTCCTGCCGGGCGGCAAGGCGCTCAACGTCGCCAGGGCCGCCCGGACGCTCGGCCTGGAAGCGTCGGTCATCGCGGTACTCGGCGGCCATGCGGGCGACTGGATGGAGGGTGCGCTCGCAGCTCGGGGGATCCGGACGCGCGCGGTCCGAGCCGCGGGTGAGACACGGACCTGCCTTTCGATCCTCGACCGCGCGACCGGCGCGCTGACGGAGTTCTACGAGGCAGGTCTGGCGCTCGATGCGGAGGGCTGGAGCGCGGTCGAAGCCGAGATTGCCGCCGAACTCGCCGACGATCCGACCGGCGCGCTCGTCGTCGTGGCGGGCAGCCTGCCACCTGGTGCGCAGGAGGACGGGTACGGCCGACTGACAGCGCTGACGGCGGCGGCCGGCGCACGGGCGGCGATCGACGTCGGCGGAGCGCACCTTGCAGCGGCCCTCCCGGCAGGGCCCTGGCTGGTCAAGGTCAACGCGCGCGAGGCGGCCGCTGCCCTGGGGTTCCCGGCCACGGACGAGGCCGGTGCCGTGGCAGCGGCGCGGCAGCTGACAGGTCGGGGAGCGACCATCGCAATCGTCACCCGCGGGACTGCTGGGGCCATCCTCCGGGACGAACGCGGAAGAGCCTGGCGGATCGGGCCGCCGCCCGAGCTCGGGCCATACGCGGTAGGTAGCGGCGACGCGCTTCTCGCCGGCCTGGCGGCGGCGCTCGCCCGCGGCACGACGCTTCCGGAGGCGGCCCGGCACGGATGCGCAGCCGCCTGTGCGAATGCCATCCGGCCCGGTCAGGGCGAGCTCGACCCTGCCGACGCGACTCGCCTCCTGCCCGGGATCAGCCTCGAGGAACTCCCAGGGAGCTGAGCCAGCTGGTCCGCCTCGTCCCACCGCGATCGGTCGCATCGGCCGGGCCGTAGACGCGGACGATGGGCTTGCCGTCGCCATGGCGGAGCGCGGCCAGGGCCGCGAGCAGCCAGTCCGTCAGACAGTGGACGCGCGTATGGATGCGGTCGAGCCCGACCCGTTCGATGTGCCGCAGGCCGATCTCGACCGCGGGCAGCGAGAGGTAGTCGAGGGTCCCGTCTTCGAAGGCCTGCGCGCCCTCGGCTGCGACGCCCCTGTCCCTACCCCACTCAAAGCCTGATCTGCTATAACTACCCCCTGCTCCGAGCGGGAGTAACTCAGCTGGCAGAGTGTCTGCTTCCCAAGCGAAGCGTGACCCGCCCCCACCCCCTCCAGGTCTGACCGCTGTTCGCCTGCGTCCTTATCCGGAAGGCTAACCTTCCGGATCGCCGGAAGGGAAAGACGAGGTATCCGCGGGCCTCTGTTCGCCGTGACAAGCTAGCTGCCAGTCCGGGTCTTCAAGCTCGCTTCAATGGGTAACCTACTGGTAGCCGCAAAGGCTGAGCAGGTCGCTCGACTTATCGACGCTGCTCGCGATGCCGATGAAGGTGACCTGTAGACCCGCGGGCTGTAGACGGCAGGTCCGAAAACCGCCTAGTCTCACCCCGACGCCGTAGGCCACGAGGGCCAAGGCGCATCGAGTTGATGGAGGTGCCAGTTCCCCAAGGTCCATGCCCCTGTCGGGTTGTCCCAGTCGGGGACGCTCGAAAGGTGGTCAAGCGTGCGAGGCGCGCTCAGGTGATCACCCACAAGGCAGGACCGAAAGGGAAACTGGCATGGATGCCTCGCTCGCTACCCGCACCGTCACCGCTGCCCAGGCGCAGGTCGCGCCCGCCCTGGTGCCGCTCCTGGTCCCCATCGACAGCGTCGAACTACACCCCCGGAACCCTCGCCTGGGCGCGGTCGAGGCGGTCGCGGCGAGCCTGCGCCGCTTCGGCCAGCAGAAGCCCATAGTTGTCCAGGCCAGCACCCGCTGGACCGTAGCCGGCAACCATCTGCTCCGGGCGGCCCGCTCGCTCGGCTGGACAGCGATCGCGGCCAACATCGTCGAGCTCGATGACGCGAGCGCTACCGCGTTCATGCTCGCTGACAACCGCACCAGCGACATCGGCGGATACGATGAGGCTCTCCTCGCCGCGATCCTGGGGGAGCAGCAGGCGGCCGCCAACCTGGCCGCGACCGGATACGACGCCGATGCGGTGGCGGCCATCCTGGCCGCGGCGCACATCGCAGAGACGCGCGATCCCGATGCGGTCCCAGCGCTGCCCGAGCCTGCCGCGCTGTACGTCAAACCCGGGCAGCTGTGGGCGCTCGGCCGGCACCTCATCTTCGTGGGTGACTCGACCCGGCCGGAGGACGTCGCCCGCCTGACCGGCGGCGAGACCATGGATTGCGTCTGGACCGATCCACCTTACGGGTGCGGCTACGTCGGCAAGACGGCCCGGGCTCTGCGGATCGCCAACGACAACCTGGGCGTCGAGGGCACCCGGACCCTGGTGCGCGATGCCCTCGCTCTCGCGCCGCTGCGCCCGGGCGGCTCCTTCTATGTCGCCTCACCGGCCGGTCCCGACCTGCACCTCGCGTTCCTGCTCGCCATCGCCGATGCCGGCCTGGCCGCCCACCAGACGCTGGTCTGGGTCAAGGATCGGATGGTGATTGGGCACTCCGACTATTCCTACCGCCACGAGAACCTTATCTACGGCTGGCGGCCCGGGGCGGCCCATCGTTTCCGGGGCGACCGACGCCAGGACAGCATCTGGGAGATAGCGCGGCCGGCGCGCAACGAGCTCCACCCCACGGTCAAGCCAGTCGAACTAGTGACCCGGGCTCTGCGCAACAGCACCGCGCCCGACGAGCTCGTGTT
>JBEKCH010000094.1:0-7397 GCA_050014975.1 Candidatus Limnocylindrales bacterium
CCGAGAACTTGGTGACCCACCGGGCTCGTGCGCGGCGCAGCGGCTCCGTGTCGACCATCGGCATCGGCCAGTCCGCGGCGAGCAGCTCGTTGAGCAGGAAGTAGTTCTGGAGCGAATGAAGCGTCTGGAACTGGCGCTCGAACGGGATCATCTCGCCCAGGCTGGGATCGAAGTTGCCGTCGATCGCGGGCACGACGACGACGTCGACGTTGCTCGGTTGCGTGTACAGCTCCCACGTCGGCATGCCGCCGAAGAACTTGGCGACGCCCGCCTCGGGGGCGGCCTTGTCGGCGCGCTCAGTGCCCTCGGTGCGCTTCTTGATGAAAGGTTCCTGTGAACCCTTCACCGCTCGCCCGGCATCGTCGACGACCGTCGTCTCGGTGGAGACGAGCAGCGCCCCGCGCCGGCAGGCCTCGATCTGGCCCATGCTCTTGCCGTGATTCGATTCGCCGCCCAGGAACATCACGGTCTTGCCGCGATAGCGCACCGCGGAGGCATGGAACGGGTGAAACCCCTTTGCCTCCATGCGCAGAGCGAGCAACGCGACCACGACCTTCTGGATCGGACCGGCCGGCCAGGGACCCTGGAACGTCATCGTCCGGCCGTCGTAGGAGATGGACTTGTCCCCCTCCTGGTGCCAGACGATGTCGGGCTCCGGCAGGGTCACCTCGGGCGAGATGCGCACGTCGGCGAGCCGATAGTTCAGGAAGTTCAGGTCCTCGAGGACGTGTTCGCGGGGCTGACTGCCGTAGACGTCCACCCGCAGCCGCGCGGTCTCGGCGGACATCTCTTCCGACAGTTGCAGTTGCTCGTCCATGGTCTCCTTCCGCAGGCGGCCCATGCCGCCGTCGTATTCCTGCTCGGGTCTTACCGATCGACCTTTGTCTCGGCCGTCCCGGCTCCTATGACCAACTCGTGCCAGGCGCCCTCGGGCGTCCGACACGACTGCGTCACTGACTGCGGCCCGCGTCTGCCAGGCGGGCCCGGGCCGTCAGCGGTGATCCCGCGCGGCCGTGGCGAGGCTGTTCGACCCGGGCGACGGCACCTGCTGCCGGCAGGCCATGTGCGAACCGGGCGTCGTCCACGGACGGCTCATCGGCATCGGCCGAGGCGGCCTGGTCCGATGGCGAGGGCTCGTCGATCCACCGGCCGCGGAGCATGTCGCCGGCCGCCGCGAAATGATGGTGGTACGCGACCACGGCCAGGTCGGGATCACGGTCGCGGAGGGCGGCGATGATCGGGGTGTGCAGGTCGGCGACTTGCCGTGGGTTCACGCCGGGAACGATGAGAGTGATGTATGTGCGCGAGAGAGGCTCCAGGTATCGCCAGACCCGCTCCAGCGTCTGGTTGCCGGCGATCTGGATGACGCGGGCGTGGAAGGTCACGTCCACTATGGCCTCCGCGTGCGCGTCGCCCGCGTCGGCCGCCTGCTGCATCTCTTCGACGTAGCGCTGGAGCTCATCGAGGTCCGCGTCCGAAATCCGAGGCAGCGCGAGGCGCGCTCCAAGGGACTCGAGCTCGGCCCGAATTCCATATGCCTCGAGGAGTTCGGCCTTGGTTGGATGACGGACACGGGCCCCACGGAACGCATTGATCTCCACGACCCCGAGCGCCTCGAGGTCGCGCAGTGCCTCCCGGACGGGCGCCTGGCTGGTGCCAAGCTCCCGCGCCACCCGCGTCTCGACGATGCGGGCGCCCGGTGGGAAGTGGCCGGCCATGATCTCCTGCAACAGGTGATCTTTGACCTGGCCGCTCAGGACACTGCGTGAGATCGGGGCGCTGCGGGGCATGGAGCTGGGCTCACATCTTCGTCATGAGGTCCGACTTGGGCTGGGCGGCCGCCTGGAGGATCTCGACGAGACCGGTGGTGCCGTTGAGACGGATCCGGTCTCCGCTCTTGATCTTCCTGGTGGCTACCGACGACCCAACGACGCACGGGATGCCGAACTCGCGCGACAGGACGGCCGGGTGAGCAACCGTGCCGCCGGCGTCGGTGACCAGGCCGACGATCTTCGTGAACAGGACGACCCAGGCCGGATTAGTCATGATGCAGACCAGGATGTCGCCCGCCCTTACCTGGTCGAACTGGTCCTCCGTAAGCACGACCCGCGCGATGCCTTCGACGACACCCGGCGAGGCGCCGAGGCCCGTGAACTGGCCGGCGACCGTGGACTCCTTCCGGTAGAACTTCTCGGGGAAGCCCCACAGGTTCAGGTACGGGAACGCCAGCTGCGTTGGCGTGCAGGTGCCGATCCACTCCTTAGGCCGGATGGTGTAGGCCTTCTCGCGCTCGGCCTTGCGCTTGGCAACGAGCGCCTTGCCGTCCATGCCGGCCGGATTGCCCATGAAGACCCGGAACTCGTTGTACTTGAAGTAGACGACGTCATCGGCCTCTTTGAGAGCGCCCATCTCCACGAGCTTCCGACCGCACAGGATCAGAGCCATGCGCAGGTGGGCGTTGGCACCCTGGTCGATGTAGAAGTGATGGTCCGGGGTGAGCGGAGCCATCTTGAGGTTGATGTCGTTGGCGACCCGCATCTCCTCGAGCGCCTCGCCCTTGAGGCCTTCGAGGATCTCCTTGGCGGCGGAGGCGATGTCGTCCGCCAGCGCCTTCACGGTCTTGGGATAGTTGTAGTTGGTCTGGATGTAGCCGCGAACGAGCTCGACCACCGGCTCCATGTGCTCGCGCACGGACGGGAAGATGAACTCGTGGCTCCAGACGGCGTGCCAGCCGTACTCCTTCTGGTAGGGCACGATCCGCTCTTCGATGAAGCGCTTGCCGCGCTCGGTCTTCTTGAGGGCGGCGATGATCTCGCCCGCAGTCTCGTGATTGAACGCGGCGGCCAGGACAGTGTCGGCCTTGGCCTCCTCCTTCATCTTCCACAGGGCCTCGATGGAGTCCCAGTTGCGGTCTTTGGCCGAGCTCTGGAGCCGTCCGAGGAGCTGCTCATCGATCTTGCCGTGCGTCTTCTCCGTCACGGCCCGCAGGTTGAGGGTCGCGGAGAGCTGCGCGAAGTTGAGCATCCAGTGGATCTTCCAGTGCCGGTCGTGGATGTCGATCGCATCCTCGAGCAGGCAGGCCAGCTGCGCCAGATTCATCTTGGGAGCCTGGTCGAACTTCTCTTCCAGGTACTTGAAGTTGTGCTCCATCTCCGGGCGCAGGCGATCCTTCCACCATGTCGCGAACTCGTCGCCGTACGTGGGGAGGACGAAGCCCAGATAGGCGCCGATCTTGGCCGCGTAGTCGGCCTCTTGGGGCACGATCGGCGTGGTCGTGTAGCCGTACTCGCAGTCTACGAAGGTCTTCAGGCCGGCCTGGGCCGGGATGGCCGCGGTGTACAGGTAGCCGTTGACCTCCTTGGCGATCCAGTCCGTGGCGAACGGCGTGCCGAATCGCCGGAACATGTGATCGCAGCTCAGCCACCACCCGCCGATGTCGTAGTACATCGGGCTGAGCGGGTGGGGGCAGTGCAGGTCGTCGTAGACCCAGAAGAGTTCCTTCTCGACCTCCGACTCCCACTTGACCGGGAAGCTCTTGTCCCCCAGAAACTGCCCGATTACTTCTTCGCCCGGGCCGACCAACTTGGTGGTCAGTTTCTTGGCTTCCGCCATTGCCGTTGCCTCCAGATAAGCCGTGGACTTGACGTCGGCATCGCCATTGCGGCGCAGTCTCAGGTCGCAATCGCTACCGATTCGGTTGGCAGGTACTTAGCGAATTGGCTCCACTCCGGGCTACCGGTCGCCGGGCGGCCCGAAGCGCCGGCCACCTCACTCAGCAACCGATTGCCCGCGCATTGTCGGGCCATAGGACCTTCTCGCCGTGACGGGCGGCGAGGGTCCCTTGCTGACGGTGAAGGCGCGTCGGGCTCTGACGAGCCCGCGCACTGCAACTTCGAGCGGCGTGGAACACGAGTGACGCGGGACACCACTGTCGAACGGAATACGGGCGCGTCGGCTACGAGCCCTTCTTCACCTGGCGCGGGAACAGGATCACCACGTTGAACCAGCCGAGGAAGGCTCCGAGCATGCCGCCCAGGATGGCGCTGATGGCGGCGAAGATTACGATCGCATAGCCAATCGTGTCCGTGCCGATATTGAAGTCCTTGAACCAGCCCATGAAGCTGCCGGTGAAGTACACGCCAAGGAACACCGAGACGCCGTTGAAGAACGGCAGGGTCCCGATCTGGGTGACCGGCATCCATTTCATGGCGTAGATCAAGATGCAGAAGCCGACGAAGAACGAAATGTAGAGGGCCAGGTTGTCATACGTCAGTGTCTGCAGGCTGAAATTCACGACCGTGCCAGTGGGATTGTTGAAGATCTTGTCGAGAACCTGGTAGAACTCGCAGATCAATGCTCCGCCGACGACGCCGAGAATGTATGCGGGCACGATGATCTTCAGTGCCGATGGCTTGGCGCCAAGGGCGAAGTACTCGGCCCACACGATGAACGCTGCCCACAGCGGCAGATCCAACTTCTCGAGCCAGATGCCGAAGGGCAGGCTGACGACGACCGTGATTGCAATAGCCAGCCAGAGCGGGATCGTGTTCTTGGTCTCTGTCTCAGTCTCTGTCGCCACACTGAACCTCCATCTCCTGCCAGCCAGGCGGCTGGTCAGCCAGCAACGTTCCTGCAGGCGGCCCGGCCGTGAGCGCAACGCTCGCTCCGCCGCGAGGGATGAGCGAGTGCCGTCAAGCGCTCGAGGAAGACCTCCTGCCGAGGTCGAACAGTCGAGCCCGAGTTCCGGACAATCAAGTGCCGTTTGGCACTTTCATCGATCATCGATTATTGGTGCCATTGACAGAAGCGCGCTGCCTGCCTGAGGTGCTTGCCTGACCATGGTCGATTGCCCGTTGCTCCAGACCGTCAGACTCGGCCCAACCGAGTACTGGAATGACTCGTGCGCGGTCAGCGAGCTCGCCTACGCCATCGAGCGCGGCGCGACCGGCGCCACCTCGAACCCGCCGATCGTTCTCGAGGTCCTGTCCAAGGAGAAGGATCACTGGGTGCCTCGCGTTCGCGAGCTCGTAGCCGCGAACCCGAGCTGGTCCGAAGTGGAGCTCACCTGGGCGATCGTGGAGGAAATGGCGGTCCGGGGCGCCGGGGCGCTCGCGGCCATACACGAACGCGAGCACGGCCGGAAGGGCTGGCTGTCGGTGCAGGTGAACCCGGCCAACTACACCGCGCCCGACCGAATGGTCGAGCAGGCCCTCCGGCTCAGCAGTCTGGCCCCGAATCTCCAGATCAAGTTCCCGGTCACTCGGGCCGGCATCGAGGCGATCGAGGAAGCGACCGCGCGGGGCGTCAACATCAACGCCACCGTCTCGTTCACCGTTCCCCAGGCTCTGGCTGCGGCGGAGGCCGTCGAGCGCGGCCTGGATCGCCTGGCCCGGGCGGGCGGCGATCCATCCAGGCTCGCCCCTATCGTGACGATCATGATCGGGCGCCTGGACGACTGGATGAAGGCCCTCGTCGCGCGTGACGGCCTGTCCGTCGATCCGGCGGCGCTCGATTGGGCCGGCCTCGCGGCCTTCAAGCGGACCTACGCCATCTTCCAGGAGCACGGGTACCGGTCCCGCATGCTGGCGGCCGCCTACCGCCACCACCTGCACTGGACTGAGCTCGTCGGCGGCGACGTCAGCATGACGATCCCGTACGCGTGGCAGGTGCGCTTCAACGACAGTGGCATCACGCCGACGCCAAGAATGCACATACCCGTGGATCCGAGGCTCATCGATGAGCTGCGCGAGCGGGTCCCGGACTTCCGCAGAGCCTACGAACCCGATGGGATGCGAATCGAGGAATTCGACGGATTCGGGGCGACCGCCCGCACTCTGCGTTCCTTCATCAAGGCCTATCACGACCTCACCGGGGCAATCCGAGATATCGTCCTGCCAGATCCGGACATCCGGGCCCGCTGACAGCGGCCATCGAGCCCCGGCCTGCATCAAGGAGACGCACACGTGACCACTCAGACAACCCGCCAGGCCGGAGCCGGGTCCGAGGAGCCTCTCCCGATCCTGAGCCACTGGATCGATGGACGGCCTGTCGAGGTCCCCCTGGAGCAGACGGGACCCGTGTTCAACCCGGCCACGGGGGCGGTCATCGGCCGAGTCCCGCGCGGCGGGGCCGCCGAGGTCGACGCCGCCGTCACCGCGGCGCGGGCCGCCTTCCCGGCCTGGCGCGACACCCCCTTGATCGCCCGCAGCCAGGTCTTCTTCGCCTATCGCGAGCTGGTCTACCGCCGCCGCGAGGAGATGGCGGCCCTCATCACCCGCGACCACGGCAAGACGTTTCCGGACGCCCTGTCCGAGGTGGTGCGCGGCCTGGAGACGGTCGAATTCGCCTGCGGGCTGCCCGTCCACCTGGCCGGCCTGAACACCCCGAACGTGTCCACGAAGGTGGATGCCCACACCCTGCGACAGCCCCTGGGCGTTGCCGCCGGCATCACGCCCTTCAACTTTCCGGCGATGGTCCCGATGTGGATATACCCGATCGCGCTCATGACCGGGAACACGTTCATCTGGAAGCCTTCCAGCCACACTCCCGGAGCCACGCAACTCCAGGCCGAGCTGTGGAAGGAGGCTGGGCTCCCCGACGGCGTCTTCAACGTCGTCTACGGCGGCCGCGAAGCCGTCAACGCTATCCTCGAGCACCCCGGCATCGCCGCCATCCAGTTCGTCGGCTCGACGCCGGTCGGGCGCCACGTCTTCGAAACCGGCACCAGGCACGGAAAGCGGGTCGGAGCCTACACGGCCGCCAAGAACGCCATGATCGTCCTGCCGGACGCCGACATGGAGCTGGCCGCAGACTCGGCCATCGCCTCGGGCTACGGCTCGGCCGGCGAGCGCTGCATGGCCCAGACGCTCGTCATGGCCGTGGGCGACGCGGGCGATCGCCTGCGCCCGATGCTGGAGGAGCGGATCGGCAAGCTCAAGATCGGCCCCGGCATGGATCCGGGCGTCGACATGGGCCCGATCTACTCGGCCGAACACCGCGCCTCGATCGTCGAATGGATCGGCAAGGGCGTGGCGGAAGGGGCCGAGCTGGTCGCCGACGGACGGAGCTTCCGCCATCCCGATCATCCGAACGGGTTCTTCCTGGGCGTCACGCTCTTCGACCATCTCACCCCTGACATGAGCATTTACCAGGAGGAGATCTTCGGGCCTGTGCTCGGTATCGTCCGGACGAGGACCTTCGACGAGGCCGTCGGGCTCATCAATGCTCACAAGTACGGCAACGGCACCGCCATCTTCACCACCGACGGCGGGGCGGCCCGCCGTTTCGAGCTGGAGGTCGACGTGCCGATGATCGGTATCAACGTGCCGATCCCGGTACCCGCCGGCTATCTCTCGTTCGGCGGGACGCGCGGCTCGGCCTTCGCCGACCTGCAGATG
>JBEKCH010000095.1:0-7352 GCA_050014975.1 Candidatus Limnocylindrales bacterium
TTCGGCACGATGACCCGCGCCGACGGGACGATCCAGGTCACCTACCACCACATGCCCCTCTACTACTACGCCGGCGACTCGGTGGCTGGCGACACGAAGGGCGAGGGCAAGAACAGCACCTGGTTCGTGGCCCCGCTCAGCGGATCCGTCGGGACGATGAGTCCGGCTGCGAGCCCCGCCGCGAGCGCGTCCTCCGCCAGTGGCTACTAGTTCGTCGATATGAGCTCGTCAGCATCCCCCACGGCCATGCCGGTCGGCCGGCGACCCCACCGCAACCGGAGCCTGATTCTCGTCGCCATAGCCATCGTCGTTGTCGCCGGAGTCGCGGCGGGTGGCTACGGCCTTTGGTACATCCTCATCGGACCAGGCAGCCCGGCCGCCGTCAGTGCCGCCGCCCCGGTCATTCCGGCCGGTGCCGAAATCGCAGCGCCGGCCTCCTTCGATGGCACCTGGATCGTCAACACGAGCCTTGGCACGATCGACGCAGCGACCGCCTCATTTGCCGGCTATCGGGTCCAGGAGCAGCTGGTCGGAGTCGGCGGCCACATCGCCGTCGGTCGAACGACCAAGCTGTCGGGAAGCATGGTCCTGGCCGGCGCCGTAGTCGAGGACGTCGGGGTGACGGCCGACTTGACGGCGCTCCACAGCGACAACGACCAGCGTGATGGCCAACTGCAGCGCCAGGCCATCGAAACGGATACCTTCCCGACGGCGACCTTCAGGTTGGCCATGCCGATCAACCTCGGCGGCCTGCCGGCCGACGGCACCAAACTTAGCGTAAACGCCACAGGGGCCTTTACCCTCCACGGCGTCACGAAGACGGTAACGATCGCGCTGCAGGCGGTCAGGCAGGGAGGCATCATCGCCGTCGCGGGCACGCTCCCGATCGTCTTTTCGGACTACTCGATCCAGAAGCCCAGCAGCTTCTCGCTAGTCTCCGTTGACGATCACGGCATCATGGAGTTCCACCTGCTCCTCACTCACGCCTGACCGGCACTGGCAAGGCGGCGATCCGCCTCTATGGCTGGTTAGCGCCGGTCTGGTCGATCGAGAGAGGTATCGGCGAGCACCCGGTGTGCTTGCGCTCGCCGATACTTTCCCGGTGGACTCGCTGCTTGCCGTCATCGCTTCGACCTTCGTCGTCATCTTTGTGGCTGAGCTGCCGGACAAGACGGCCCTTGCCGCACTAGCTCTGGCCACGCGCTACCGGACGGCGGACGTTATCGCCGGTGCGTGGTCCGCGTTAGCGGTCCAGACGGTCATCGCCGTGACGGTGGGCGGCCTGATATCGGCGCTGCCCTCGCGACCGATCCACGTCGCGGCGGGCGTGAGCTTCCTCGTCTTCGCGGGACTCGCCTGGCGGCGTGATGAGGCGGCACAGGCGGCAGAAGAACGCGCCGGCATACGTGCTGCGCAAGCAAGCCGGCGGGGCGCGGTCATGACCTGCTTTATCGTTGTCCTCGCGGCCGAATTCGGCGATCTCACGCAGCTCGCGACGGCAGCCCTCGCCGCCCATACCGCAAGCCCGCTCGGCGTAGGCGTCGGCGCCCTCGCGGCCCTCTGGACAGTCTCAACCTTGGCGGCCCTTGCTGGCAGGCATGCCGCCGGGTTCGCGTCTGGCAGGACGCTCTCACGGGCTAGCGCACTCTTGTTCGGGATCGTCGGACTGGTCCTGCTCTTGACCACGCTCACGGGGGGCTGAGCAGGCTATTCAGGTGCGAGGTTAGGGCGGGTAGGGTCCGTCACGAGTAGACCGTGTCAGACCCCGCCTTGGGGTTGTCGCGAATTCGAGCAGGTCTCGCGTGCTCCTCGATCCTCAAAGGGTCCCCTCCAGCACCTGTGTGCCGCTGGAACCGCCGCCGACGGGCTCGAGGCTCACCCAGAACCGGGTGCCCGGGGCAAAGGCGACACTCCACGAGCCGAGGCTTCCCACCCAGTACGCGATCGAGCTGCTGAAGCGCATTTCGCCCACCGCCACGCCTGCCCCGTCATGCTCGATCCAGCAGCGGTATACCTGTCCCGACGGCGGGTTCTGGAGCGCGTCGGCGAGGACTACAACTGTGCCCTCCGAGGCGCTCCACGACACGGTCCCGGCTGCTGCTCCGGCGGGCGTCCGGAGCAGCGCGACCTGGTGGCCCGGGTCCTGGAGAATGCGATCGAGGCTGGCCGTCACGGTGGCGAGCGCCGCGGTGTCTGCCCGTGCCTGATCGAGCTGCTGGGTGCGCTCGACGACGACCACTGCACCACCGAGGAGCACGACGAGGGCGGCCGCCACCCCCAGCCATGCCAGTGGCCGTATCGCTCGCCGCGACGCCGCGACGCGGGGGACGGGCGAACCGGCCCGCTCATGGGCGGCCGCCAGAGTCCGCGCGCGGAGACCGGCAGGCAGGGCGACTACGCCGGCCGTGTCGGCAAGCTGTAGCAGGGACTTCGCAGGGACATCCCCATCCAATGGCGCGGCGCTCGCAGCCGTGTCAAGTGCGGCAACAGTCGCCCGCCAGGCCTCGAGCTCGGCCCGGCAGTCGCCGCACGTGGCGAGATGCGCCCGCAACTCCGACGCATAGGGTCCCATGTCCTGGTCGAGCCCTCGCAAGCGCGCCGGCTCGAGAACCAGGTCCAACAACCGGGCGCGGGCCTCAGCGTGGTCCATGTTGCACTTCCTCGGGGTCTCTCCCGTCTATTTCAGATGGGGGCTGCCCGGACGAGGGGCCAATATCAGGCACACTCTCGAGCATCGCCCGCAACCGCATCAGGGCGCGTCGTGTCCGGGTCTTTACGGTTCCTAGTGGCCAGCCCAGGCGCTCCGCGATCTCCGGTTGCGTGAGTTCGTCATCGTAGGCAAGCTCGAGAGCTCGCCGCTCCGGCTCGGGCATCGCAGCGAGCGCGGTCCTGACCACGGCGCGAACCCAGCGACGCTCAGCGACGTCTGACGGCTCGACAGCAGTGTCAGCAGTGTCAGCCAACGCGACGGGCCGCCGGAGCGCCAGCAGCCGCTCGACATCGCTCTCCGCCCCGTCGGAGTGGGCGGGCGCGAGCCCAACGAGAAGCGGCTGGCGCGACGCCGCCCGGAGCCGATCGATCGCGCGACGGCGGGCGATGGTCAGCAGCCAGCCGATGAGCGAACCCGCCTCGGGTGCATAACTGTCCGCCCTAGTCCACGTAGCGAGGTACGTCTCTTGAACCACGTCCTCGGCGGCGCCAGGGTCCCTGAGATACCGCATAACCGCGCCGTAGACCGCCGGCGCGTGGCGGTCGTACACCGCCGCGAACGCCTGCTGGTCGCCGGCTGCGACGCGAGCCATCAGCTCGGCATCGGTGGGGGTGGCCGCGACGTCGTCTCTCACGGCATACGTCGGCTGGAGGCCGGCGCTCTCACCCGGCACGGCGACGCGGAGCCGGCCGGCCGCAACCGGCGCCCACAGGGCGTCCATGGTCCGGCGATCGGCGGAAGGACCCGTCACCTGCCATGGCCCGCGAAGATCCGCATGAAAGTAAGGTGCCTCGCTCCACGCGTGCATGGTGGCGCTCCGGCTCGACCGCTTGTCAAGCGGCCGACCCGCCCGCAGGGGCGATGCTGCCACCGGAAGGGGTGCTGGCGGCAGGTACCCTGCTTGCGACCGGGGGCACAGCTGTAGGCGCCGACGTTGCCGCCGCGCTGCGAGCCGCCAGGGCGAGGGCCGCAGCGGCGAAGACCAAGAAGAATACGTGCTTGCGCATGGGCCTGACAGACCTCCTATCCGCAAGAACGTCAGGACCCGCGGAACGGTTTTCGTCGCACCTAACGGGCGGTCGGCGGTGCGGGCCGGACCCTCCCTAGTCCGGGTGAAACCGGGCCGTCCTCGTCTTCGTCGCCGCCTGAGTGGCCTGGGCGAGCGCCGGACTGGCCGCTGATAGCCCGAGCGTGGAATCGGTCACGATCGCCTCCGGCGCTGCGAGATCAGTGACGAACCACGTCGTGGGACTTGACCAGCGCTTGCCCGCCCCAAAACCGATCCGCCCCGCTCGACGCAGTCAGCGGCACGGGTCGGAGTGGCCCAACTCGCAGTGGAGGACCACCATGGGATGTCGAATCGTAGTCCACGCAGCCTCTCTTGCCGTCGCGCTCACGCTCCTCGCGGGCGTGCCGGCCCTCGCCGCGACCGCCCGGCACCGAACCTGGAGCAGCCGGCCGACCGTCAGCGCGACGCCCCGATCGCCCCTACCTGGAGGCACCTACCTCGTGCTGCCATCGCTGCTGTACATCCTGACCCGGCGGATGCTCGAACTGGTGGCGCTGCGGTTCCGTTCGCCGCGATCCAAGGATCTCGAGATCGTCGTGCTGCGCCATGAGCTGGCAATCCTCCGTCGGCAGGTTGCCCGCCCTGAGCTGTCCGACGCAGACCGGGTCTTTCTAGCTGCAGCCTCTCGGGTGCTGCCGCGGCGGCGCTGGTCGGACTTCTTCATCACGCCCGAGACCCTGCTGCGCTGGCACCGTCGGCTGGTGGCCCGGCGATGGACGTACCCACAGCGGGGTCGCGGCCGCCCGCCCATCGATCCCGACGTGGTTGCGTTGATCCTTCGGCTGGCACGGGAGAACCCCTGTTGGGGGTACCTGCGCATCCAGGGAGAGCTCCGAGGTCTCGGCATCCGGATCTCCGCCACAACAGTGCGCCGGGTCCTCACCGGGGCCGGGCTCAATCCCGCGGGTCGGCGGTTCGGTTGCTCCTGGGGCGCCTTCCTGCGTGCTCAGGCGGCGCACATGCTGGCGGCGGACTTCCTCACGGTCGACACCGTCTTCAGGCGTCGGCTGTACGTCTTGGTCTTCATCGAGCACGACACCCGCCGAGTGCATCTAGCCGGGATCACCGCCCACCCCACTGCGGCGTGGGTGACCCAGCAGGCGCGCAACCTCGTGATCACTATGGGCGACGTCCTATCAGGTCGGAAGTTCCTCCTCCACGACCGAGACGCGCTCTTCGCCCGGTCGTTCGACGCGGTCTTCCGCACAGGAGTGCGGGTGATCCGCACTCCTGTGCGGGCGCCCCGGGCCAACTCGGTCTGCGAACGCTGGATCGGGTCGCTCCGTCGGGAGTGCCTGGACTGGATCCTCATCGTGCACCGCCGCCACCTGGAAGGAGTGCTACGCGAGTATGTCCTCCACTACAACGCGCACCGACCACACCGCAGTCTCGGGCTTCGGGCCCCGGAGGCCGCGCCAACGGCTCTCCCCGCTACGCCGGCGTCGCCGCGCCGCGTCCGGCGACGGGACCGGCTCGGCGGGCTAATCCACGAGTACGAACTGGCTGCATGATGGCCGAATATTGGCACCCCACACCCGCCGCGACGGAACAGCTCGCGGCCCAATTTCCCGCCATCGATGCACTTGTGCGGGCCGGTGAGACAGAGGAGGCGGCCCGA
Organism: Candidatus Limnocylindrales bacterium; assembly: GCA_050014975.1. Taxonomy (GTDB): domain Bacteria; phylum Chloroflexota; class Limnocylindria; order Limnocylindrales; family CSP1-4; genus Fen-1039. The sequence goes on from JBEKCH010000095.1 coordinate 5,398, forward strand.
GGCGTTGATGAAGTGCTCGGCCAAGAGCACACCGTCCTATGGCGCGCATACCTCGCATTCCGGACTCGGAGACTCGGTCGACGGAGGGCCAGCGCGGCCTGAGAGCGTCTCATTGTGGCTGCGAGAACGGAACCGCAGCCGACTTAACCGAAGGTCGGGAGCCTACCTGAACTAGAGCCTCGAATGAGCCCGCCACCGTGCCTTCGGGGGCTTGTGCTACGCCCGTTTGCCGGAAGGTCGCGGCAACAGGCGTCACCCGCGTCGGGCGAGGAGTCCCAAAAGACGTTCGGTTCCCGCCCCTCGCACGTTGGTTCGACCGTGGCTGAGGCACGACACCTATGTCGGCCGGAAGGGCTGCCAAATACCCGCCCGCATCACACGTGTGACGAAGTAGCCCTCGTCAAGCTCGACCAAGTCGGCGCGCAGGCCGGCTGCGATGCGGCCGCGGTCGCTCACGCCGATAAGGGCGAGCGGGTTCGCGCTGGCGGCGGTGGACGCAACTGGTAACGGCACGCCGAACTTCGCGAGATTCCGCACGGCGATGTCGAGCGCGATGACGGATCCAGCGAGCGCCCCGTTTGAGACCAGCGTGCAGCGGTCGCCGTCGATCTCCACGTTTAGGCCACCAAGCGATCCGCGCCGCCGCGTCGTCCCGGCGAACTCTACGGCGTCGCTGACGAGGATGAGGCGATTGGTTGGCTTGGTGCGGACGATGAGAGGCCATAGGACGCGGTCCACGTGATGTCCATCCGCGATGAACTCGGTGTAAACACCGTCGCGGGTGAGCGCCACGGCTGCCAGCCCCGGCGCGTGCTGGTGGATGCCGGACATGGCGTTGAAGAGGTGAGTGGTGGTGCGTGCCCCCGCGTCGTACCCTGCCGCCGCCTCGTCAGCCGTGGCCACGCTGTGTCCGAGCGACACGACGACGTCGTGGGCATCCAGCCAGCGGATTAGCTCGAGCGCGCCCGGAGTCTCCGGCGCGACGGTAGTCATGCGGAGGCCGTCGAGCAATGGCTCCAGGTCGGCGAGGGCAACGTCGGCGGGCGCCCGGACCAACACCGGATTCTGGGCGCCGACGCGCCGCGGCGAGATGAAGGGACCCTCCATGTTGAAGCCCAGTGGCTCCGCGCCATCAGACGGCGCAGCCGGTATCCACGCGCGGACACGGGCAGCGAACGCGAGGAGCGCGTCCAAGGACGCTGTGATGGAGGTTGGCAGGAAGGAGGTCACGCCCCGGCGCAGCAAGGCGCGCGCCATGCCGTCGAGCGATCCATCCGGGCCCATAGCATTGTGGCCACCCCAGCCGTGCACGTGGACGTCGACGAAGCCAGGCACGATCCAAGGCCCGGCCCCCTCGGCCTCGGCGAACTCGACCGCGACTATCCGCCCGTCCTCGACCACGACCCGGCCGGGAGCCACATGGTCTTCTAGAACCAGCCTGCCTCGTACGATCACACTCATTGTCGCGTCTCCTTCTCGGACTCACGGCCACCGCATCGCCAATCGTCTGCGCCCGGCGAGTGAATGCCCGTGCTGCTGCTCCGGCCTCGCCGGCAAGCTGCCTTTCCCTCGACTGTGCGTCTCAGACCGCATGTTTCATCATCGCCGCATTCACGCTGCACGGGGCGAGGCGCAAGAGCCGAGGAGAACGTCATGAGCGATCTCGAGGAGTTCCGGTCGGTTCTTCCTGAGTCGGCGACGAAAGCCGAGGAGGCAATGAGCCGCGGCGATCCCGGACCCCTGCTCGCCTTCCTTTCTCTTGCTTCTATCGCTCTTGACGACGACAGGCAGAACATGGGAGCGGACGGTTCAAGGGCGAGGCGAGTCCGGACGATCACTCCGAAGGTGGTACGGTTCAGGCCGTCCTAACGCGAATCTCCTCAGAGCTCAAGCGTCCGGCGAACGAGTGTAACTAGGGAAATCGACGGCAGGTCGGACAGATTAGACAGCTGTGT
>JBEKCH010000096.1:0-7632 GCA_050014975.1 Candidatus Limnocylindrales bacterium
CCTCCGAGACCCTGATGGTCGGCCCGAACACCCCGTCGGTGACCACCCAGCTGTCGGAGACCAGCCCGGTCGCGATCGGCACCACCGTCCACGACAGCGCGACCATCAACAACGCCACCGGCAACGCCGGCGGGACGATCAGCTACGGGCTCTACAGCGACGCCAGCTGCAAGACGCTGGTGGCGGATCTCACCCCGAGCCCGGCCACCGTGGTCAGCGGCGTCGCCCCCGACTCCAACGCCATCACCTTCAACAGCGCCGGGACCTGGTACTGGCAGGCCACCTACAGCGGTGACGCCAACAACAGCGGGCCCGTCTCGAGCGCCTGCACCTCCGAGACCCTGAGAGTCGAGCGGCATGATCGGCGACTCGGTCCATGACAGCGCCGCCCTGAGCGACGCCACCGGCAACGCCGGCGGCACGGTGACCTACACCGTCTACACCAACGCCACCTGCACCGCCGGGGCCCAGGACGCCGGCACGGTCACCGTCACCAGCGGCGTCGTGCCCGACTCCAACGCCATCACCTTCAACAGCGCCGGGACCTGGTACTGGCAGGCCCCGTCTACAGCGGCGACGCCAACAACGGCGGCGCCACGAGCGCCTGCACCTCCGAAACCCTGACGATCGAGCCGACTCCGTTCCAGTCCATCGCTGGTGAGACGGCGACACCGGGGCAGACCACGACACCGCCGCCGACGAGCACCGGTCGCGACGGTTCGAGCAGTAACTCGACCCCGCTCTTCGCGCTGCTGATCTGCGTCGCGTTCGGTGGCCTCGGCCTCCTGGCGGTTGAAGGACAACGCCGAAGCCTGCGCCGCTGATGCGGATGCCGGCGCGATAGCGCAATCCCACCCACAAACCGGCGAGCTGAAAACGGCTCGCCGGTTTGCGTATTCGGGCTGGTGCCGGAGTCACGGGCTTAGGAGCCTCCGTGTCCGTTGCCGAGCGGCAACGTAATCCCCGGCGGGGGCATCGACGGAGACCAAAGGTGCTAGCCAGTTTCGCTCGGGCTCTGCCACGATTCTGGCCCTGGTGTTGGTCCAGGCTCAGCGACAAGCCTGCACCGCTAGTGATGGGCCGCGCGAGCGGCCCCGGCTGCCCGGCGAAGCGGCGGGCCCGATCGGGCCCGCCGCTTGCTGTCCGGCGCGTATAACCTGACCCAGTACAGATCGGTCCTCGATCCGAGCTGGAGGCTTCGATGGAACGAGACCCGGCCCCCCGTCCGGCTGCGTCCCTCGCGCCCGAGCACGACTGGGCTGCAGCCGCCAGCCTGGTCCAGCCCGGCCTGCGGCCGGCCGGTACGGTCGGCATCGACGGGCACGACCTTCGCGTTCCGTCCGGCAGCGGCGCCCCGGGCCAGCCGCTGATCGGAGCCGGACCCGCCGGGCTGGCAGTCGCCTACGTCATCCCGGGTCGAGGCTTCGGGGTCCTGGTCGGCGCGGAGCACCTCCTGGCCTGGGGCGTCGGGCCGGACGAGGTTCGCGCCGCCGCCACGGCCAACCTGGCGGCCTGGTCGGCAGGGGCGCCCTGGGTGGAGGAGATGGAGGGGCGCCGGCGGATCGTCTGGTCCGATTCGGGAGAAGGGATGGACGCCGCGCGGATCCTGCTGCCCGAGGTTCGGGCGCAGCTGACCGCCGACCTGGGCGGGATCGGGCGGGTCCTGATCGGGCTGCCTGAGCGCGACCTGCTGATCGCTACGGGTCTGGCCGAGGGCGACGACGAGTTCGCGGCCATGTTCGCCGCTTACGTCGCCGATCGCTCGGACGGCGCGGACGAGCCCGTCGCCGACCGCCTCTTCGAGCTCATAGACGGCGAGCTGATCGTCTTCGAAGGCGCGGCGGGAGGCGCCACGGGAGCCTGGCAGTGACCGGCCGCCGTCCCGGTCTGGCCGGCGGAGGACTCCGCTCCGATCTGGCAGGCCCGGGCGGCTGGCTGCTCGTCGCGCTGCTGGCGGCCGAGATCCTGGTCGTCACGCGATCGACGGACGTGCCCAACGGCTCGGGCGTCCCTTACTGGGAAGTGTGGCTGGTGGGCGGCGCGGCCACGCTCGCCGTCGCGAGCCTGGTCGCAGCTCGTCTCCGGCCCTTCGCCCCGCGGCTTCGCCCAGTGGAGGCCCTGGTGATCCTGGCCGTGGTGGCGATGGCCCTGAGCGACGTCACGATGGCCTGGCAGCCGCTCCGAGACCTGGGTATATACGTCAGGGCCGGCGAGCACTTCCGGGACGGATCGGCGGTCTACGTGCAGACCCCGCTGACCGCCCAGCCGATCGATCGAACCAGCTACCCATTCCTGTACCCGCCGTTCACCCTCCCCCTGTTCGGCGCGCTTTCGCTGCTGCCCGTCCCCGCGCCGCAGGCGGTCTGGCTCGGCTGCTCGCTTGCCCTGGGACTGGTGGCGCTGCGCCTGATCGGCCTGCCGCGCCGGTGGCTCATGCCCGCGCTGCTGTGGCCGCCGCTCTTCCAGGGGTTGTGGGTCGGAAACGTGGCGGTGCCCGCCCTGGCGCTGTACGCCGTCGGGCCGTGGCTTGGCGCCGGCCTGATCCTCGGCGCCGCCTTCAAGTCGTATACAGGCCTGACGGCGCTGTGGCTGGTCAGCGAGCGGCGCTGGCGGCAGATCGTGGCCGGCATCGGGGCGCTGCTGCTGCTCGTGGCGGCGACCGTGCCGCTCACGGGCACCGGCCTGTGGTCGGACTGGCTGAGCGCCCTGGGGGTCTTCCAGGCCTCGCAAAAGGCCGTGCCGGGGCTGTACGGGTTCGGTCTGCCGCGGTTCGTGCCGTTAGCCGTCTATGTCGCCCTCGCGGCTGCGGCGGTGATCGCGGCGCTTCTGGCCCGAGGCAGGGAGTGCCTGGCCCGCCTCGGCAGCGCGACTGTCGTGGCCAGCCCCTCGCTCTTCGGGCATGGGCTGCTCATGGCTGTTCCGTCGCTTCTCTCGCTGCGCTCCCCGTGGCTGTGGCTGGCGGTCGGATTCCTCTCCACGCCCGATGGGCCGCAGTGGTGGCTGGCGGTCGCCGTCGTGGCGGCTTCATGGGCGGCGCCAGCGATGCGCCGCGCCGAGGCGGGTGCCAGTGCCGGTGCCGTGACCCGTGAAGGGCTCGCCCGCGATCCGCTTCACCCGCTGGGGACCGCCGCGCGACCCTGGCCGAGCTTTCGGCCCGCGCCCTGACTACGGAACCGTCAGGTGGTAGATCCCGGACTGGCCGAAGACGACCGTGTGGCCACCGAACGTCCCGATAGCCTGGATGCAGACCGACCAGTCGCCTGACGGCATTCCGATCGACCCCGAGCTGGTTGTGCCCGTCCCGAAGGCCACATAGGGATCGCCGTCCAGGTACGAGGGGCTGCCATCCCAGGCTACCCAGACCAGCTTGTAGGCGTCGAAGCTGAAGCCGCCGGTGTATGCGCCCCAGTCGAAGGTGTAGTTGCCGCCGTCGTCATCGGTGACTCGCAGGTCGCCCAGGCTCTGGACCGGGGAATCCGTCGGCGTCGGCCCGGCCACGGTGAAGTGCACGATGTCGGTTTGGGCCCGAATGACGACGGCACCGCTTGTGCCGTGATCCGAATCAGATCTCTGGTGTTCCATTCCGGTCGCTCCACTCAAACCGAGATGAATGAGTCCGCGCGGCGCAAACGCCGCTTGATGACAGAACGCGGGGGAGCCCCTCGGATTACAGGCGCCGCCGGCGAAAAGCTCTCAGCCGGCGAGAAACGGGCAGCGGCGCCGGCGGGCGTTTGACAGCCGGGCGCGACGGACCGCATGCTCGGCCCGACCATTTCGCGACGCCCCGCCTCCGGGCGAGCGCACCAGCCGATCGGGGTAACGATGATTCGCCGCCCAAGTCCGTTCTTCACTAGCCTGCTGGGCGTCGGTCTGGCCGTGGCATCGCTGGCCGGCTGCGGGGGCAACGCTGCCACCCCCACGCCGGCTGCCACGCCCACTGCCCGGCCGACAGCGACCGCGACTCCGGCCGAGACCTCTACCGCCGAGCCGACCGCATCCGGGACGGTTGCGCCCTCCGGCCTGCCCAGCCCCAGCCCCACTCAGGATCTGGGCTTGCCGCACGTCAACGCCGCCTTGGAGGACGAGCTGCCCGACATCATCGGGGGCATCCAGCTCGAGAAGTTCAGCATGCCGCTGTCCACGTACATTGCCTCCTCGAATGGCGGCGACAAGGTTCTGTACACCCCCTGGCTGGTGAAGTTCGGCAAGACGCCCGATGACGTCGATCTGGCGGTGGCCGTGGACCTGACCCAGACGGAGAACTTCTTCGTGGAGGCGATCCAGGTCCCCGGCATAAGCCAGACGGCGCTCAGCGATGGGTTCGCCAGCGTGGCCCGCGGCAAGGGGTGGCCGGTCGCGGCCAAGTCCGTGGGGCCCTACTCGGTCACGGAGATCGACGACACGGCCACCGATGCGGCCGGCGGCCTGGGAACGGCGTACGTCTTCGCCAAAGGGGACGTCCTCTTCATCATCGTGACTGACGACCCCTCGCTACTGCTGGAGGCCCTGATCAAGCTGCCCTGAGCATCGGTCGGCTCGAGCCGGGCCGTACAATCGGCCCGATATGATTCGGCAGCTTCATCGACCCGTTCGCGAGGCCTGGATCGTGGCCGCTCTGCGCACCCCGTTCGGGCGATACGGCGGGGCCCTGGCGTCGATCCGCCCCGACGATCTTGCGGCCGTGGTGATCCGAGCCGTGGTCGAACGCTCCGGCATCGAACCGGCGGCGATCGACGACGTGATCCTGGGCTGCGCCAACCAGGCGGGCGAGGACAACCGCAACGTCGCCCGAATGGCTGCGCTGGTCGCCGGCCTGCCGGTCGAAGTCGCCGGCCTGACGGTCAATCGACTGTGCGGGAGCGGGCTCCAGGCGGTCAATTCGGCCGCTCACGCCATTGCCGTCGGCGACGGCGACGTCTTCATCGCGGGCGGAGTGGAATCGATGTCCCGCGCCCCGTATGCCATGCTCAAGCCGGAGGCCGCCTACGAGCGCGGCGCGCGCGAGCTCGTCGACACGACCCTGGGCTGGCGCTTCGTCAACCCGGCCCTGGCCGAGATGCACCACCCCTATTCCATGGGCGAAACCGGCGAGAACGTGGCCGAACGCCTGGGCGTCAGCCGTGAAGAGCAGGACGCCTTTGCCCTGGCCAGCCAGCGCAAGGCGGCCGCGGCGATCGCCGAGGGGCGTTACAAGGAGCAGATCGTGCCGGTCACGGTTCACCCGAAGAAGGGCGAGCCGATCGTCGTGGACCGTGACGAGCATCCCCGCGAGACATCGATGGAGGCGCTGGCGAAGCTGCGCCCCGCTTTCCGAGAAGGCGGGACGGTGACGGCCGGCAACTCCAGCGGGATCAACGACGGGGCCGCGGCCGCGCTGGTCGTCGAAGCGGGCAGGGCAAGGCAGATGGGTCTGCGACCGATGGCCCGGATCGTGGCCACGGCGGTGGCGGGCGTCGATCCGGCGGTCATGGGCCTCGGCCCGATCCCGGCCACTCGCAAGGCCCTGGACCGGGCGGGGATCGGCATCGCCGACCTGGACCTCGTGGAGCTGAACGAGGCCTTCGCCAGCCAGGCAGTGGCGTGCATCCGCGAATTGGGCCTCGATCCGGCCAGGGTGAACGTGGACGGCGGCGCCATCGCGATCGGGCATCCGCTCGGCGCCAGCGGCGGCCGGCTCATCGCCACCCTCGTCCACGCCCTGCGGCGCACGGGCGGCCGGTACGGGCTGGCGTCGATGTGCATCGGCGTGGGCCAGGGGATCGCGACCATCGTCGAGCGAATCGACGAGTAGCCGGGCGGAGTAGTCGAATGACCGGCACGCCGGCCGGAGCCGAAGCGGCGAGCCGCGCCACCGCAGCCGGACCCTTCGACGGCCCGGCGATCGAGACCCATGAGCTGCGCAAGCAGTTCGGCCGCATCGTGGCCCTGGCGGGCCTGACGATGACGGTACGCCGGGGCGAGGTCTTCGGCTTTCTGGGGCCGAACGGAGCCGGCAAGACGACCGCGGTCAAGCTGCTGCTGGGCCTGTCGCGACCGACCGGGGGGGAGGGGCGGGTTCTCGGTTCGCCGATGGGCGACGTGGCCACGCGGCGCCGAATCGGGTATCTCCCCGAGCTGTTCCGATACCAGAGCTGGATGACGGCGCGCGAAGTCCTGGCCCTGCACTGCGAGCTGGCACGCCTGGACCGCGTGTCCTGGCACGGCGAGATTGTCGCCGCGCTCGCGCTCGTCGGTCTGGCCGACCGGTCGAACGACCGCGTGGAGACCTTCTCCAAGGGGATGCAGCAGCGCCTCGGCCTGGCGGTCGCGCTTCTCGGCCGGCCGGAGCTGGTGGTCCTGGACGAGCCGACGTCCGCGCTCGACCCGGTGGGCCGCCAGGACGTGCGCGAGATCATCGGCTCGCTGCGCTCGCGCAGCGTAACCGTGTTTCTCAACTCCCATCTGCTCACGGAAGTGGAGCGGGTCTGCGACCGCGTGGCCATCGTGGATCGCGGCCGCGTCGTGGCGGAGCTGGGCATGGCGGAGCTGCTGGACGAGGGCGGTGTTCGTGTCCGCGTGAGCGGCCTGACCGGCGCCGCGTCGATCGCCGGACGCTTCGGCCCGACCCGCGTCGAGGGAGAGTGGCTGGCCGTGGACTCGATCACCGACCAGCGGGTGCCCGCGCTGGTGTCCGAGCTGGTGGCGCATGGCGGTTTCGTCCACGCCGTCGTCCCGGCGCGCCGGACGCTCGAGGAGCGGTTCCTCTCGCTCCTGGGCGCGGCGCCGGATGTCGCCCCGGATGTCACGCCGGATGTCGCCCCGGACGGCGGGCCGGGCGGGGAGGCGGGGGTGGCCGTCGGGCGTTCCTCCGATCCGGGGGCACGTCCGTGAACGGCGGGGCGGTCTTCGTCATCGCCCGCCTGACGCTGCGCGAGGCCTTCCGGAGGCGCCTGCTGTGGGCCCTGGTCGGGCTGACGGTGCTGCTCGTGGCCGCCACCGGCTGGCTCTTCGGCAAGGCAGCCGAGCTGACGCCGCTCGAGGGTGGGGCTCAGCAGCTCGTCCTGTCGCAGTTGCTGGTGATGATCGCGTTCATGTTCAGCTTTGTGCTGACGATGACGGCAGCGTTCGCCGCCGCGCCGGCTATCGGACCCGAGATAGAGAACGGGCTGCTGCTGGCCGTGCTGGCGCGGCCGGTCCGTCGCTCGGACGTCCTGCTCGGCCGTTGGGTCGGGCTGGCGATCGTGCTCGTCGGGTACTCCCTGGCCGCGGGCTACCTCGAGCTCGCCGTCGTGGCCCTGATGTCCGGCTACCTGCCCGTCGACCCGATGGTTGCGCCGCTCTACCTCGCCGCCGAGGCCCTCGTGCTTCTGACGCTGGCCCTGGTCTTCAGCACGCGGATCGCGCCGGTAGCCTCCGGCTCGATCGCCGTCGTGGGTTTCGGGCTGGCGTGGATGGGCGGCATCGCGGGCGGCATCGGGGATTACCTCGACAACGATTCGCTGCGGACCGCCGGCACGATCGCCCATCTGATCCTGCCCAGCGACACTCTCTGGCGGGGGGCGATGTTCGCGCTCGAGCCGCCGCCGGACGTGCTGGCGGCCGCTGGGGCGCAGGCCCGCATCTTCACTGTCAGCCCCTTCTTCGCGGGAACTC
>JBEKCH010000097.1:0-7151 GCA_050014975.1 Candidatus Limnocylindrales bacterium
GGATCGATGCGCTGTCCAGATTCCTGGACTTCTACAACACCGCTCGGCCACACTGGTCACTGGCCGGCCAGCCGCCGATCAGCCGGACGCCCGTCAACAACCTGACGGGGAAGAACAGCTAGGCCCACGTGGCGGATTCTTCACCGTCCCCACGCTGGTACCTGAATCGCGAAGCCCCATCCTTGTCGGGTCACGGAGGGTAGCCCGCGGCTTTGTGTGGGCGCGATCCTCAGTCTCCCCACCCTTTCGCGCCCGCTCGTGCGACCGAAGGAACTCGTAGACTCGCATGACCGAACTGAACCACTACGAACCGGTCCCGGAACCGCGGCCCCAGTGGCAGGCGATGCGCCAGGTTGAGGCGCCTACTCCCGAGCGCTGGTTCGAGCCGGCTCAGATGGATACGCCGCCGGGGCAGCGCGGCCCGGGCCGCGGCCTGGTCGCGGTGCTGCTGGCCACCTCCATGGTCGGAGCGGTCCTGGGCGGAGGCGGCACTTTCCTGATCCTGAAGAGCACGGGCGCCTTCGATGCGCCCGCGGTTGCGGGGGCCAGCCCGGCAGTCGACGTTGCCGTCGAGTCCGAGTCGGACGCGATCGTCAATGCCGTCCAGAAGGTCGGTCCCTCGGTGGTCACGCTGGTCACCCAGCTGGCAAGCGGCCAGGGAGTCGGCTCGGGCATCGTCTACGACTCGGCGGGCTGGATCGTCACCAACAAGCATGTCGTCGCCGGCGCGAGCAGCATCGACGTCCGGCTGGCCGATGGACGCACCTTCGAGGGCACGCTCTACGGCGTTGACACGTTGACGGATCTGGCGATCGTCAAGATCCAGGGCGCCTCGGGCCTCACGCCAGCCCCGATCGGCAGCTCGTCGGACCTGCAGGTCGGCCAGCTGGCGATCGCCATCGGCAGCCCGCTGGGCGTCGACTATCCCAACAGCGTCACGTCCGGGATAGTCTCGGCGCTGGGCCGCGACATCACCCTCACCAGCGACACGGGCGTCTCGAGCGGCTCCGACCTCAACGGAATGATCCAGACCGACGCCGCCATCAACCCCGGCAACAGCGGCGGTCCGCTGGTGGACGCGTCGGGTCGCGTCATCGGAGTAACGACCGCCGTGGCCGACACGGCCGAGGGCATAGGCTTTGCCATCCCCATTGACATCGCCAAGCCGATCATGCAGCAGGCCCTGGCCGGCACCCCGCTTTCCCGGCCGTACATCGGCATCAGCTACGTCTCCATCGACGCGGGCCTGGCGGCGACCGACAAGTTGCCGCTGGATCAAGGCGCGTGGGTTCACAAGGAAGACAGCAACGGCAACTCGATCGAGGCCGTGGTGGCCAACGGCCCGGCCGATCATGCGGGCATCAAGACCGGTGACATCATCGTCGCCATCGAGGGCCAGACGATCGACGCCACGCACCCTCTCGAGAACGCGCTGGTCCAGTACGCCCCCGGTCGGACCATCAGCATCGAGCTCTTCCGCGGCGGCAAGTACATCACCGTGCGCGTCACGCTCGGCACGCGCCCCAGCTCCACGAGCTGAGCTTCGCAGACCGAGGCCATCGAGCGCGCGACACTAGGGCAGTGGCTCGCGGCGGCGCCTGATCTCGATGGCGGCGTGGTCGAGGCGGCCGGGGAGCGGGGCTTTCGGTTTGCGGACGCGGACCACGACTTCCGTGGCGCCCGCGGCCGCGGAACGCTCGAGCACCGCTTCCGCAATCGACTCGGCCAGCGCCTCGATGAGGTGGCGGCTCGGGCCCTCGACGGTGGAACGGCAGATCTCGAAGACCTCGCGGTAGTCGACGGTCCGGGCCAGGTCGTCGGCGAGGCCGGCCGGCCGCGAGTCCAGGTGGATCTCCACGTCGACCTCGAACGGCTGGAGGTTCGCGCGCTCGGCTTCATCCACGCCGTGACGGCCCTGGAAGAGCATGTTCGTGAGCACGATCCGGTCGGTCATCGAAACCCTCCTCGAACGATGGCATCGCTCATCCGGGCAGTCCGGACGTTCGCCAGGACGTCATGGACGCGGACGATGTCGGCGCCGCCGGCAACGCCCAGAGCCGTAGTGGCCAGTGTGGCCTCGAGGCGTTCTTCGGTCGGCACTCCCCCGAGGACGCGGCCCAGGGTCGATTTGCGCGAAGTGCCCAGCAGGACGGGGTAGCCCAGCGCGCGCACGTCGCGGAGGTGGCGCAGCAGCTCCAGATTGTGCTCGGGCGTCTTGCCGAAGCCGAAGCCCGGGTCGACGATCAAGTTCTGGCGCGGGACACCCAACCCCTGCGCCCGAGTCAGCGCACCCGACAGGTCGGCCAGCAGCTCGGCCACGAAGTCCTCGTAGCTGGCCTCGGCGCGATTGTGCATCACGATCAGCGGGACCTGCCGCTCCCCGGCCAGGCGGGCCATGGCGCCGTCACCGCCCACGCCCCAGACGTCGTTGAGGAGCACCGCGCCTGCGTCCAGGGCAGCGGCCGCCACGTCCGCTTTGGAGGTGTCGACGCTGATGGGTAGCTCCGGCAGAGCGGCGTGAATCGCGGCAATGACGGGCACGACGCGAGCGGCTTCCTCCTCCGCCGGGACGGGTACGTGGCCGGGACGCGTGGACTCTCCGCCGACGTCGAGGATGTCGGCGCCCTCGTCGACCATGCGGCGGGCCTGAGTCACGGCGGCTTCGACGGCGGCTTCGAGGGCGACGGCAGCCGCTGCGGCGCTGGCGGCCGCATCCGTCGCGGTGCTGCCACCGGCGGCCATGAGCAGCCCGTCGCCAGAAAAGGAATCGGGCGTGACGTTGACGATGCCCATGACGAAGGTGCGTGTGCCCCAGGCGAAGACGTGCCGGCCGATGCGGGTCGCGGGCAGCGGTGCGATCGGGGCGCTCATCGGGACGGAGCCTCCACTGCCGGCAGCGGAGGGTCGGGCACGAGACGCGGATCGTCCACGAGCATCGCTCGCGCCGCGCCCACCAGGTACAGGGAGCCTGCCACGATCACGGGGCCGGCGCCGGAGCCGCTTCCCAGCGCTGCATCCAGCGCGGCGCCTGGATCGGCGAAGGCCTCCGGGGCGGCCACTCCCCTTTGAGCGGGCACTCCCCGTTGAGCGGCCACGGCCGCCCAGCGCGCGGCCAGCGCCTCTGGCGGCAGCGCCCGGCCGCCCGATGGGGCGGTGCAGATCACCCGCGCATCCCGCAACAGCGACGCTGCCGCCAGGGCGCCGATCACGCCGTCCACGTCCTTGTCCGCCATGATCGCCAGGACGAGCGTCGGGCGGCCAGGCGCAAGGTACGGGGCCAGATCGTCGAGAGCTTCGGCGAGGGTCGCCGCCCCGGCCGGATTGTGGGCGCCGTCCAGCAGCATCTCCCGCCCTCCGACGTCGATCAGTTCCAGGCGGCCCGGCCAGCGCACCGCCGCATAGCCGGCTCGCCGGGCCTCGTCGCCGACCCGGGCGATCCCCGCCGCCTCGAGCGCGTCCAGCGTGGCGTCGGCGACCGCCGCGTTGGCCGCCTGGTGGCGCCCTCGAAGGGCCACGCGGACCGGTCCCAGCCGCCCGAGCTCGACCTCGATCCCGTCGCGGTCCAGGCCGCGAAGCGGCGCCGGCGGCGTCACGGTCAAAGGCGCCGACACTCGCCGACTTCGGCGCTGGATGACATCGAGCGCCTTACCCCAGGCTCCCGTCACCGCCAGGTCGCCGCGCATGATGATCGCCGCCTTCTCGCGTGCGATCGCCTCGACCGTTGGACCGAGCCGATCCATGTGGTCGAGCGAGACGTTCGTGACCACGGCGACGCCGCCGTCCCAGGCGTGAGTAGCATCGAGCCGCCCGCCCAAGCCGACCTCGACGAGCGCCAGATCCACCCCGGCCCCGGCAAACCAGCGGAACGTCATCGCCGTCAGCAGCTCGAATTCGGTCGGCTGACCGTAGCGTCGCGCCACCCGATCGGCCAGGGCCAGGACCTCGGCAGCGACGCCGGCGAACGCGTCCGGGTCAATCGGCAGGCCGTCGATCTGGAGTCGCTCGCGGTACGTGACCAGGTGCGGCTTGGGAGTCTCGCCGATCCGGTAGCCCGCCGCCTGCAGCGCGGCGCCGACGAGCGCCAGGACGCTGCCCTTACCGTTCGTGCCCGCGATCAACGCCCCGCGAAACGATCTCTCGGGATGGCCGAGACCCGTCAGCAAGGCCCGGGTTCGCGACAGCCCCAGGTGGATCCCGAATCGGCCGCGCGCCTGGAGGGCGGCCACGGCCTCAGTGTAGCCGAGAGTCGCGCGCGAGAGGCCCAGGCCTGGATCCACGCTGCTGCCGGCCGGCGTCAATCCTTCGTCAGTTCGTCTTCGTAGAAGACGCACTGGTTGAACCTCGGCGTCAGGCACACGTCGTTGACGTAGCCCTGCTCGAGGTGAACTCCGCCGCGAAGCTGGCAGCGGGAGACGTTCTGATCCTGGCGGATAAGGGCCTTGAGCAGATGCGGAGCCTGGATCGGGATTGCCCCGCGGCTGCCGGTCATGTAGAAGTGCGGGCATACGTTACGGCGCAGGTTCGGCAGCCCGAAGCCCGCCCTGACGGCCGGCAGCGAAGCGTAGCGCCTTGGCTGGCCCGTTTCCGCGTGCGTGAAGATCGGCAGAGTCCGGACCGTCGGACGTGCGGCGACCCGGCCGGAAACCGGAAAGACGGTGGCGTGCCGCGGCCCCGTGTGGGCGGACGGTCGCGGCGCGACGCCGTCTCGAACGGCCGAGGGCTGACGCCCGGCGCTGCCGGGGTCAGCGGCGCGGGACCGATCGGGCCTGGGGTTGCGAGCCTCCACCGGTTGCCTCGTACCTGTGCGAACAGTCCTGCACGTCCGCACTCTGCAGCAGAGTACCTCCATCCGCCCGGAACTTGCACGCCCGTTACGCGGAGGATGGGACACCCGTACCCATGTGTACTCGTGTGTACTCGGCTCCGGCAGGCCGAATACAAGCGTCGCCAGGGAAGTTCGCGCCCGCCGTAGCCGCGCTCAACGCCGGAGCGTCCTCAAGTGATGCAACAATGGAGACATGCCGATGCGAGAACGACGAGCGGCTCATGTTCGTCCCCTGCCGCCCTCGGGCGACCGGCTGCGGTCGCGCCAGATCGCCGCGTTGGCTCCACCGCCAGAGCTGCTGCGGCGATACAAGCCGGTTCGGTCGGGCACGCAGATCCCGCCGCCCCTGAGCATCGGCGCGGTCGCGGTGTTCCTGGTCCTGGGAGTCGCCGTGCTCGTCGTGGGCGGCAACATCCTGGTGGGCGTGGCGGGCCAGCTCGGAGGCGCCTTCGACAACGCCATGTCGCGCATCACCTCGATGGCCCCGGCCACGGTCGCGCCCTCTGGAGTCGCGCTGGATACGCCGGTCCTCGAGGCGCCACCCAACTCCGGCTACACCAACCAGCCGGTCGTCTCTCTCGCCGGGACCGTGCCGGCCGACGTCGTCGGCAAGGACGGTTACATGGTGCGGATCTACGCCGTTGCCTCGGACGGCACACAGAGCAAGGTGGCGGAGGTCAACGTCGGTCCCACCGCCCGCTTCGAGACGGCGGCCGTGAAGCTGGTGGAAGGCCGTAACACCTTCGTCGCCACGCTCGTGACACCCACCAGCGAGGGCCAGCCCTCGCCTGAGGTCGTCTACATCCTCGACACCAAGGCACCCACGCTTTCGGTGAGCGCACCGACGGCAGGCAGCACGCAAACCGGCAACTCGGTCGTGGTGTCCGGCAAGACGGATCCCGGCGTGACGGTCACGATCCGGAACGTGATGTCGCCGGGCGGCGGGCTCAGCACCCAGATCGCGGGCCAGGACGGCACGTTCGCGATCACGGTCCCTTTGGTTGCCGGCTCGAACACGATCGTGCTCACGGCCACCGACCAGGCCGGCAACGTGACCACGACGCAGATCGCCGTAAAGCGGTCATACGGGCAGCTGGCCGCGCATCTGCGGGCCTCGCCGGCCAAGTTCCCCGGCAGCGGCCCGACCACTCTCGTGCTCACGCTCCAGGCCACATCCGCCGGCGGAGGGCCGATGGCCGGCGCCAGCGCCGTGTTCACCGTGAGCGTGGTCGGCCTGGGGCCGATAGTCTCGCCCGAGGTCACGACGAACGCGAAGGGCACGGCGACCTGGAAGGTGACCATCTCCGGAGCCTGGCCTGGGATCGGGCAGGCCACCGCCCTGGTGACCGCGAGCGACGGCGATCAGGTGTCGGCGACCACCCGGCTGACCACGACCTGAGGCCGACGGTCTGCGGAATCGGAGCCTATGTCGGCGTGGCCGTCGGCGCAGGCGCGGCCGTCGGCGCAGGCGTCGGTGTCGGCGCAGGCGTCGGCGTAGGCGTAGGCGTCGGTGTCGGCGTAGGCGTCGGCGTCGGTGTAGGCGTCGGCGTCGGTGTAGGCTGCGGACCCTCCGAGACGACGTAGTCCACGGTTGAGCCCTTCAGAACGCTCAGCCCGGCACGCGGGTTGGTGCTGACGATCTGGCCCTCGGGAATGGTCGGGTCGTAGGCCTGGGTGCGGGTGCCCGTCGACAGGCCCGCCGATGTGAGGGCGTTGATGGCGTCGCTCTCGGTCAGGCCCACGATGTTCGGAACGACGACCGGCGGCGTTCCGGTGACGACGGTGACGTAGATCGTGCCGCCCTTGTTCATGGAGCTGTCGGCACTGGGATCCTGGGCAACGATCGTCATGTCGGGCTGACCGCTGTCGTTGGCCTTGTACGTGGGCACGACCTGCAAGCCAGCGCTCTGAGCCAGCTGCTGGCCCTGGCTGAGCGGGAGGTTCACCAGGTTCGGGACATACACGGCGTCGTTGGATGGCGAGTTCTTGTTGATCCACAGGAAGACGAACAGCCCCAGGAGCGTTACCAGGAAGAGCGCCAGGAAGCCGGCCACCCAGGCCCAGATGCTGGGCGGGGAGACTTCGTCCTCGGGCACCGGCTCGGGCTCGACCGGATTGATCCGGCGGGTCGCCCGATGAGCGATGCCGTCGGGCGAGTAGCCACCCGGGCTGGCCTGGCCGCGTGAGCCGGACGCGTAGTCGTCCTCGATCTCGGGGCGGACTTCGGGGCGGGCGTACGCGTCGGCCGAGTAGGCGACACGAGCCGTGGGGTTGGGGCGGCGCGAGAGCGGCGCGATGGGCGGCACCGGGGGCGGGGCCTCGGGCA
>JBEKCH010000098.1:0-7066 GCA_050014975.1 Candidatus Limnocylindrales bacterium
TTCCGGATGAAGGAAGCTCGAACAAGAGGAGGTGGGCCACCGACGACGCTGTGATCCACCCGTCAAGGGGTGGGGACTTTTGATGGCCGCAGATGGGGACTTCTACGTGGCCGTTGACACGTGTCCCGCGTCAAGAATCCTGGACACTCTCGGGCCCAAATAGGTGCGAATCCTCGGGCATGGAGAAGTAGTGCGACAAGGGGTGTAGCAGTCCAGGCTGGTGCCGTTGTAGGCGACCTTATGGGTGCCACCGCAGCAATAGGCGAGGAACGCGTCGATGACGACCTCGGGTTCCTCGCCATTGGCCTCGTACTTGACCCGCGTCGCCGGCGACTCCAAGAGAGGATCGGCGATGGCCGGCAGGTTTGACCCAACGACCCCAGCGCCGCTCATGGGCATCGACCCAGACCCGATCGCGGCCGGTACGAACCGCGCCGATTTGGTAGATGTGCCGTTCCAGATACGGTGGTGTGGAGATCTGTCGAACGACCGTCTCGAGGTCGAGGACGATGACTCGAGCGCGAAGACCCGGCGGTGGCTCTCCTGGCGTTGGACTCGCGTCTTCTGTGCCCGCGAGCCAGTAGCGCCCTCCGCGCTCGATCAGGCGTGCGCCAAGCCGATGGAGCGTGGTGACCATCTGGTCTGGCCGAACTCGCCGTCCGCTGGCAGCCGAGAACGCCTCGATCAGTTCATCGAGAGTCGCCCCTGGGTGTTCCTCGACCAGCCCTTCGACTTGACTCAACGCGCCCCACACTGTCCACCCAGTCGTCTCCCTGGCGAGCCGGCGATGCAACAGCCGTTCGGGCTCTTGGCGGATCAGGACTTGGACCAACCAGAAGCAGTGGCAACCCGAAATGGCATTTCCGCCGGCTTGAGCTGATCCCGCCGCCAGCGGCAGCAAGGTCTCTTGCGCCTTACACCGAATGCAGGCCACTTCGGACTGCTAGTGTTTGGGCCATGGGAGGGATTCTCGATCCCAGGCTCGCCAATCTTGGTCCGCAGTGGTGCGGCTGCGAGGATTCCCCTTGGTTCGTCCGCAGCCCCCTGACGATTTGGGATCATCCCGACGACTGCGGTTTTCCAGCAGAGCCTTGCCGGGCCGGCAGGCATCGAACCTCAATCCACAAGGGCTGCGGCCGAGAGATGCCCATCCGTTTCTGCGGTTGCCTGGCCTCCGGCTACACCTTCGACCGAGATCGCGTCTGGTGGGTGCACTACGAATGCGGATGGCCGACCCGAGCGTGGTTCAAGAGCTGCGGACTAGTGCCACCCGACGACCTCCTTGGCATCAAGCCCACCACGTATCACGAATTCGTGATCGTGCCCAAATCGCCCAAATCGATCTACGAGCAACTCACCGAAGAACAACGGCGGCTCAATGAGGAATGGGTAGGCCGCTGGGTTCGGGACTCATAGCCAGGAGTGGGCTGTGCCGCAGCTTGATCACATCACGTCGCCGGGCGTTCCCTGGCCGCGGAGCGCTGCGCTTACGGATTGGTCTGTCATCGACGTCGAGACGACTGGTCTATGGCCGAGCGTTGATCGGGTCGTGGAGATCGGCCTTGTGCGGCTCTCACCCTCCGGCGGGGAACTCGCAAGCTGGACGACGCTAATCGATCCGGATAGGGATGTTGGAGCCAGCCAAATACATGGCCTGACGGCTAGCGATCTGCGTGGTGCCCCTCGGTTCGGGGACATCGCGCCGGGATTCCTTGCCATGATCGGCGGCACACGCCTCGCGGCTCACAATGCTCGCTTCGACCTGGCGTTCATCTCCCACGAACTCGATCGGGCCGGAGTGCCTTGGGGCACGCCAGATGCGCTCTGCACCATGATCGCAACTGCCCGGCTGGGCCTGTCTGGCGAGCGGCGGTTGTCAGCATGCTGTCGTGATCTCGGCATCGAGTTCCTCGACGCCCATTGCGCCATCAGCGACGCCCGAGCAGCGTCGTGCTTACTCGCCTGCGCATTGTCCGTGCTCGATCACGATGCTGACGCGCTGCCGGGCGTCGCCCCTCAGTTCCCTGCCGCTCCGCCACCGCCAAGCCGCGGCCGCAGCGAGCCGCCACCGCCGAGGATGAATCCTGCGCTTGGATCGCTCGCCGCCCGTGTCGGCGTGCCTTCGGGACTGGAGGCTTCCGGCATCGCCGCCTCTCAGTACCTGGACCTTCTCGACCGTGTCCTTGAAGACCGGCGAATAACCGACGACGAGATCCGAGCGCTGGCCGCCGTAGCGCAGGAATGGGACCTCGATATCTCCACCGTGGCGGCTCTGAACGCTGCGTACCTGGGCGGGGTGTGGAACCTGGCGCTAGCCGATGGGATTGTCACTGACCCCGAGAGGAGAGACCTTGTCCTGGTCGCGGAGCTTCTCGGCGTTCCACTCGACGACCCTGTTGAGTCGAAACCTCAACGGCGGGCTTCCTCGTGTGAGTTGATCGGCCAGTCTGTGTGCTTCACGGGAGCTAGCGTCGTGACAATCCGAGGGGTCGAACTCACGCGTGACGATCAGGAGCACCTAGCGCGCGAGGCCGGAATGGTTGTAAAGACTAGCGTCTCGCGCAAGCTCGACGTTCTCGTGCTGGCGGATCCGGACAGCCGCTCTGGCAAGGCGAAGACAGCCGACGAGCTCGGGGTCCGCAAGATGGCAGAGTCGGTCTTCTGGAGGGCACTCGGGGTAGAAATCGACTGAGGGCGGCAACCTAACTCCGGTGCAACGGTCAGTGCGGCGAGTCCAGCGATTGACGTCAGCTACTGACTATCGGTCCCGACCAGTCGAAACTGACGGCGGTAGGCGTGCCCAACGTTGTAGCCGAGGATGTTCTCTTTCTGAAGTCGACCGATGACCACCCCGGGAGGGACCGATCATAGAGGGCGTCGGGCTTCCACCCGGCCGCCGGCTCCCTTCTGCTCGTCGATGGCGAGCAGCTCGTCGATGGTTGGCACTCGAGGATCCACCTGGATCTCGATAGCGCCACGGATTACACCGCTGACGTCGCCGGCGCGCGCGGTCCATTCGGCGGTTAGGGTTGCGCCGACGTGATTGCTGCTGGTGAGCAGATAGAACTCGTCGAGCTTTGCGGTCTCCTGAGGGTAGAGGTCCATGGCCTCGAAAGTCAGTCGAGCACCATTGATGTTGTCGATACTTACGCCCCGGCCGATCGCGCGCGCAGCAGGCGACATAAGAAGCCCATAGTTCGCGACTCCGAGACCGCCGAGGGCGTCGAATATCGAGTGCCCGGCCCTGCCGAGGATGATCGGGCGCTTTGGGAGGGTTACGTCAGGTAGGTCCACCTCTTCGGAGACCGCCATCACACCCTTGGTCGGGATGACAAGCCCCACCTGGAGCTTGTGGATCGGATCGTCCGTCTCATTGCAGACCGACAGGGCGATTCGACCGAGCTTGTGCTGGTACGCCCTCCTGAAGATGACCCGCGGCAGCACCTTCTTGGCTTTGGCGATGTATGCGTCAACCTCAGCCTGATACTCCTCGGGCGTGCGCTTGTCGCGCTCGAAGATCGCGTTGTCCATCTGCGCGCCAAGCTCCGCCAGCATCTTGGTCGCCGCCAGAAGAGAGGCCTCGGTCGTCTCACTCATTAACACCCGCGGTGGTGACGCGGGCGTAGGTGGCTTGAGTGCTTGTCGCTCCTGCTCCGCCCAAGCGTTCTTGACCGCTTCGCCGGCGTCGAGGGAGACCGCGAGGCAATTCGGGGCCAACACGAGCGAGATCCCGGAGATGCGCCGATGGCCGCCCGCAGCCCGACGCGAGAGCATGTCGATGTCGGCGCTGGTCGCCTCCTCGGTGTTGGCTTTGTGGCGGACAAACAGCGCACCGTCCCGGACGGGTCTCATGTCCTCGATGCGCGGATCGGGCGAATACGTCTTACGGCATGGCCAGCCTGCGTGGCCGGCTACAGGTGGCTCGATCGTTAGGATCAGGATGCGCCTACCCTCGACCTCCACATATGCGGGCGCCCACTGGGGCGCGTCTGGCGCTCGGCCCACGTATCGCGTCAGCCATGCCTCGATCTCGGTGGTGTCGTAGACAACGGTGCCGACGAGATCACCGGGGCTAACGCCAACCACAACTAGACCGCACCCTCCGACCCACTTTGTTGCAACCGCCGGATCTCGGTTCGCCATCCCCAGAACCTGGCGCGATAGCTCGGCCTGCCAGCGTTTCTCGCCTATATCCACCTGGCCTTTCCACTCGAGCCAGTCAGTCTCCTGGGTCGAGACGGGCGCGTTGTGGATCGCCTGCACCAGCTCACGCTGGCGGGCCAGGGACCTGATCGATGACGAGGTATCAAGGTTGAGCGTCACCCGTGGATTATCCGCCGTGAATCAGAGTTCGATCATCTCCATCCTGCCGAACGCAGGGATATCGATGTGCCTACCGGTCAGCCGCGCCGCGAACTGGGAGCCTCGTTCGTGGTCATCCGCCCGAGTTTCGTCGCCGCGTGCTCGATCGCCTCGTCGGCGAGCTGGGCGGCGAGTTGCTGATCTCCCCACGCGACCTCGATGTCAATGCCTAGACGATCTACGCCTGTCTGCGACAGGACGAGATCGACCGAGGGCTCGTTCCGGGCTTGACTTCCGCCGAACGTGAGGAACTCGCGGCAGCGAAGCGGCGCATGGCTGTAGGGTGGGTCCAGCTCACGCTGGTCACGCTCGAAGGTAGGGCGCTCGAAAGTCGGCTACTGGCGGGTTCGGCCCAGGGAGCCCAGCTGCTCATCGGTGATCGTCGTCGGTACAGACCGACGGCTCGCTAGCTCTGCCGGCTGAGCAGAATGTCTCGCGATGGTTGCCGTCCAGGCGCCAGCGGTCCCAGCCAAGCCCGGCGGGGGCACTTCGCGTCATCTCACGAACGGCTAGTTCGGCGTCGCGAGAAGGCCCGCTATCTCGGCCGCCTTGCCGTCCACGACCGAGGAAGGCCTCAACCGACCTCGCAGGTATCAGTACCTGGGGAGTATCGTTGGCTCCATGAAGGGTGACCGAGTGGAAGCATTGGTCGACACCGGACAAGGCGTGCAGGCTTTCGAGATCGTCGCCACCCGTGCCGGTCGTCGCATCGAGGTCGTCACGTCCCGCGGGGTCGTTGAGGTGCGCGAGGTGACACGGACCGGGCAGCCAGTGCGCACCGGCCGCTTCATGGCTACCCGCCTCATCGCCCTCGTCGAGCATCCAGCGCTGGACGAACGCGGTCGCGTAGAGGTGACCACGAGGCATCGTCTCCAGACCAGCGATGCAGGTCGACGGGTCGAGACGGGGAAGTAGGTCTGGTGCCGCCTCGACGGACGGCCCGCTTTGTCGAGTGACGAAAAGACGCTCTGCTGACGCAGCACAATGTCGTGCTTCTATTCTTTGGCTTGCGGCTGGTTCGCTAGCCTGAGCCCTTGCTCGGAATCGAGGTCTCGATGGGAGGAGCGGACGGGCTACTCCACGAGGCGGAAACCTCGGTCCGAAGTGTGGCGATCGTTCGCGTGATCGCTGCCCCGGCATAGAGAGCCGAGTAGGCGACCCAGGCGGTCGAGGGTGCCAGAGCCAGCGCCGTCGCGCAGATGGCAGACCCAGCGCCTACAGCCGCCGAGGTAGACCCGACGAACCGGCTCTGGCAGTGGACCCGAGCGTTGGCCGGAGCGAGACGGTACAGCCGCTCGTTGGTGGCCAGGGCCCCGGCGTTACCTCCGCCACTGAATAGCGCCGAGCCGACCAGCAGGAAGGCGGGCGCCAGGGGATTCACCGGGATCGCCGCGACGCAGCACACGGCCGCGAGCGCCCGAACAAGGAAACTGGCTCGCAGGACTCGGCTCGACGAGCCTCCCAGGAGGAACGAGCCGGCCGCCAGCGAGCCAGCGAGTGCGCCGGCCGCCGCGACCCCGGAAAGGGCGACGGCGAAGCCGGCGGACATCCCGAGGACGCTCAGGGCGTAAAGCGACTGGGAGGGTATGAGACCCTGGCCAAAGGAGGCGATCCCGCTCACCTTGGTGAAGCGACGGAAAGCGGGCGGCATCTCGGTGCCTCCGGCCGTCCTGCGACTCACGAGCACTCGCCCTGGACGGGGAAGCCGCGACACGGCCAGCGGAGTCAGCGTCGAGGTCAAACCGCCGACAAGGAAGAAGGCAACGTAGGCCCATGTGCCGATCGCTCGTGTGCCCGCGTCGAGGACGAAGCCGGCCGGCAGCAGAAGAGCGGTCGAGAGGGCCATAGTTAGGGCCCCCATACGGGGTCCGACAAGACGGCGCTCGGGATCGGGCAGCACGACGGCGGTCCAGAGGGTGATGTTCGAGCCCGATAGGACTCCGGCCGTCTGGCCGATGGCCACGGTCACCGAGATCAGCCCGATGCCGATGATCTGGCTTACGGCTCCTGCGGCCACCCCGGCCGCGATCGCCGCGAGGACGAAGCCACGGACCTCAGCCAGGGCCAGACCCAGCGTGAGCCCCCGCAGATTGCCCTTCAAGCGGCGCAGGATCTGCGGGGCGAAGGCCTGCAAGGCTGCCCCTGCGACCGGAGTGGCGCCGACCACCACCACCAGCGCCGCGGGCGCCCCCAGCCGCAGCAGCAGTGGAACGAAGAGCGCGTCCGAGGCATAGGACGTGGTGAAGGCCTGGCCGATCGCGATCGCCTGGAAGGGACGGTAGGACGCCGAGGCGAACGCGCGCCAACGTCTGGGCCGGGGCAGATGCATCGCGGACAAGGGTACCTTGACTGCGAAGGCTGACGCCTGGTCTCTTGGCCATGGTCTCTCGTCTGTCCGGTTTGAGTTGACGCCGAGATCCGGGGCCCGCACGTGGATTTGAAGCAGGCTGCGCGACAACGGACCGGTAAGGCAGCGTGGCCAGTTCAGATGGGCACCTTGCTGGGACTGAGACTAGGAGAGGGTGGGGCGTGTCAACGCCGGTCAGGACGCCATCACGCTGCACACGATGAGCAGCTCGTGTGGAATGACCTCGATCCAGTGACCGCCCAGGTCGGCTGCCGAGCACTGTGCCTATTGCCTGCCTGATCGGGCCGGCGTATGGTCGCGCGGTTGAGCCCATTCGGTTCTCAAGGAGTCCGGCCC
>JBEKCH010000099.1:0-7020 GCA_050014975.1 Candidatus Limnocylindrales bacterium
CCTGCTTCAAAGACGTGGAGCTAGCCTATCGGTGAGCGGAGTCGCGGCTGCATGCCGGGCACAAGCTTCTGCGCTTCGGCCGGTCACGTTCTGAGCCCCCTGTCATGTCGGTGAGCTGCTCAAGCCTGGCGCGATGCGTTTCGCCGCCCTTCCGCTACTGCCTCGACGGCTCGCTTGTAATCTCGGCCTCAAGTCCTGCGTAGCCTCCGACCGATTCTGCGGTCATGACGACGCGCCAACACGACCATCCTTGACACCAACGACCCGCATCGCTAGCCTGCGCAGTACCTAGTTATCCGATATACGGCGATAAGAGGTAGCTGCTACCAATGAGCGATCGGATCAGGACACAACTACTCAAGGGCACCACGACGCTGCTCGTCTTGACGGTGCTCCACGACGGCGAGCTGTACGGCTACGAGATCGCGCAGCGGATACGCGAGCGGAGCGGTGGCGCGTTCGTCCCGAGCGAGGGGTCGCTCTACCCGGCCCTCCATGCCCTCGAAGCGGACGGGGCGCTGCAGGCCAGCTGGCGCGAAAGCAACCGCGGCCCGCGCCGCCGCTATTACAAGATCACGAAGACGGGCCTCGGGATGCTCGAAGCGCACGCGCAAGAATGGGCGGCCTTCTCGGTCGGCATGGCCCGCGCAGTTGGGGGAGCGAACCAACGATGATTGACTGGCCATTGGCCATCGTCCTGTTCGGCGGCGGCCCCGCGTTCTTGATCGCTGCGGTCGCGCTGGTCCGGCGCAGCGAACGCAGACTCGGCACCGGCCCGGACGAATTTGGTCCCCCGGTCACACCCGGGCAGACGGGCGCTGTCGAGATATCCGCATACCTACATCGAATGAGCACGGAACTCAGGCTGCCGGCGGCCGACGTCGCCGAGGTTCGCGCGGAACTCGCCGATCACCTGCGGGACTCTATAGCCTCGTTGGAAGCCGAAGGGTTCGAGCTGGACAGGGCCATCGGGGAGGCCCTGGGACGCCTGGGGCCGCCCGCTGAGCTTGGCCGGCAGCTGCGTGCCGCCCATCAGTCGACCAGACGGCTCCTGGCCGGTGCCGGCGGCGGCGTCTTCGCAGCGGGCGGCGGTTTCGTGTTGGGTTACCTCGGTGGGAGCGTACTGGCTCTGCTGGGGTTCGTGGCAGTCGCCGCGGTGGTAGCCCTACTCGGGCTCGTCGGAGTCCGCTTGCCGGACATCACGTCACACGATGATGGGAACACGATCAACTCGCTTCTCTACGTCACGGCCGTCGCGGTGGCGGCCGCAACCGCCACCCGCTACGCGGTCCGCACCTCGGCCGGCCTGAGCCGGCGCGCGCCGCGCACCGTCGCCATCTTCTGGGCTGTGGGCGGCGCGCTCGTGTTTGGCTGGCTGGCCATCTTCGGAATGCGCGGTCCCCAGAGCTGGCTGAGCGTCGCCGTTGAGCTGTGCGTCCCGGTGGTCGCGGTCGCGAGTGCGTTCGTTCGGATCGAGCGACCGATGCCCCACGTCGGCCGCTGGGCCCTCATCGTTGGGCTGAGCGCGGTCGCCGTTATGGTCTTGGCACTCGGCCTCTTCGCTGGCGTCTCGACCAGTGGTGGCGCGGGGACGCCGCAGGTCGCGGAGTTCCAGATGTCGGACCTCCACCTTGATACCGTCGCCCCAATGGCGCCGACGACCTGGCTCCCGGAAGGCACAATCACCGGTGGCGGATGGGGATCGGACCCGGCCTCGGGCGGGACGAGCGTGGGCGACACGATCGCCAGGCCCCTCTCGAACTGGACTGACGTGCGATTCGAGGCGTGGCACGCGCTACCGATGGACGCAGCCAGTCCGGGCGGGATCGACACCCGGTACTCGGCCCCGTTCGAAGTCCAGCCCGGAATCTTGAATGGCAACGACCTCACGGCGGTCTTTCATTTCGAACGGCTCCGAGACGCCGGGCCGTGGTGGGTCGTGCTGACCGCTGTCGGTCCGGACGGCCACCGCTACCGATTGGATAACGGTGGGGGCGGCGAAAGCTACTTCAGCGGGTCGGCCTGGGACTGGCTGACGGCGCCGCAATGAACCGTAGCGATGGCTCGGGGGCGGTGCCGCCACTTGCGGACGAACGCAAACGGGTGCTCGCGGCGGTTAAGGATCTCGGCTGCGAGTTGCTCACCGGCCCGGTCATCTTCCGTCGGATGCACGAGCGATCGACCGAGGCCAGACCCGAAGCCGGTCCGAACCCGGGCGACCAGAGCCTCCTTTACCCGGCCCTGCACAGTCTGGAGGCGGACTGGAGTGTCCAGGCCACGTGGCTCTCGGACGCCAACGGCATCCGGCACCGCACCTATCGAAAGCGGCGCCTGCTGTCACGGCGACTCGTCCGGACTCAGGCGAGCTGATCCCCCTCATCGGCCCAGCCCGTCGGAGTCTAGCTTGTTATCTCGGCCTCAAGTCCTCTCGGCGCACCGAAAGGGTGCTTCCCTCTGATCAGCGATTTCCACGGTCGACACTGGCGAGCCCGAGCCCCGTCTCAAAAGGAGGTCTTTGTGTTCCCCCGCAGCGAAGACAGGGGAAACGATCACGGAGGCCCGTCGGCATCCGTCAAACCATCGTCGCTCGGGCTGAATCGATATTCGAAGGCGGGCGAGCCGTGGAGAGCGATCGCGATTCAACGGGGCAGCGGAGTTGGGCACCTCGAAACCAATAATCGGGGCGATAATCGCCACGGCGACAGACGCGAAGCCGGCAGCGTTAGGGGGTGACGCATGGCAGTTCGAGGACGCTACCTAACGGGCATCGTCGGGCTGGCCGTGACATGCCTGCTCGCGGCTGGACTGCTGGTGATTGCTTCGAATCGTGTCAAGCCCAGCAGCGTGGCGACGGCCACCGGGCTCCAGTGGCAATCCGCGGATCTGCCGGTGTCCGCCGCACTCAGCCCTTTCCTGGCATCGGCGGCTGGCCGCCTCTACATGGTCGCGCTGACAGGTCGCAACGGGGAGGCACGCACCACGGTTGTCTGGTCTTCGCTCGATGGCCTCAGCTGGGAACAGATGGCCAGCCCCGGAATGGAGGCCGACTACGTGCCCCGGGCCGTCGCCGACGACGGGACAGGAGGTTTGGTCGTAGTCGGCGAGTTGACGTCGACGGAGCAGATCGTGCCCGAGATCTGGCACGCATCTGCCGGTCACCCGTTCAGCAAGGCCCAGCTCGAGGCAGGCGGGCCCGGTTCGGGCGAGATCGTGGCGGTGGCGGCGGGCTCGGGCCGCCTCGTCGCCCTGGGCGACCACAGCTTCGTGACCGCCAGCCCGAGTAAGGACGTGCCCGAAGTCCGCGGGCTCGACGCTTGGTCTTCGTCAGACGGAGCGTCGTGGGCGCACGTCGGTCTGCCTGACTCCGACGGCTATCAGGCGATCGCCATGACAGCGTGGGGGGAGGGGTTGGCCGCCATCGGCTACCCGATGGCCGGGCGCGAAACTTCCACGGTCTGGACATCGCCGGACGGTTCGACATGGCTCAAGCGTGCCGACGTCGCGGCATTCGGGGCCAGCACGATCGTGGCGCTCGGCAACCGCCTCGTCATCCTGGGAGCCAGGACCGACACCCAGCTCGGCATGGTGCCGGCGGCGTGGTCTTCCACCGACGCAACGAAGTGGGTCGAGTCCGTGGCCCCCGTCAATGGGGTGGGAGTGTCGTTCGATGCCGCTGCGGTCGTCGGAGACAGCGTCGTGGCGATCGGGACGAGCCATGTCGGAACGGATCAGCCCCTGGTCGAAGGCTCGGTCCCAGTCCCAACGATGCCACCCCTGGCGCCGCCGTCGGTCTGGATTTCCAGTGATGGATCGAACTGGCGTTCGGCGGGCCAGGCGCCGCAGTTCCAGCCCTATCTCACGTCAATCGCGGGGTTCGGGCACCGCGCAGTCATCGCCACGGTCACCGGGACCGGGGTTGCCGTCTTCGTAGCCGACCTAACCGGTGCGGTCAAGGCAGCCAGTTCGAGCTGACTTCAGTGGAATGGCCCGGTCTGGCACCAAGACGCCGGCGATCGTGAGGTTGCGCCAACAACACCTACTTCTGGGACAGGCTCAGACTCGCCGGAACTGAGCGTGGAATCGGTGGTAGAGGAGTGACACCATTTCGGTGCTCGCCGACGGCGAGCTGATCGTGGCAGCGCGGCCCGGCTCGCTGGCGCTCCCGCAGGCGTCTAGGAGTTGCCGTCCCGCTGGCTGATGTGCTGCTTCACCGACTCGGGCAGGCCGTCGTACAGCGACTGCATCTGCTTGGGCTTCGCCACAGCTCGCCATGCTCCTCCACGAGGAGGGCGGCAAACGCCCGCCCGACGACTCTCACCTGAGCCGCCTCGAGCTATGCCGCCGTCTGACCGTCCTTCGGGTGAACGAGCTGCTTGCATCGCGTGAGGCCCGCTCAAGCGTCGAGGCCCGCTACCTCAATGGACATGTCGCTCTCTTCCCGGACATCGCAGCCGCGTTCGAGGAGCAGCTACATCAGAGTCAGGAGATCGCGGTTGCAGCGATGCGCGCCGCCGAGCTCGATGGCGTCGAACCGGCGCCGCCCCAAGGTCCGGATGCGCTCAAGGTCCGGACAGGAGAACTCGTCGCCGACCTCGTAGAGCCGGCCAAATCCGAGACTCTCGATAAGCTCGGCGAGGGCAGGCAGGCGCTCGACATCGCGGCTGGCTGGGTGCGGACGAAGCTGATGGCGGAGGGCGAGGAATAACCCTGGGCTACGCAGGCTGATCGTCGGGCGTCCAAGACGTTCTTTCGTAGGTGACCGTCAACGAGGAGTCGCCGCGCAGCAGGTCGGCGCGGGCAGGACCGACTGCCAAGAGTCGCTGGAGAAAGCCCGCGTGTTCATTTGACCAGATCCGGGACGTGACGACGTAGCCCTCGCGGGCCATCAGCTCGGCGTCGCTCGCGGCGTCGGCTTCGACGATGCTCTGGCGGTTCCCTCGGAACGTCCGAACGATTGACGCATCTGTCATGACGACCACCCTCCAAGCCACGCCATTATGATGCCGCCCTTGGTGCCGATTTCGTGCGCCAAGTACCCCTCTTCTGGCCCGCCTGATGAGCGTGCGGGGCCAAGCCCACGGGTCACCTGCGGCAGTTCCTCGGCCGAGATCGGAGTCTGATCGAGCCGCGCGCGGCACTCAACCGACCTGACGCGCAGGAACGCTGGGCACTCTGCTACATTGGCCGGCATGTCCTCGATCGCTCTCGTCACGATCGTCTCGAGCTTCCTCGCGTCGGCGGTCGAGTTCGTCGAAGCGGTCACGATCGTCCTGGCGGTCGGAGTAACACGACAGTGGCGCTCCACCCTCCTCGGTGTGGTCACCGCTCTCGTTGCCCTGACGCTGCTGGTGGCGGTCTTCGGCACGGCGATCATCCTGTTCGTCCCGATCAACGTCGTCCGTCTCGTAGTGGGTGGGTTCCTGCTCATCTACGGCCTGCAGTGGCTGACGAAAGCCGTGCTCCGTGCCGGCGGGGCCAGAGCCAAGCACGACGAGGCGGCCATCTACGAGCGCGAGATCGCCGCGCTGCGGGCCGAGCCACCGGTGCCGGCGACTGGCATGGACTGGATCAGCTTCACGGTGGCCGCCAAGGGCGTGCTTCTGGAGGGACTCGAGGTGGCCTTCATCGTGGTCACGTTCGGCGCCTCGGCCGGGATGCTCGGACCCGCCGCAGCGGGTGCAGCGGTGGCCGGGGCGCTCGTGCTCGGGGTCGCGTTTCTCGTCCACCGGCCCCTGGCGGCTGTACCGGAGAACGCGCTCAAGTTCGCCGTCGGGGTGATGCTGACCGGCTTTGGGACTTTCTGGGCGGGTGAGGGCGTCGGCATCGACTGGCCGGCTGGGGACGCAACGATCCTCGCCCTCCTCGCGGCCTACGCTGTTCTCGCGCTTGTGGCCGTCTACTTCGTGCAGGGACGGCTCGCCAACCGACGGCTCCGCGTGACCGCCGCAGGGCCGGGGTACTGAGATGCGTTACGTGCGGGCCTTCTTCGGTTTCTGGTACGACTTCCTCGTCGGGGATCGCCCGGAGCTGTTCGTAGGTCCGGTCGCCGCCTTGTTCCTGGGGTGGCTCGCGGTCCGAGCCGGCGTGCCCGCTCCGATGACTGGAGGCTTGCTCTTCGTCCTCGTGGCGACCGTTGGCGGCTCGAGCATCGCCTGGGCGATGCGGGGATGACCTTGCGGGCCGGGGCGCTCGCAGGATAGCTCGTTATCTCGGCCTCAAGTCCTGACCGACCACCGACCTCAAGCGTGCAGTTTGCCCTGACGCCGCGGGATGATGTGCGGGTGTCGCGGCGTCGGAGGTTCTAGTTCGCCCCTGCGTGTCATCCCTCAGTCGGGGGGAGATGGCGTCACCGGCGGAGGGGTCTCCACGGCAATCAGAGCTGGCTGAATGTCGAGCCGTTCTTGTCGATGTTGAGAAAGCCTTGCTCTGCTGAACCATCGAAGTTCACGGTGGCGTGGCCGATCCGTTGGCCGCCGACCGGTAGCATGTTCGCCAAGCAGGCGGCCTTCGAAAAGAGGTTCGCTGGGTTTGCGCAGTATTGGCCCGCGCCGAGATCAACACGCACCGGCGGGTGGAAGCCCGCGGGCGCGTGGCCATTGACTGCTCGGGGGGCGGCGTCCGCGGCGGGTGCGCAGTCGCCCGCTGCCAGATCCCCGCAGGTGACGCTGACGCTCGGGAGCGGAGTCGAGCATCCGGCGACAGCCAGAAGAACAACAAGGATGACGACGGCTCGCGGCATAGCTCTTTGACGTTCCTGGGAGCATTCGCGTTCCATCGTAGGCCGGCCGAACCGGCTATTCCATACACGGGGTCTTAGCTTGTTATCTCGGCCTCAAGGCCAGACGGGCCAACACCGCTCCTGCGAAGCAGAGACGAGCCGCGCGTTACCCGCGTGGCGACGGGGTCCTGGGGGACCCGGTGGCCTGCCCGGAGCGTCATGCGTATGCTGACGTGCGTTCGCTTTGAGCCGAGCCGGAGCCAGCAAATGGACCGTCGCCTCGGGGACCAGAACCTACCGCC
>JBEKCH010000100.1:0-6708 GCA_050014975.1 Candidatus Limnocylindrales bacterium
GCCGCCCCCGTACAGGGCCCAGCCGTTGGAGGGGGCATTGCCGCCCACCGCTACGGGCTTTCCGGTCGTGCTCGTGGCGGAGCCGTAGACACCCCAGCCGCCATCGGAGTCAACTTGGCCCCAGACGCCGTTGGTGTTGCCCGAGGCGGCGGTGGCGTGGCCGTAGACCCCCGTGGCGTCCTCATCGGCCGACGCCGTCGTGCCGTAGACGCCGTAGGCGAGGCCGCTGGTGGCCGAATTGACCCCCTTGACCCCGATCCCCGCCGGGCTGGCGGTGTCGCCCTCGACGCCGACCGTCGAGCCGCTCGCCGCGGTGGCAGTGCCGTACACGCCCGTGCCCGAGGTACTGCTGTTCCAGCCCTGGACGCCGTAGGTCGTGCCGCTGGTGGCTATGGCTGTGCCGTACACCCCGGTGCCCGAGGTGCTGTCAGCCTGGCCGATCGCGCCGCTGGTGAAGCCGCTCGTGGATGAGGCATACCCCTTGACCCCTGCGCCGTTCGAGCCCGCCGACTGGCCTTCGACCCCGATGCTCGAGGCGGTCGGGCTGGTGGCGAAGCCGTAGACGCCCCAGCCGCTGTCGCCCCCGATAATCCCGACCACGCCCGTGCCGTTCGTGCTGTCGGCCTGGCCGTACACGCCGGAGGTGTAACCCGAGCTGGCCGAGGCATGGCCGTAGACGCCGGAAGCGTATTGGGTGCTCGAGGCCGTGCTGCCCGAGACGCCGTAGGCGAGGCCGCTGGTGGCCGAATTGACCCCCTTGACCCCGATGCCCGAGGGGCTCACGGTGTCGCCCTCGACGCCGACGGTCGAGCCGGTTGTGCTCGATGCCCGCCCGACGACGCCTTCGCCTGAGGTGCCCGCAGCCAGGCCGATGACGCCGAAGCCGAGAGGGGTATCGGAGGAGGCAGCGCCGATGACGCCGTTGGGGCCGGAGAACTCGCCCGCGGCGCGGAAGTAGGAGCCAGACGGGTGGGTGTCGGCGGCGGTGCCCCCGCTGGCCAGGCCCTGAACGGCCGGACCCTGGCCGGGGTTGGTCCCGACCGCGCTGTTGGTCGCCTTGACGGCTATGGCGGAGGTGGATGCCGTGGTGGCCACGAGACCGTGGTTCTGCTCACCCGCGGCCCGCATAGCGGCACCCGTTCCGGTGGTCGTGGCATCGTTGCCGCCGTAGACGGCGTACTTGTCCTTGTTGGCCGTGACACCCGATACGCCAGGACCGTTGGCGGAGGTGAAGAAGCCGGCGATGCCATTGACCGCCGTGGCGGATCCACGTAGAGCCGTACCTGCGCCTGTCTGGGTGACCAGCAGCGCAGTCCCGGTGGAGTCGGTGGTGAGGGACGTGTTAGAGGTGCCGGCACTGTTGGCGGCACCCATGACGAGCGAGCCACCGGCGGCCGCCTCCGCGGGTCGCGGTAGGCCCAACGAACCCAGGACCAGACCGGCCAGGCCGGCCAGGCCGGCGCCGATGATCGAGCGTCGTGAGCGCGCTGGCTCGGCGCCTGGTTCGGGTACTTGCTCCGGCACGACGAGCGGTTCGGTCAGCGGTGCGATGGCCATCGGGGTAGACCCTCCAGACGGCGCGAGCTTCGCTGGACGTATGCGGCCGCACCGTCGCGTGGATCATCGACCCGGCGGGAACCCCGTGCAATGGGTGGAGTCGGAAGGCCGGGCGGGGCCGAGATCGGTCTGGCGGATGTCCCGGCCGCGATCGACTGGACCGCTACTTGCTCGGGTGCGGCTTCATGGCGGCGTTGCGGACCGCGTCGATGCCCTTGGCGGCAGGCTGGCCGTTCTCGGTCGGATGGAGATAGAGCCCCCGTTCGGCTGCCGGCTTCTCCTCCTCGACCGGGATGCGATGAGCGTCCGCCCAGGCGTCCTTTCGGATGCCGGTGAGCTGCCAGGAGACCTCTTGACTCGGGGCGCCACCGGCGATGGAGAAGGCGTTCGCCTTCACCTTCGACTTGACGTACAGGTCCGGAGCGGAAGAGCCCATGGCCGTCAGCTGGTAGCGGAAGTCGCGGTTGAGGGCCTCGAACCAGTCGGGCAGAGTGACCGTCGCCTCGCCCTTCGCATCGAGGGTCACGACGCCGTCGTAGACGTTCTTCATGTCCGGCGACTCGACGAAGCTGTGATAGAGGAATTTGTTGGCCGGATCGAGGGGATGGTCGATCTTGAAGGAGCCGCCGCCCTTGGTCAGGGTGTCGACGACGGAGAGATTGCCATTGACGTGTGCATTGCCTTCGCTATACACGGCGTACCCTGAGGTGGTGGCACCGTAGACGCCGTTCCCCGAGGCGCTGTCACCGTAGACGCCATTGGCTCCGCCTTCGCCGTAGACGCCGTTCCCCGACGTGCTGTTGCCGTAGACGCCGGTCGCCGACGTGCTGTTGCCGTCGACGCCGTCTCCCGAGTCGCTGGCACCGTAGACGCCACTGCCGGACGTGCTCCAGCCTCGGAGGCCGGATCCAGAGGTGCTCGTAGCGTATACGCCGTGGCCCGCCACGGCCACGGCCACGACCCCGTTCACGCCGCAGAACTCCCCGGCGGCGGGATACGTGGTCAGCCCGTCAATGTCGGCGTCGGTGCCGTTTCCCGCGAGGACGCGGATGCCTGGCCCGGCCGAGGGGCCGGTGCCAGTATTCGTGTTCGTCGCCTTGATGGCGTAGGCGCTGGCGCTGGCCGTGGTGGCCACCAGACCGTTGTTCTGCTCACCCGCGGCTCGCACCGCGGCACCGGATCCGGTAGCCGTGGCATCGTTGCCGCCGTAGACGGCGTACTTGTCCTTGTTGGCCGTGACGCCCGATACGCCAGAGCCGTTGGCGCTGGTGAAGAAGCCGGCGATGCCATTGACGGCCAGGGCCGAGCCCCGCAGAGCCGTACCTGCGCCTGTCTGGGTGACCAGCAGGGCGGTGCCGGTCGAGTCGGTGGTGAGGGACGTGTTAGAGGTGCCAGCACTGTTGGACGATCCCATGATGAGCGAGCCACCGGCGGCCGCCTCAGCGGGCCGCGGTAGGCCGAGCGAACCCAGGACCAGGCCGGCCAGACCGGCCAGGCCGGTCCCGAGGAGCGAGCGTCGCGAGCGGACTGGCTCGGCTGGTGGAGCTTCTGGAGTGGGTTCGGACACGACGATCGGTTCGGTCAGCGGTTCGATGGCCATCGTGAGTTCCTCCATGCGGCGCGAGCTTCGCTAGGACGTATGCGGCCGCACCGTCGAGCGGATCATCGTCCCGGCGGGAGCACGGTGCAATGGGGAACGGGACGTCGCCCACGTCGACCACGGGAATGCCAGTCCTGATGGACCCACCGCCGGCCGACCGCCACGATGGAGTCATGGTGACGGCCGAGAGGGCCTCGAGATCCTCGGCGGTCGGCAAGTCGCTGGCACAAAGGTTCAGTGCCCTTGGCCGATTTGTGAAGAGAGTTGTGCGGCAGCGAGGCCGTGCGCGACGAGGCGCTGGCGCGGGACCTCAAGCTCTGCGTCCGAGAAGAGCGCCGCGTCCTCAGGCCGAGGACGAGTTACTCCATCGACACGGCGAGCTTCGCTGACCTCCACGTCACCATGACTCCGTAGTGATCTCCAGTCGACTCATGAGCGGGCCGTGGTTCGAGTCCGGCCGAGTGGGCCACCGTCGGCGGGATGAGCAGGAAGTCGCCGACGATCCAGAGGCTTCAGTCGGTGGCGGCGAGTCGTTGGTTCTGAGAGAAGAGCTGCAGGTAGCCCATCGCGTCGCTCGGCTGTCCTGAGCGGTACAGAGTCGAGGACAAGAGTGTCAACACCAGGCCGGCGAGGCCGGACACGACGAACAGCACCCCACCCGCTCTGAGGAAACCCTTCCAGGCCGGATCTGGTTGGTATGTCGGATCCTTAGCCGCTGCTTTCATGGGTCGACTCTCCTCCCGTTGCGCGGACGACCCCGGGCGGCGGCGATCAGCAAGGAAGATGATCACGGAAGCCGGCCTGGCTGAACAGGGTCGCTCGGGCCCCGTCTTTCGGATACGCTCGGGCGAATGGTACTTCTGAACGGATATCCTGGGGAGGAATGGCAGCCGTGCGCTACGCGCATATGCGCAAGCTACTCGGACTCAGCTGACCGACGTTAGGCGCCGGGTTTGCCGTACGCCGCTGGTCGCTTCGGCCACGCCCCCGGCGCCTGGCTACTGCTTCTTGATCAGCTTCTCCACTAGGTCAAACAGGCGCTTGATCACGTCCGAGGGCGCTTCGGTTGGGGGCTGCTGCTGGGCGAACATCCTGTCGGCAAGCTTCTCCTTGACCTCGCCCCGCTTGACGGGTTCGAGGCTGGCCAGGTAGGGGTCAAGGGCGGCCAGTTCTAGCTCGCTGCGGCGGGCCTGGCGTTCAGTGTCGCGGTGCTTTCCCGACTGCTCACCCAGGTAGAGGGCGATCGCCAAGATCGGGACGGCCGCCAGGAACCGCAGAAGCAGTACCCACTCAAACGCCGAGTTGAGCGCGAAGACGGCAACCCCGATCGACCACAGGATAGCCACCGTGCCGACGGCCACCGCACCCCGCCGGAGCCAGTCAGCGGCCCGCCGTTGGTCGTCCGCGTACTTGCCATAGCCGCCAGCCATGGCCCGTCCGGCAAGAGCCCCCAGCAGGTCGTTGCCCCGGCGCTCGGCCTCCGCATCGTAGGCTGCGAGCTTGTCCAGTGTGGCCTGGGCGTCAGCTGACCACCCAGCCAGCGCCTTCTGAAACGCGTCGGCAGCCTCGGTTCTGGCGTTTTCGTGTCGCACTGTCTCCTCGGTTAGCGCCGCGGCTGCGTTGGCATCGCGCGCTTTCTGCTCCGCAGCGAACTGGGCGGTGTAGCTCTCAGTCAGCGCGTCCAGGCGGGCCTTGTGGGCTTCGACAGCCGTCGTAAGGGTCGCAAGGTGCTCCTCGGCCGTCACGGCGAGGGCAGTTGCCCGTGTCTCGGCCGCGGTGATGGACGCGGCCAAAGTGGCATCGGCAGTGGTGGAGGCCGCAGCCAAACGGGCCTCACCTTCGCTAGCGGCGGTGGCTACAGTCGTCCCGGCTTGCTGTGCTTCCGATTGGAGCGCAGCCAGCTGCGCCGTCAGTTGGTCGACCTGCTGGTGCAGGCTGCCGAGGTTGCTCTGTACGGCGTCGCGGTAGGCGGCCGCAGCCTGGCCTAGCCCGGCCGGCTTCTTGAAGGCGTAGCCGACGGGCCACCCCACCACCGCGATCAGCGCGTCGAGCCCGTCCTCGGCCTGGGAGAGGAACCGGGCCTCGGCTGTCTGGGCATACTGCTCCAGGTTGTCGCGCATCGTGGTGAGGGGCAACACCAGGACCTGCAGCAGTTGTGGCGAAACAAGGGCAGGGTCTGCTTCAGCGACTAGGCTCCTCACCCGCTCTGTCACCTGCTTGAAGCGCTGCACAGACTCCATCGTGCTGGGATCGTCCGATGCCGGCAGCCCGGCCAAGTACTGCCTGACCTGCTCAAGCAGCGTCAGGGTCGGATCAGTGGCGATCCGTTCAGTGAGCCGTGACATGCGCTCGCCCCCGCCAGCCGCTGGCCCTCCATGTCTGGGCTAAGGCCACCCCGACGCAGCCGGTCTAGCTGTCACGACGTAGCCTATTAGCGGAGCGGGGGCGGAGCGGAGCCTACCGAGCCGCGCTTGTCCGTCGCTTACCATGTGGTCGATGCCGTTCAAAGAGCACGCCCTATTCGAGCCGCCCCCCAATCCCTCCGCGCCGATCTTCCGCTACATGGACCTTGCCAAGTTCGTGTCGCTGCTGGACACGCGGGCTCTGGTCTTTGCCCGAGCGGACTTGTTGGGCGACGCCTTCGAGGGATCGGTCACTCAAGCCAATATGCGCCTGCGTCCCGAGTGGACCAAGAAGTTGGCCGCGACGGCGATAGCTGAGTTGGACTACTACCGACACCAGGCCCCGCGGTGGACGTTCGTCAACTGCTGGACTGCTTCTCCTACTGAGTCCGTCGCCATGTGGCGGCTGTATGTCGGCGCCGGGAACGGTCTGGCGGTTGAGTCCAGTTACGAAAGGCTGGTCTCAGCGCTCGGAGGCAAGAGGGACGTCTACGTTGGAACGGTGAAATACGTTGATTGGCAGACGGAGGCCATCCCCGAAGGCAACCTGCTCGTGACGTTCCTCCACAAGCGAGCTGGCTTCGACTATGAGCGCGAGGTCCGGGCCATCGTGTCGGATGTGCCGCAGAAGAACGGCGTGATCGACAAGGACTTCGAGCCTCCGCCCGGCCTCCCTGTCCCGGTAGACGTTCGCCGCCTCATCGCTCGTGTCCGTCTCTCGCCGGTGGCCGACCGGTGGTACCACCAGGTCGTGCGATCCCTGATCGCCAAGTACGGCTACAAACTGGAGGTGGTGCAATCTGACCTCTCGGGCGAGCCCGTGTTCTAGGAAGTCCCTGACACTCGCCCTACTCCATTGGGGCGAGTAGCCACTCAGACCACTCGGCCCCGTCTGGCTCGATCCACCGCCAGTTTCGGGGTCGTAGGTCACGAGTGGCCCATTGGGACCCTGGAGGGTGGCTCGTTCACGATCACCTCCTGGTCGGATCGACCCGGCTCCACCCACAGTGGTGCGACCAGCGCAGTACGCGATGCCTGGCGCACCGAGGGAGACGGGGAGGACCTCGCTAAGCGTCGACCACGAGATCCCCGAGCAGCGTCCGCGCCCTCCGGGGGTCGCTCACGGCCAGCACCCCGGTACCCTTACCG
>JBEKCH010000101.1:0-6641 GCA_050014975.1 Candidatus Limnocylindrales bacterium
CAGGGCATGGCCCTGGAGGTCACCCAGGCGGCCAAGGATCACATCATCAAGATCGGCTACGACGTGGCCTATGGCGCCAGGCCGCTGCGCCGGGTCATCCAGAACATGGTCGAGGACGTGCTGGCGGAGCGGCTGCTCCTGGGCACGTACAGCCACGGCACCAACATCATCGTGGACAAGGGCTCCGAGGCGGGCCTGGAGATCACGGCCGCCGAGGAGAAGCAACCCGTCGTAGCGGCTCTCTGAGCCGAGGCCGGTCGCGGGTTCCCCGGCGGTGGTCGCTGTAGCATGGATCTCGTTTCCGCGCCCATGAAGTGTGGGCCATGTCGAAACCGCTCAACCCATGCATCCGGGTTGCGAGCTCGGACGCCGTCTCGGACCTCCAGGACTGGCTAGCTTCGAACGACGCCGAGGCTGAGAGGCCAGAGGGCGCCAAGGCTCGGCGGCTGATAGCGCTCGCATGTGAGCTCAAGCCCCCTCAGGCACTGTTCCTTCATAGAGTCGGGCGGACATGCTCCGGGGCCTTACGACCGCTGAGCGTTTCGCAGAACATCGGTCTACCGTCCGCCGAGTTCGCGGGGTCCACCGTCCACGACGTGGTGGACGGACTCATTCAATCCCTCCAACGGCGTGCGCTAGCCAGGAAGTCGAACCAGTAGGGCGCGATCAGGAGGACTTCTTGGGGCACGCCGCCGGCTCTGGCTTGGACTAATGAGGCCGTCATCGGCTGAGCGCTACCATAACAGCCAGCCAGCCACGGACGTGGCCAGTAGGCGCGCAATACAACGATCTGAACCTACGTCCAGCCAGCCTCGATCCCAGACTCCGCGCGCCTTGTCAGGCTCTCGCTGCCGAGCTTGGAGTCCCAGGGAGACGGACGGCCCCTCCTACTGCGGGGTAGTCGTCGCCTCGGGGCCCCTGTCTGCTTCCCGATCGGCTTGCGCTCAGATCGGGTCCAGCCGAGGCCCGACGCTGCTTGGCCTCCACGGCTCAGCCACTCACCATCGGGCGATAGAACTCGATTACCAGCGACTGCCGAGGCCTTCCAACTCAAACGCGTCGCTCTGAGTTACGGCCTCGGCTACGTCGCAGTGGCCCGTTCGCGATGCAGCACGTCGGCGACCGCGAACCCGATGATGCTCGGCACGAGAATGAGCCCGCCGATCTCCATGCCTAAGAAGCACACCAGGAACAGCGAGAGATCGACCGCTACCGCGAGCCACCTAGCGAGCATCGAGATTCCGCGGGCCGCGGCTATGACGCCCAGCCAGAAGAGGGCATAGCCCAGGGACGGCACTGCCGGGTTGAGCGCGATAACACCGATGGCCGCAAAGAGCAGCAGCCACGCGACGACGAGCACGCCTCGACTTGCCGACCGTATCACGCCGATCCTCCCACGCAATGCTCCTCGCCAGAAGCGTAGTCGACTGCCGCATCCGTCCTAGTCTCGGGCCGACGGGTGGGACTCGACCTGATCCGGTAGTCGACGTTCCGAGACGATGCCGCGATCGTGTCCGTGTCGCGGCTAACGAGTCTGCTGCGGGTCCGTGGGAGCGTCAGTCCCTCTTCTTGCGTACGCCACGAGCGCCCGGAATGGGCTCCAGCCCGACGTAGGCGACGCCGCCCTTAATGGCGTAGTGCAAAACACTCGAGCGTTCGTTTCGGGCGACGACGCGAGCGAGAGAAGTGCGGAGGGTTGAGATCTTCTCGTCCGTCGGTTCGAAGACCGCTACCTTGCCGCTGGTGAGTCTGGCGATCGCCTTCTCGTATTCCGACTCGTGCTTCATCGCCGCGAGCTGACGCGGCGATGGCTGGCGCTCCTTCAGTTTGGGTGAGACGAGATCTGCTACCGACACGAACTTGATGCGGGCCACGGGCTCTCCTAACTCAACGAAACCCACCCCCCGCGAAATGGTAGTGCTTCAGCATCGCCGCGGCTTCACTTGGCGATGGTTTGCTGAAGCGACAGGGAGCACAATCTCTGCTCATTGTCTGCTGGCGCAGGACGGGGTCCGGCCTGCGCGTTCTCAGGACCGTGGATGCGACACGAGCTGCCAGCGGGCATGCGTGTTACAGGGGATGGTCAGCCGCTGACGGTGATGGCGGAGATGCAGCGGGTGCGGTCGGGGTCCCCGGTTGAGGAGGGGCCCGCCTGCTTTCTGCTGGATGTCCTGCTTGAGGGTATACCGTAGAAGGAGGTTGCTCTCGGTTCGTTGCGGACGGGCCGACCGTCGAGATGCCATCGGGTGCGGGCCGAGGTGTCTCCTCGCCCGATCCGCCGGAGGACCACGATGACCCAGGATCCCCGCGACCAGCAGCTCAAGCTCGACGCCAAGGCGCTTGAGAAGCCGACCGCCGAGGACCTCGAGGCCCTCTCGGCCGACATGATCGGGATCGACGACCCGGTCCGGATGTACCTCCGAGAGATCGGCCAGATCGCCCTCCTGAGCGCCGAGGAGGAGGTCGTCCTGGCCAAGGCGATCGAGCTCGGCGAATGGATCGTCTTGGCGCCCGGCAAGGGGATGGTCTCGCTTCACGAGTGGACGACCCACGACACCGAGCGCAAGACCCGCACGGCCAAGACGCAGCATCGGCTGCCGTTTGGGCCCGAGGCGCACACGATGGTCCGCGCCGCGGTCGCCGACGAGGCGGCCTGTGACCTGCTGGTGGCCTCGCCCGTCTTCCACCTGATCCGAGCCGGCCGGGATGTCCAGTCCGAGGGGACCAAGCAGCTCCTAAAGGACGCCCGCCACCTCGTTACGACCTACAACGAGGCGCCCACACCGGCCGCGTTCGTCACGCTGCTGGACTTCGCCTATCTCGCGGTCCACAACGGGGACCGGGATTCACGTGACAACGTCGGCCTGCGCGCCATCTACGACTGGACCCGCGAGGGCGTGGCCTTCCCGGCCCTGCAGCGCTGGATCCTCTCCGGGCACGACGCGGATCTGCTCAAGCGGATGGGCTACGACCCGGAGGTGCCGCCCGGCACCAAGCTCCGCGAGCGCCGCGGCGTGCTGGTGCGCATGGGCCGGGATGCCCGCGAGCAGCTGACCAGCGCGAACCTGCGGCTGGTGGTCTCGGTCGCCAAGAAGCATGTTGGCCGCGGCATGAGTTTCCTCGACCTCACCCAGGAGGGCAACATCGGCCTCATCCGGGCAGTCGAGAAGTTCGACTACGAGCGGGGCTTCAAGTTCTCCACCTATGCGACGTGGTGGATCCGCCAGGCCATCACTCGCGCTATCGCCGACCAGGCCCGCACCATCCGCATCCCGGTCCACATGGTGGAGGCGATCAACCGCCTCCACCGCGTCTCGCGCTCTCTCCTGCAAGAGCTGGGTCGCGAGCCGACGGTGGAGGAGATCGCCGAGGCCATGAGCAAGGGCCAGGAAGTGGTGGTCACCCCCGAGAAGGTCCGCG
Organism: Candidatus Limnocylindrales bacterium; assembly: GCA_050014975.1. Taxonomy (GTDB): domain Bacteria; phylum Chloroflexota; class Limnocylindria; order Limnocylindrales; family CSP1-4; genus Fen-1039. The sequence continues at coordinate 3,421 of JBEKCH010000101.1, forward strand.
AGATTATCAAGGTCTCCCAGGGGCCGGTTTCGCTCGAGAGCCCGATCGGCGAAGAGGAGGACTCCCACCTGGGCGACTTCATCGAGGACCGTGCCGCGCTGGCGCCGGCCGAGGCCGTGTCGCGCCAGCTCCTCAAGGAGCAGGTCGAGGCGGTGCTGGACTCACTCACCGGCCGTGAGCGCCGGGTCCTCCAGCTCCGCTTCGGGCTGGAGGACGGCCGCGCCCGCACGCTGGAGGAGATCGGCAAGGAGTTCAACGTCACGCGCGAGCGGATCCGTCAGATCGAGGCGCAGGCGCTGCGTAAGCTGCGCCACCCGTCTCGCTCCCGCAAGCTGCGGGACTACCTGGAGTAGGCCGGCAGCCGGGCCGCAGCGGCCATGCTGCCGCGGGCAGGCGCACCCGGGCCACAGAGAGGGAGCGTCGTCGACGCAGTCGCGTCCGTGATTGCCTGCAAGGGAACCGGTCGCTTGAATGGCCGGCATCGCGAGGCGGGCGTCCGCGCGGATGCCGGGCAGGCGGGCTTGGCCTGCATCGTGGTGCGGTCCGCTCGCGGGCTACCAGACCTCGAACCAGACGTCGGGGGTCGCGTGGCCCCGAATCCTGCGCTGCACGCGGTGCCCGAAGACGCGGACGAGGGCGTGTTCGAGGTCATCCCTCAGCCTGCCACCGGGGGCGAGGCATGCAACAGGCGATGAGGGCGATCGAGCGATGTCGCTGCGACCATGCGACCGTCGGCGCGCCCACACGATCCATTCATAGCGTGGGGGTCCCGGGCGCGCAGCAGGGGCGATTTCAGGCGGGATCATCGTCGATCGGCGTGAGGGTCCTGAGCGGTGCCACCGCGGGCGCGAACGGGACCGCACAGAATGGCGACGTCGTGGCTACGGCCAGCGTGAGCACGACGTCGAAGACGATCGCCGGACACGGCCCACCGCGAAGGGGGGCGGAGCCACGGCCCCGGCGCCGCGGCAGACCTGGCGGCCGCCATGGGCGGACCGTCAGTGACCCCAGAGGAGGCGCCACAAGCCGGAGCGGGCCATGGCGCGACCGACGATCTTGTTCTTCGCCCGTCGAGCCATCCGGTTCGGGTTGCCCGAGGTGAGCACGGAGACGTCGTTGGCGAGCCGAGCCGTGCGGTACAGGTTCGAGACAAGACCGCGGCGCCTCATGCCAGAGCCTCCTCGATGAACGCTGCCGCGTCCTTCTCGAGGGCGATTCGCTCCGACCCGTCGGCCTCGATCAACTCCAACAGTTGCCGAGCCTGGTGCGGACGCTCCAGCCCCAGGGTGAGCCCGACGCTGATCCAGTAGTCGGCCGTCTCAAGGGCGTTCGGCCGCGACTCCTCGGGGAACTCTTCGAGGACCTCGGCCATCGCCCGCGTGAGCGCGCGACCGTAGCGCTCCCATCCGTCCTGAGTCGTCATCGCTGGGACCTCCTGCGTATTAGTCTCACGATAGCCCGCATTGGGGCAGCGGAGAGGTCGGGCTTGGACCGTCCGTTCCGGGCCCGTCGGCCCGGAGCTTCACCGCGTCGGCCCGGTCCCGGCGAGGCAGTGATCGGTCCGGGGTCGATGAGCCGCATCGGCCGCCGCCGCCTGGCCGATGCAACGCCCACAAGGGGTCATCGTATGGGGCCTCCGGTCCCTAGTGGACCGGCGTATTGAGGAGCGTCCGACCCCCAAAGACCAGCTGGCCATCCGCGACTCAGACAACGAGCGAGCCATGAGGAGCTGCTCGAGCGTCGTGACCCGGGCTGGTTCGACGCGGCTAGCGACTCGCCCGCGCCTTACGAAAGAGGGCCCAAGGACGGATCGAGCTGGGCGCGATCGGTCTCTTCGGCCCAATCGGGCTCACCGGCCCCCGGGAGCTCTCGTTCGTTGTGCGCCGTGTAGTCGGGGATCGTTCGCTCGTACGAGCCGGTCATCAGCGGTGAGCTGATCATGAAGTCGGCCGAGGCCCGGTCGCAGGCGACCGGGATATTCCACACGACCGCGATCCGCAGCAGCGACTTGACGTCCGTGTCGTGAGCCTGGGGTTCGAGCGGATCCCAGAAGAAGACCAGGAAGTCGATGGTGCCGTCCGCGATCATCGCGCCGACCTGGAGGTCGCCGCCGAGCGGTCCCGACTGGAGGAGGGTCACCGGGAGGCCCAGCTCGCGCTGCAGCATCGCCCCGGTGGTCCCGGTCCCGACCAGGTCGTGCATGGCGAGCAGGCGCCTGTTGTAGCGGGCCCACTCGATCAGGTCTTGCTTCTTGTTGTCATGGGCGACGAGCCCGATCCGCTTGCGTGGTTTCAGGACCAGTGCCATGGGCCATCCTTGTCCGGCCGCGGCCCCGTTTCGCCGCCGGCCTGCGCCCAGCATGGCAGAAGCGCCCGAATCGGGGATCGCCCGCGTGTTCGTTCCGGTTGGCTATCCGGCCGGAGCCGACGCGGGGCGACGAATCCTGAGGAAGTGCGCCGGACGAACCCCCGGTTCGGACGGCGGCGCACCGTCCCAGATCAGCATGTCGGGGTTGAAGTCGAGGTCGCCCGGCCAGGTCAGCGTCCCTGCCTCGACCCTGACCTGGCGAAAGCCGCCATACCCCAAGTCCGGGGACGTTACCCGGCTCCCGACCAGGGCGCAAGGACCGCAGGCCTCTTGCGGTGGCGGCTGACGTTGCCGATCATGAGGGCATCTGCGGGGGACTGGCTCCGGCCCGTCTCCTTCCGGGGGGAAGCAGCACGATGAGTCCTGAGATGGACGATCTGATCCGGCACGGGGTAGAGGCGCGGAAGGATTGGCGCGCCTATCACACAGCTGCTGAGGAAGCGCATCCGAGATATCACAACCGGCCCGAATGTTGGGACGGTTCACTGATCGAGGACAACAACATTCGAGAGGGTACTGACGACCGCCCCCTATGTGATGAGTGCAGGAGTTCTCAGAGGGCCCCCGGAAGATCCCGGCCGGCAAGTACGCCCTGGGATAGGGTCCCTCCACAAACCAGGATGCGGGGAGAGTCTCGTCCCACTTTTCTCCCCGCACACGGAGACGGCGGGCCAACTGCCCGCCTCTCTTCTATGCCCGGTGCTCCGGCGCCGGTCGTTGGCAGTGACCAGGCTAGTGTCTCGGCCCGCAGCAGGCTCAGCAGTTCTCGCCGTTCGCAGCTACGATTCGGTGTATGCCGAACCACCCAGCGTCTCCACTGGTCATCACCGAGTCTGAACGAGCTTCGCTCCGAT
>JBEKCH010000102.1:0-10951 GCA_050014975.1 Candidatus Limnocylindrales bacterium
GGAGCTGCCGTCGTCGTAGAGCGCGGCGTTCTCCAGGGGGGCGTTGCCGAACCGCCGCTGGCGCCAGACCTCGCTTGCAGTGGCCGAGCCTCCCGAGAGCACGGCAATCCGGAATGGCGCGAGACGTTCTTCCTCGATGAGGCGGTGGAGGGTCCTGCGCAGCAAGACCCCGAAGCTCTATCACGGCGGACGAGCGAGCTCGTGGCCGATCTGGTCGGGCCGGCGAAGTCCGAGGCACTGGAGAAGCTCGGATAGGGCGAAAGAGCGCTCGGGATCGCCCGTGCCTGGGTGCGGACGAAGCTGGAGCCCCGAGCGGTCGGTAGCGGCGAGATTGCCGCGGAGTAGCCCGAGCGTAGCGGCAACCGATCACGCCGTCACGAGTCGGTTCGGGCTGGCGTCCGATCTGAGGTTCAACGGGGCGGGACAGGATAGGAGGACAACATGGAGTGGGGAGCAAGGTCGCGCCAGCGCAAGCGCTTCTTCAGCCTGGCGGCGGTAGCCCTTATTGGACTTTCGGCCACAGCCTGCACCGTGGCGTCATTGAGTCCATCGCCCGTGGTTATCGGGTCGGCTCAGGTGTCGCCCGCGACATCGCCGAGCAATCCGGCCCAGAGTGCCACTCCAAGCGGGAATGCGACCGGGACTCCGGTGCTCACCACACCGACCGCCACCCCCGCCCCGACTTATACGCCAGAGCAGGAACCCTCCAACTCACCGACGCCTCCGCTTCCGAGCGGTCCCCTGCCGAGTCTCGGCCCCGTCCCGACCGGTATCTGGACTGGCCTCAAGTGGATCGCCATCCCGGGAGGCCATGCCCCGGCAGTGCCTGGCGCCAACGCGGAGTCGGTCGGTCCCAATGCCACCCTGGGTGGCTGGAGCAGGGGCTATGTCGAGTTCGTCTGGAACCCCTCAAAACGCTCTCTCACCCCCTGGGTATCCGCCGATGGCTTGCGTTGGCAAGTCGGTGCCAGGCTCGACACGAGCACCTGGACGGCCGAGTTCGCCCAATACGATGCCGGTAACCCCGGGACAGACGTGGACCCCCTGTACCACGATGCCTGCGCGTTCGAGATCGACAACTTCGAGCAAGGCCCATCGAGCATCCTGCTGGTGGGCAACGTGACCTGCGGCGGCGGCTGCGGCGGCCCGTGGACCACCAGCGAGGCGACGTGGACCTCGCCCGACGGAACGGCCTGGACTGCGCTGGACACCGCCAAGGTCTTCGGCAGCGCCGGAGTGGGCCCGATCTCGGGTGGCTCCAGCGGCTACATCGCCCTGTCGGCCTCTGGGAGCCCCGAGCTGTGGCTCTCATCCGATGGCCAAGCCTGGGACAGGGGGACCCTTCCGGCTGAGGCCCTCGCCAAGGGCAACTCCGTCAACAATCCCGTGGCCGTGGCGGGTGGCTTCGTTCTACCGGGCGTCGTCGTGGTGCGAAAGGGCCACCAGACCAGCGGGTCGGGCGGCGGGGGCTGCGTGGGCTTCGGGCCAACAGACCAGAGCCTCTACCAGGGCGCGATCTGGTGGTCGCCCGACGGCAGGACCTGGACGCGCGACACCCTGAGTGGACTGCCCTCGGCCTACGGTCCCGTCTCCATGAGCCTCATCCGAATCGACGACCACACGGTCGTGGCCGACGAGCGGATCACGGCGTCCGACGGCAGCGGGCCCATCGCGGAGGCTCAGTGGGGATCGAACGACGGCAGGACCTGGGCCCGCCTCAAGGGGGAGCTGGTCAGTCCGTATTCCCCGGGCAATGTCGTGCCTGGCCGTTCCCGAGGGCTGGTCACCTGGTACCAGGAGAGCCCCGACCAGAACAGGCCGGTCTTCTCAGTGATCGACCCCGCCTTCAAGCCGGTCGTCCTAAAGGAGTCCGGCTCCGCGCCTTGGATCGATGACTGGCAGATGGCCCTGGGTCCGACCGGGCTGCTCGTAACCGCAGACGGCTCGCGCTTCTGGATCGGCGTGCCGACGGAGGGCTAGCGGCGCCCTGATGCCCACCATTCACTCCTCGTGTGTAGTGTTGGTGGGCCGAACTCGGAGTCAGCCACTGGTCGATGAACGACCGGCAGCCGCTCGGCTTGAGCAAGCACGCCAGGCGCGGGGCTGATCGACACGGAAACCGATAGTCGGAGGCACACGGGAGACCGGGCGCCTCAATATGCGATGTCGCGCCGCCGGATTCCCCACGCGCCGATCAGCACGCCGCCCCCAGCGATGACCACGCACGCGACGATGCCGGCCGGATCCCACTTGCCGATCATAGGCTGGCCCAAGTGGGCCGTAAGCGCGAGCTGGTGGAACCAGTCGGGCAGCTTGAGTGGCGGCGCGAGCAGGTCGATCAGGTAGGTCACGAGGACCACCATGGCCGCGACCTCGCCTGCGATCGAGGTCCGCCACAGCCCCCCAACCGCCACGCCGATGCCCACGATGGCCGCTGCGTACAGGCCGAGATAGGCGGATCCGAGGATGGCGTCACCGGGCGACACGCGGCCCGCGCTCGCGCCGATCGCGACGCCGGCCGCGAACAGGACGGTCATGACCACGACGGCCAGCAGCGCGGCGATGCCGCCCGTGACCAGCCAGCGAGCCCGGGCCAGAGGCGTGGCCAGGACCATCTCGAGGCGGCCGTCGGTCTCATCCGACGCCCACTTGGACACGAACGTGGCGGCGGCGAACCCGGCGGCGATGAGGAACAGCTGGGCCCAGAGCTGGAGCCAGCCGCCCGCGGTCGTCAGATCCTCGGAAGGGAAGATGGTCTTGAACGTGACCACGAGGTTCGAGTCCTGGCTGATCTGCTTTGCGAACGTCCCCACCAGCGACGCGAGGAGCACTCCCCAGAGACCCATGCCGATGCCCCAGGACAGGGCCCGAGGCAGCTGATCGCCGAATGCTCGGCTGGTCGAGCCACGCACGCCGAGCACGGCCGCCGGCAGGCTCGGCAGCGAGAGCCCGGCCGTGACACCCAGGTCGCGCCGTGCGAACAGCTCCACCCCGATCACCAGGAACAGCACCGCTACCACGCCCACCAGGGCCAGCCCCGGCCAGTCGAACTCGCCCGCTAGGGCGACGTGGTTCACGGTCCAGTGGAACGGGCTGACGGTGGCCAGCGCCCCCAGTCCCTGGAGACCGCTCGCCACCCAGAGCACCATCATCACCGCGGCTGCCACCCCGGCGGAGCCTGATCTGCCGAGGATCGGTCCCAGGGCAAAGGCGAGGCCGCCGAAGCAGAGGGCGATGAAGCCGACCCAGAGCGCGAACCCGATCGATGACAGCGGCGGGATCTGGTCGCCCAGGCTGGCGTTACCGAAGGCGTTCGAGCCGATCGTGGTCATGAGGGCGAGAACCGCCATCGCCAGCCCCAGCATGGTCACGTGCGCGGCGAGCTTTTCGAGAGCTATGCGGCGCTTGCCGAACGGCGCCGCGGCGACCATGTCAAGGCTCCCGCTGCTGGCCTCGCCGGCCAGGGTCCCGGACAGGGCCAGGATTGACCAGAGAGCCGTGCCCAGGGCGAAGAGCGCCCCGTACTTCCAGCTCATGTAGCCACCGAGGGTGCCGAGCTTCTCCGGCTTTCCGAAGAGGTTGACCATGGAAGCGGGCATGCTGCCGATGAGCTTGTCGATCTCGAGGCGGGAGGCCGGGTTGGGGAAGACCTGCCCGATTGCCGCGGCCATGACCAGGGCCATGCCGCCGAGGAGGCCCGCGGCGATGATGAAGGCGAGGCGCGAGTCCCGGACCGTCTTGCCGTAGATGCTGCCGAAGCCGTAGATGCGGCTGCGGAACGGGATCGCGTGGATCGGCGCCGCCAGCAGCGGCGTCTCGGTGCCAGCGGCCATCACTTCACCTCGGCCGACTCGCGGCCGTACTGCGCCAGGAACGTCTCCTCCAGAGAGGGCTCACGGCTGAGGAAGTCGACCACGCCGGCCGCTGCTGCGGCCGCCACCACGGGTGTGATCGAGCCCAGGACCCGCAGCGCCAGCAGGTAGTCCTCCGCCGCGACTTCGCTGACGCCCGGCAGGCTCGCAAAGTCCGCAGCCGGCGCCGCCTCGGAATCGAAGTAGTGGTAGATGGCGCCCTGGGACACGCCCAGCTCGTTCTGGACGTCCTGGATGCTCATCTGCTCGTGGCCCTTCGTCTGGATGAGGCGCTGGGCCATGTCCACGATTGCCTCGCGACTTACCGAGCGAACCGAAGGCTTGCGAACCGCGACCACGTCAACCACCCCGCTGCGGACCGACCGACTGTCGATCGGATCATATACACCATTGCGCGCACTCTCGGCCAGGGACGCAGGCGAGCGATGCCTGGCGGTGCCGCCGTTCAGGCCTACCGGCGCGATCACGCCACCCCCGCCATCGCGGCGGGGCGGAGCAGTTCCTGCGGAAGCCCTGACATCCCCATCCCCGCGCGCCGCTCAGGATCGACGAACCCCTTGCGGTTGCGGCAAACCTGGCGCCCCGGCCAGCGCAGACACGAGACTTGAACCGGGGCCGGCTTACGCCGCCACGATGAAACCATGGTGGAGGACCGCGGCGCGACTAGCCGGCACGGGGCCGGCATCGTCGCCAACCAGTGGAGGCGGGGCTAGGGCAAAACTAGCCGATCCATCAACGGGTCGCGGCAGTCGCCGCTGATCGCGACGCCGTCGGCGCGAACAGGGAGAGGCCCCGGAGCGGCTTGCATCGCCGCCGGGGCCTCTGGTTGCCAGTAAGGGCGCTAGCGCTGACGCCCGTGGCCGGAGCGAGCGCCCTCGGCCACTGGCGCTGTCGGCGGTGAGGTCGAAAGCGGCCGCTACGCGGCCCGACTCTCGCTTACTTGAACTGGAGCTCGTTTCCGTCGAAGGTGCTGACCATCGAAACCATCAGCCCGTCGTCGGTGATGTAGGCATCGGCACCGTAGTAGGGCACTGCCAGGAACGGGGCATTGAAGACCCACGATACGGCCACGGTCTCATCGGTAATCGACATTGATAGCGCGGTGAACGTGCCCCCGCACAGCCCGCCATCGGCGTGCGGCTTCACAAACCCGGCAAACGTCGCGGCGGCCGCCAGGCGGCCCGAGACGAGCGCTCCTTCGCCACTCTGTCGGAGGGTGTACTGGTCTGGGTACTGCTGCATCAGGCCCAGCCAGTCACAGTTGTTGAGGGCCGTGATGTGCTGCTCGTACACGGCATATGGCGTCTTCTCGCGGACCAGCTTGTTCGACACTTGCGCGGGGTTGTTGGGGTTCGTGACCGAGATCGCCGTGTACTTGTGGAAGTCCTTGCCACCAGAACTTGCATATACCACCGTGGCGCTTGCCGCAAGCGCCACGATCACCAGCACGGCCACTATGGCTCGTCTCACAGTACGACCTCCCTTGGGAGCTGTGCGTGTCTGTGAGCCGGTTTCGCCATTGGCTCGGCGTGGTCCAAGCGACCGAAGTAGGAACCGCGCGTCACCGCCTCCCACAAGCCAGCGAGGTATACGCGGGCCTGGCCAGCCCGGTCAAATATGACCCGGCGAGCGGGACGTTCGCAGTCATGGGGAGCCCCGACGCAGCCGGTTTAGCTGTGACGACAGTTCCGCGTTTCTCGTGGAGCGGCTCAATGACCACTCTCGAGGTTGGATCTCGCGTCGCGGCCCGAGAACCGATCGGCGAAGGCGCACAAGGCACCCGCCGCTCCGGCGCCGGTCATGGGCGTGCCGTGGCCGCCTGCCAGCACGTTCGGCTCGAGCCGGGCGAGCTTCGCGACCGACTCCTTGGCCGCCCGCCAGCTCCAGCTCGTGTACCGCGGCGGCCCCGACAGGCCCCGCCACTGCAGCAGGAGACCCGCCAACGAGTTGAGCTCCAGGGTTACGACGGCGTCGCCCGTGATCAACACGCGGTCGCCGGCTCGGAAGAACGAAACGTGGCCCGGCGTATGGCCCGGCGTGGGAATGCACTCCCAGCCCGAAAGACCCGGGACCCCGGCGCCAGCTTCGAACGGGCGCGAGACATCGCTGAGGCTCGATCCAGCGAGCATCGCCTCACGCCGCCGCCGACCCATGGCGCGCATCATGGGCAGGACGACCCAGTGGTCGAGCGGGCCGGCGTACTTCGTGATCGCTGCGAAGTCGCCGTTGGCGAGCGGCAGCTCGTCGGGGTGCACGTAGACCGGACAGTCCCAGATCCGCGCCAGCTGGAGTGCTGAGCCGGCGTGATCGGGGTGGAAGTGCGTCAGCAGGATCGAGGCTGGACGCGTGTCGGCCCCGAACACGGACTCCGCGGCCTTCTTGATATATGGACCGTCCTTCGCCCAGCCGGTATCGATCAGGGCCCACGACGATCCGGAGCGCACGAGGTCGACGTCGGTCTGCGTGCGTCCCCGCGGCCCCAGGCAGTACACATCCGGGGCGATCGCTCGGGCAACGACGGAGGTGTTCTCCTGAGGCAGCCGTGTCATGACAACTCTCCTTGCATCGTGTCGCGGCTGGTGCTGACCGTCAGCAACTTGGACCTGTTCGGCCTCATCCTTGCTGGCTTTCGCGATGCCTGGCGCACCGAGGGAGACGGGGAGGACCTCGCTAAGCGTCGACCACGAGATCCCCGAGCAGCGTCCGCGCCCTCCGGGGGTCGCTCACGGCCAGCACCCCGGTACCCTTACCGGTACCCTTACCGTGGGAGATGCCCGTCGAGAGGATCAGCTCGATGTTGACCCCGGCGGTGGCGAGCTTACGGGCGGCCTTCGCCAGCGCACCTGGCTCGTCGGCCAGGGCGATCGTGATGACCTCGACTTCCTTCGCCTCGATCCCTGCCGCGCGGAGCGCGCCGCGGGCGCCCGCCTCGTCGCTGACCAGAAAGCCGATCAGGCCGGCTCCCTCGCCCGTCAATCCCGCGAGCGCGGTGATGTTGACGCCGGCTGTGCCCATCGCCTCAGATATCCGTGAGAGCTCGCCCGGCCGGTCCTGGGTTCGTACCACAAACGCCTTCATCGGGACACTCTTCCTCCGCCCGGGGGCACCGATCGACGATTGACCCGGCGACCGCGGGTCGGAGCCACATCGTACGCCCGTGTGGGGGGTAAGCGATGAGCTGTCTCTGGGATCGCAGGTCGGCGATCGCGCCAGCCCCTCCGCTGCGCTCCTCATCGACGCCCGACGGTGGGCGCACGTAACCCGAGAGCCCTCGACAGCATGAGCTGATCGTGACCGGTGTCGCCTGGATCGATACGTCGGCGGTCTCGGTTACCGGCCGTCGACTCGGCCTGGTGGGACGTCCTCACCCTCGCAACCGGCGGCCACGGCGACGTCTACCCGGTCACCAGCGAGGGCCGCCTCGCGGCTATGCCACGAAGAGCCCAGCAAGCCGTCAGCGAAGGTGCCGGGGCTTCCTTGCATCGCTCCGGGTTCGTGACTGAAGCCTCTGTCGCTCCTCCCGGCCGGCATTCATCGTCTCTGGGCGGATAAGCGGACCCCGGCCACGAGCCGATCGGTCCGATGGCTTGGTCTGCATCGTTTGGAGGAGGACGATGCGCTATCGAGTCGAGACGCAGGATGCCGCGGCACTGGTCGAGGGCGGCGGCACGGGCTGGCCGGCCGTCGCCACAGCGCGCCCGGCCGAGATCATCGCCGCCTGGATGATCGTGCTCCGGGCAGGGGATATCGAATCGGGCCGTGCCGATGCGGATGTCGGCTGCCTCTTCTACGTCGTGTCGGGGCTGGCTCGGGCCGTCGTCGGGGCCAGGAAATGCGTCGCCGCGGCAGGCGACGCATTCGTCGCGCTGGCAGACGAGGCGTACAGCGTTTCGAACGCGGGCAACTCGGAGCTGAGCGTGCTCGAGATTCAGCTGCCTCGCCGGTCGGCTCGGCTGGAGGGCTACGCTGACACCTGCAGCGACAAGGGGCCGACCCGGCGCAGCGAAGAGTAACGCCCGGCCCGGGCGAGGGGGCCGCGGCTGAACAGGAGGGGCCGGCAGCCGCGGCTGTAGGGCGCGCCGCCGGCCCTCGTCCCTGGCGCCTATTCGAGCACGAAGATGTTCTTCTTGGCGCAGATCTCCTTGAGGATCTTCGGCCAGACCGTGACCGTGACTTCGCCCAGGTGCGCCTTGTGGAGCAGGAGCATCTGGGTCCGGCCCTGCCCGATCCCGCCGCCGATGCTCAGCGGCGTCTCGCCGCTGACGATGCCCTTGTGGTAGGGGAGGTTGAGCCAGTCGAGCTGGCCGGTGATCTCGAGCTGCTGCCGCAGGGTCTCGGCGTTCACCCGGATGCCCATTGACGTGAGCTCGTGGCGGCGGTGCGTCACGCTGTTCCAGACCAGGATGTCGCCGTTCAGGCCGTGCATGGGGCGGCCGTCTTCGGAGACGGTGGGGGTGACCCAGTCGTCGTAGTCGGCGGCCCGCATCTCGTGCGGGTAGCCGTCGGCGAGGGTCCAGCCGATCCCGATGATGAAGATGGCCGGGATCTCCTGGAGGATGGCCGTCTCGCGCTGCTTGCGTGGCAGGTCCGGGTAGCGGGCGAGCAGCTCCTCGGCGTGTATGAACGTTATCTCGTCGGGCAGCTCCGGGTACTTGTCGGCCCGGAGCTTGGGGAACCTGTCGAGGGTCTCCTGCTCGGCGCCCTTGATGACCTTCCAGATCTTCCGCACGATCATCCGCAGGAAGTCGAGGTTGCGGTCCTCGGCCGTGATGACGCTCTCCCAGTCCCACTGGTCCACGTAGCAGCTGTGGTCGTGGTCGAGGAAGTAGTCCTTGCGGACGGCCCGCATGTCCGTCAGGAGGCCCTCGCCGACCTCGTAGCCGATCTCCCTGAGCGCGGGACGCTTCCACTTGGTGGCGGCCTGCACGACCTGGGCTTCGATCGGGTGCTTGTCGTAGTCGTTGGAGATGTGGAACTGGATCGGCCCGCGCTTGCCGTCACGGTCGAGCATGTCGTTGATGCCCGACTCGACGTCGACGATGAGCGGCACCTGCACCATGTGCAGGTTGAGCTCCTTGCAGAGATTGCGCTCGATGTAGTCCTTGACTACGTAGATGGCCTCCTGCGTCTCCCTGCGGTTGAGCGCAGATTCGTAGTCGTTGGGCAGGATGGTCTCGAGTTCCTCGTAGTTGCCGATGCCCGGCCCGGCAAGATCGGCCTTCTTGTCGCCCGACGCGAACGTCATTCGTCCGTTTCCCTTTCCATTGCTGGACCTGGTGCTGCACGAAGCGGTCGTTGGCCGCCGCTCCGCGGGAGTCGAGGCCAATCGGCCCGAATCCACTTTGGGCAGATCATATCTGGGCTTGACCGCATGCGAACGCTCGGCGATCTTGAGACCGATGACCGATCAAACGACGCCTGCCCCGCTCGACGCCCCGGCCGCCCCGCTCGGGCCGCTCGCCCCACCCCCGCCACTCGACCCCGATGATCGCCTGACCCTCTCCGCGGCCGAGATCGCCGCCGTGGTGAACAGGCGCGAGGTCTCTGCCGTCGAGATCGTCGAGGCGACAATGGCTCGCGTCGAGGCGCACCGGGAGGGCCACGCCTACATCACCGCGTGCCCCGAGGAGGCGCTGAAACGGGCCCGCGAAGGCCCAACCGGGCCCCTGGCCGGAGTGCCCCTCGCCGTGAAGGACATCTTCGACACGGCAGGCGTACGGACCACCTACGGCTCCTCGATCTTCGCCGACCACGTCCCGCGGCGCTCGGCAACGGCGGTGGCCAGGCTGGAGGCCGCAGGTGCGATCGTCGTGGGCAAGGCGAACATGCACGAGTTCGCCTTCGGTGTGACCAGCCAGAACCCGCACTGGGGCACGGTCGCGAACCCCGCCAGGCCCGGGCGCGTGGCGGGCGGTTCGAGCGGGGGGACCGCGGCGGCCCTGGCCGATCACCAGGCAGCCATCGGCCTGGGCACCGACACGGGCGGGTCCATCAGGATCCCGGCGGCCTGCTGCGGGGTGGTGGGCTTCAAGCCGGCCTACGGCGCCATCTCGACGCGTGGCGTCTTCCCGCTCGCGCCGTCGTTCGACACGGTCGGGGGCATGGCTCGGACCGTGGCCGACGCGGCGCTCGTGGATGCCGTCCTGTCGGGACGGCCTGCGCCGGCGCCTCGGCTCGCGGGCGTGCGGGTCGGAGTGCTGGCCGTTACCGGCATCGAGGATGACCTGGTCAGGCTGGGCGCCCTCGTGGAGGAGGCCGATCTCCCCGAGCTAGACGCCGATCTCATGGCGGCCTTCGCTGCCGAATGTGCGATTACGCATATGAGCTGGTTTCCGCGCGAGCGCGAGCGCTACGGGCCGGACCTTCGGGTCAAGCTGGATGACGCACAGGAGATCAGCGCGGTGCGATGGCAAAGGGGCCTCGCGGCCGCCCGGGAGCTGCGGAAGCGAGCGCGCTCCAGGCCCGACTGCGACGTTCTGGTCGGCCCGGTGATGGCGATCGATCCTCCCCCTGACGACTGCTGGGAACCCGACGTTCGGGCAGCCCTGACGCGCTTGACGCGTCCGTTCAACTTCCTGGGCTGGCCGGCCATCGCCATAGGCGGCCTCCAGATCGCCGGTCGCGACCGGGACGTCGTGCTGGCCGCGGCCCTGGAGTTGGAGGCGAGCGGCCTGCGGCCCGTCCCGGCCGGTCCGGTCGAAGCCGGGAGCGCTTCGCGACCTCCGGTACCTTGAGATCCGCGGGTTCCGCGGCGGGCAGGCCCGGAGACGCGAGCCCTGGCCGGACTTGACGGCGCCGCATGCCCGGTAACATCGCGCGCGTAACGAGCGGCGCCGCATCCCTACGCTGAACGCGAACAGGCTGGCGCTAGAGGCGTAAAGCCCCTCCCCAGTACGCGGCCGCGCCGGGATCCCAGGGCCGTCGCCTCACCCCAGCCGCCGCGCCAGTTCCGGAGGCGCGATGACGACCAGTTCGGTTGTCGCCCGGGTTAGCCCCACGTAGAGGAGCTCGTCGAGCCGCTCGCCCTCGGTCGGGAGCTCAACGAGAACGACGACCTCGCGCTCCAGGCCCTTGAAGCG
>JBEKCH010000103.1:0-6591 GCA_050014975.1 Candidatus Limnocylindrales bacterium
CGCTTCAAGGGCCTGGAGCGCGAGGTCGTCGTTCTCGTTGAGCTCCCGACCGAGGGCGAGCGGCTCGACGAGCTCCTCTACGTGGGGCTAACCCGGGCGACAACCGAACTGGTCGTCATCGCCCCTCCGGAACTGGCCCGCCGGCTGGGGTGAACCGGCAACGATGTACCCTTAACGATCGGCACGAGGCGGAACTGAGCGGCCTCGATGTCTGGCAGGCCACCGCGGTGGTGACGTCAGCCGAACGCTCGGTACATCACAAGGAGCTTACTGACTACAGAACGCTACAAGTCGCTACAACTCTCCATCGATCAGGAAGCCGCTATCGAATTGCTCCTGGTCGGCAAGCACGACCAGGAGGTCGCCGACGCCATAGGCGTCCACCGGGTCACGGTGACGCGCTGGCGTCTCTACCACCCCCAGTTCCAGGCAACTCTCAACGAGCGGCGCGCGGCAGCCTGGAAGAGCAGCGAAGACGCCTACCGAGTCCTCCTCCACGATGCGGTCGGCGCCCTGCAAGAGGAACTGGGGACCCCGGGTCCGCAACGCGCGAAGCTCGCGCTTGGAATCCTCCGCTCGAGCCCCCTTCCCCACGCAGACTTGGCTCACCCCGGTCCGACCGATCCCGAAGCGGTCGTTGACGAAGTCGCCAAGCAGGGGAGCACGCGGGAGCTGGACAGGCTTAACACCTTGTTCGTCACCGACGATGACCGCCGCGCGATCCTCGAGGACCTCCTGACCCAGGCCAACGAGCCTCCCGCGGACGACCCCCGACCGGACCAGACTCCTAAGACCAGGGTTACTCGCGCAAAGGCTGCCAAGCGGTAGCCCAAGGTCGAAACCTCCCTCACAAGCGACGAGCCCGCTCCGGCCCCACGTCTCGCATGCGAGATGCGGTCGACCCGAGCGGGCTCGCGCTCGCTCTAGGAGGACACTGCCGGCGCCGGCCGACCGGCACCGGTGACTCAGCCGCCCTGATCCGGATCGCGCTCGGCCAGCACCCGGCCCACGGCCCGCTCCGCCCCTCTCTCTGCGGCCCGCTCGAGCAACGCTTCGAGTTCTGGATCGCTGAACACCCAGTTTCGTCCGCCGGAGCCCTCGTAGGCGGCGACAAGGTCCCCAAGGGCGATGCCCAAGGCATCCGCGATGAGCTGCAGCGAGGCGTTGTCCGGAACGTACCCCTTGGTCCACCAGCTGGAAGCCGTGGTCGGCTGGATCCCGGCCTTGCGCGCCAGCGCCGTGACCGACCGGGCACCGGGCACCGGCAGGTGAGCGACTAGATAGGCGCGAAGCGCTGCGCCTCTGGCCTTCGAATCATCGCGTTTCATCACGATAAATGTATTGACTTCTAGAGGTTATTGTCGTACTGTTGTACCACGATGCCAAGCGTGATTAATCGTGATGACACTGAGCTGGGTTACACAGACTCGTCGGTGACGTGCGTTTCGGGCCTCATCCGCGACGCTCGTCACCGCTACTCCTGGAATGGCGGACCCTGGTACCCATCGGTAACAACCATCCTCGGCATCAAGAACAAGCCGGCCCTCGTAGGCTGGGCCAAGCGCGAGACCGCGGCCTGCGCCGTGCGCAACCTCTCGATGCTCTCGCGGATGGCGGAGACCGGTGGAACGCAGGCTGCCATCGAGTGGCTAAAGCGCATCCCCGACTACCAGCGCGACGTCTCGGCCGACCTTGGCTCGCGTGTCCACGCTGTCGCGGAGGCGCTGGCTCGCGGCGAGTCGGTCGCCATCGCCGACGATGTTCGACCCTTCGTGGCGGCCTACCGACGCGACTTCCTCGACGCCTTCGCGCCCCGCTTCCTGGCCGTCGAGGCAATGGTCTGCTCACCCCGCTACGAGTACGGCGGGACGGCCGACGCGTTCGTGGAGATCGACGGCGAGATCTGGCTCCTCGACTACAAGACCGGGAGCGGGGTGTACGCGGATAGCGCGCTCCAGCTGGCCGGCCTCGCCCGAGCTCAGTTCATCGGCCGCCCCGGCGATCCGACCCCTTACCAGGTGCCGCGGGCAAGGCGCTTTGGCATCCTCCACATCCGGCCGGAGGGGGCGCGGCTCCTGCCGGTCGTCGTCAACCGTCAGACGGTAGCCGCCTTCCTCGACGCGCGGCGCCTGTTCGGGTGGGACCAGGGCCCGGCGCAGAGCGTTATCGGGCAGCCGCTCATCCGGACGGCGAAGACCGCCGCGGCGTGAGCGGCAGCTCCCCAGCACAGGGACACGCGATGCTTCGCCGTTACCCTCCGCCGGCGATGGCCAGACGCCGCTGGCGCGACCCGGTCCCGTCCGACGTGAGGGCGCAGGTGCGGGCCCGCGACCGCGGCTGCGTCTTCACACGCCTGGGTGTGCCACACGACTGCTTCGGTCGGGTCGAGCTCGACCACGTGCGCGCCTCGGGCGGGCTAGGGCTCAAGAGCGCGAGCACGCCCGGCAACCTGGTGTTGTTGTGCCCCTGGGCGCACAGGGAAAAGACGCTTCACGGACGCCGCTGGCGTCCCATCCTGATCGCCTGGATCGAACGGGCGGAGCGGGAGCTCGCATGAGCCGCCCCCGCGGGACAGCGTGACGGGCTGTCTCGATCTGATCGTCTTGGTCAGACCGGCCGAAGCGGTGCTGCAGCTGCTCGATCGGCCAGGCGCGAGGGGCCCAAACGACGCTGGCTGCCTCGGACTCGCACTGTGCGGACTGCTGTCGATCGGCGCAAGCCTGCGACGGCGTGTCGATCGCGGAAGGACGCAGAGGGCGAGGCTAGAGCTGGTCCGCGTTGCGGCCCAGCGGCATCAAGCCTGGGTTGCCAATGTTCACGATGCCCAGGGAGCCCGGGCGGCCGGGAAAGTGCCCACCAACCAGCGCCATCCGGGCATCGCCAGAGCGGTGATGCAATACGGCCACCCGGGTGACTGTGCTTCGGGCCTGCAGCGCGAGCGTCGCGGCCGGCGACTCAGCGATGTCCCCGCGAACGAAGCCGGAACGCCGATGCAGCGCGGCGCGGCCGCCGCCCGTCGTGCGATTCCGGCCAGGCTTCGGTTCGCCGTCCTTCAGCGAGACGCCTTCCGCTGCCGGTATTGCGGTCGCACCGCCAACGAGCCCGGCGTCGTGCTCCACGTCGACCACGTCGTTCCTGTCGCAGCTGGGGGCACCAACTACGAGGGCAACCTTGTGACTGCCTGCGCAGAGTGCAACCTCGGCAAGTCCACGCGCGCTCTGGTTTCGGCGGGGTCATGACGCAGGGATCTTCGGGGACATGGCTGGCGAGGAAGGATTCGAACCTTCTATCCCCTGATCCAGCGTCAACCGGAGCCCACCGGCGTGCTCTTCCTCGTGCAGAGGCGACCGAAACGAGTTCAGTTAGGGGATGGAAACACGCTCGTTCTTCGGTCCTGTCGCAGCCGAGACCAGGCGGAGAGTTGGTCGGCTTTCCGGGGACTTCGTCCGAGGACACGTCTTCCTCTAAGGGACCACTCGCGGTCGGGCCGAGAGGACTTGAGGCCGAGATAGCAAGCTAGCCCGGCAGGACGAACGGGCCTGCTTCTACGCGTCCGCCGTCTCCCACTTCTGTCGCTGCCGGTGCCCCGGTCGAACTGGCAGGGCTCGTCAAGGTCGTCAACAGGAACATGAGGAGCCGGGCGAAGGCGTCCCGGCTGGCCGCCACGTCGTAGTAGGCGGGCTTTGTATCGTTGAAGAACCCATGTCCCGCACCCTCGTAGACGTGCCACTCGAACGGCAGACCGACCGCTCTCATGCCCTCGTCGAAGGCGGCGATACCGGCGTTGATTCGAGTGTCCCTGGCGCCGTAGAAGGCCAGAACCGGGCAGCCGATGGCGCGGAGGCTCTCCGCTGGCGGCGTGATCCCATAGAAGACGACCGCGCCAGACAGCTCCGGCTCGGCGCAGGCCAGCAAGGCCGAGAGCCCTTCCCCAACGCTCGCAACTCTCTGGCCGCGCGTCTCGGGCCGCTCGTCCCGCAAGTATCGGACCGCCAGCCTTAGAGGACCCAAGAGTGACTGGAGCATCGGGGGCGCCCCGAAGGCGAAGATGCCGCTGATCGTCTCATCGACTCGCAGTCGCTCGGGCTCGGGCAGCTCGGCCAGGGCCGACGCCCGGACGGCGCGATCGCTCAGGGCGGCCGCCGGCTGTCTGCTCAAGAAGCCCATGGCCTCGGCTACTCGATCCCGCGCCAGATATGGCGGACGTGCCCCGTCAACGGCGAACAGGTCGGGCGCCAGAACTGCATAGCCGGCCGCAGCGATCCGGCGAGCGACGTCCTCCGCGTACTCATCCAGTCCGATCAGATCGTGGATCAGCACCACGCCAGGGAGCGGCGCTGCCGCATGCTGGTGGAGTGCCAGGTAAGCCAGCTGGTCCCCGTACCGCACCCATTCGTCGACGACTGCCATACCGCCTCCCGGCTCGCGTACACGAACTCGCCCTTCGAGCCGGCGGAGTTAATACCACTTCAGTGGTCCCCCTGCTCGCGCCGTCGTTGTCCCTGGTGGGCGCCTCCACGGCAATCGCTGATGTCGTGGCGCATTCGAGGGTAGTCACGGCGAGAGGGCTAGCGCCGACACACCATCACATTCCCTGCTGATCCCCGTCACGAACGCGCCGAGCTACGTCCATACAGCCTCGGAGATCGCGTGGGCAGGCGGGAACCGGGTGCGCCCGGCCGACTGGTGCGCCTCGTCACCACATGTTGTGGACAACACTCTGGCGCAAGCATCGGACTCCGACGACCGTGCTCTAGCTCAGCGCGCTGTCACGTGGCCGGCCGGCGCGGATCTCGGCGCGGTCGCTGCGTCGGCGATCCTCGTCGCTGCCGCTCCTGGTCTAGGCCCAGTTCCAGACGAGCCTCGACGTTGCCCGCGAAACCGGCGGCGACCCGACGTTCACATGGCACTAGGGTTGGTGCGATGATGCCGACGTGCCCGTCGCGATCTCCACTTCAGGTCTCACAAAGAACTTCGGATCGACGCGTGCTCTCGACGGTTTCGACCTGTCGGTCCAGGCCGGCGAGGTCTACGGGTTTCTCGGTCCGAATGGCTCGGGTAAGACCACGACCATTCGCGTGCTGCTCGGCTTGCTTCGTGCCGACTCCGGCGATGTCGAATTGCTTGGTAAGGACCCGTGGCGCGACGCTGTCGAGTTGCATCGCCGGTTGGCGTACGTTCCCGGAGAGGTCAGTCTGTGGCCAAACCTGACCGGCGGTGAGGTGATCGACCTCTTCGGTCGCCTGCGGGGCGACTTCAACCGGCGCCGCCGCGACGAGCTCCTCGAGCGGTTCCTACTCGACCCGACCAAGAAGACCGGCTCCTACTCAAAAGGGAACCGGCAGAAGGTTGCACTCGTAGCGGGCCTGGCGTCGGACGCCGAGCTGCTCCTCCTCGACGAACCGACCTCAGGACTCGACCCGCTGATGGAGGCGGTCTTCCAGGACTGCATCCGCGAAGTGAAGGCTGAAGGGCGAACGGTATTGCTCTCCAGCCACATCCTGGCCGAGGTCGAGGCGCTGTGCGACCGCCTAAGCATCATCCGACTGGGGCGGACCGTGGAAGGGGGCACGCTCGACGAGCTGAGGCACCTCACCCGAACATCGATCACCGCGGAGACCGTGCATCCAGCGCAGGGGCTGGCCGACCTCGACGGTGTCCACAACCTCGAGATCGACGGCGCCCATGTGCGTTTCGAGGTTGATACCGATTACCTCGACCCTGCGGTGCGCCGGCTCGGCGAGCTCGGGGTCCGGAGCCTGGTCAGCCATCCACCCACGCTCGAGGAGCTGTTCCTCCGGCACTACGGCGATGAGCTGGCACAGGAACCCGAACGTGTCGACCGGGAGCCCGATCCGACACCCTTGCGGCGTCGATGACCTCGCTCACGGGAACCCTTGCGCTGACCCGCTTCATCCTGCGCCGGGACCGCATCCGGATCCTCGTCTGGATCGTCGCGATCGTCGCGCTGGCGGCTCTGACCACACTCGGGATCGAGGGTGTGTTCCCAAACCAGGCCGCCCTTGATCAGACAGCCGCCGCCACCGAGCACAACGCGGCGGCCATCGCCTTCAACGGAGCCCCCCAGGGCCTCAACACCGTCGGGGGGCAGGTGGCATTCCAGTTCGGCGCCGGGGGAATGGTGCTGGTGGCCCTCATGAGCATCTTCATGTTCGGCCGGCTGACGCGGGGCGAAGAAGAAGCCGGCCGCCTCGAAGTCGTGCGCTCCCTGCCGGTCGGCATCCATGCCAACACCCTCGCCGCAGCCCTCACGGTATCCGCCATGAACCTGACCGTTGGCGTGCTCATCGCTGCCGTACTGATCGCCCAGGGCCTGCCCGCGGCCGGGTCGGTCACCTTCGGGGTGTCGTTCATCCTGGTCGGTCTGGTCTTCGGCGGCGTCGCCCTGCTCGTGGCGCAGGTCACCGAGAGCACCGGCGTTGTCTATGGCACCGCCGGGGCGGTGCTCGGGGCGGCATTTGTATTGCGCGCCGTCGGCGACATCGGCGACGGAACAGTCTCCTGGTTCTCCCCGATCGGAGTGGCCCAGAAGGCGCGGCCGTTTGCCGATGAACGGTGGTGGCCCTTGCT
>JBEKCH010000104.1:0-10478 GCA_050014975.1 Candidatus Limnocylindrales bacterium
TGCCCGTGTGAGTCGGCGCTACACCGGGAAAGCGGTAGGTCACGACGGCTCGGGCCCTCTTCTTACCGTCTGGAGTGATGTCCGTGTGGACGACGATGCCGACGAGCAGGCGCACGATCTCGGCTCGCTCCTCGTCGGTCAAACCCGCGTCGAGGCGGGCCCGTACCTCGGCGAGGAGATCATGGGCCTCTTGGGGCACGACCTCTGCACGTGGAGCCTGTGTGGCGGCCAGGCGGGCTTGTAGGCCGGTCCGCTCACGTTCGATACGGCCGAGTTCAACGTCGAGCTCAGCATCGGAGAGCCGGCCGCGGATGGCTAGCGCCAGGGCCTGCTTGCGCTGGCCCGCCAGGGACTCGATGGCTCTCGCCAGGGTGACCGACTCCGCGGCGTCGAGGGCGGCCTGAGCTTCGCCTGCGGAGTCGGTCCCGAGCTCATCGATGATGTCACCGGGGTCCCGCAGGAAGCGTTCGACGTCGGCCAAGATGGCGCCCTCGATCCGGTCGGTCCGGATCGCCCGAGCGGGGCAGCGGCCGGCCAGCGGTCCGCGCTCAAGGAGGCCACCGCCGCAGCGGTACCAGCCGGCATCGCGGCTCCAGGAGCCCACGTAGGTCAGGCCGCAGATGGCGCACTTCATCACGCCCCGCAGCAGGTAGGCCCGATGGGTGTTATGGGCGCAGCGACGGTTGCGGGCGAGGGCCGCCTGGGCCGCTTCCCATAGGGCAGGGGAGACCAACCCCTCGATCGGCGCCACGATGACCTCGCGGCGGCGCTCTCGATCGCGCTGATCGGTCCGGCGTCCGTAGGTCAGCTCGCCCCGATAGACGCTGGCGACGACGAGGTTGCGGATGCGGCCAGCCCGCCACAGGCCCTGCGTCCGGCGGCCCCGCACGCCCCGGCCATCGCGGGCGTAGGCGGTGGGAACACCGGCGGCATTGAGAGCAGCGGCTACCCGCCGGCAGCTCCAGCCCTGCGAGGCGATCCACCCGTACATCAGGCGCACCACCCCCGCCGCCGAGGCTTCGGCCGCCGCGACGGCTTCATCCGGCACGAGGCGGGCTGAGGCCTTGCGGCCCTCGACCCGGTAGCCGAAGGGCACGATGCCGCCGGTGTAGCGGCCCTCCCTTGCGGCCCGGTTCATGCCGTCGGCGCTGCGGCGGGCGAACTCACGGCGGTAGTGATCGGCCACGACCGCGGTGACGTCGTAGCCGAGAAGGTCGGGTTGACCCTCCACCACGGAAACCAGGGCGATGCCGAGGGCATCCAGGCGCCGGCGCACGACCAGCAGATCGACCGCGTCTCGGCCAAGGCGATCGACCTTGTAGAGCCAGATCTCCTCGAAGCGATGAGCGGCGGCGTCTGCCAGGAGCCTTCGACCGTCGGGTCGCTCGGCCAGCGGGATTGTGCCCGATACTCCGTCGTCGACGTAGCGACCCACGAGTTCGACTCCGGGTTGGCCCGCCAGGTGGCGGGCGATCTCGTCGGTCTGGGTTCGGATCGTCTCGCGCTCGCGCTGGTCCTCGGAGCTGACCCGCTCGTAGGTCGCGACCCGCCGGATGCCTGCGACCGCGGTCATCGAGTAGCTCCTCGGCCGC
Organism: Candidatus Limnocylindrales bacterium; assembly: GCA_050014975.1. Classification (GTDB taxonomy): domain Bacteria; phylum Chloroflexota; class Limnocylindria; order Limnocylindrales; family CSP1-4; genus Fen-1039. The sequence goes on from JBEKCH010000104.1 coordinate 1,593, forward strand.
GGCCAGGGCGCTGCCCGGGCAGGCCCAACACCACCCGCAGCGCTGCGGCCATGGCCTTGCGATCGAGATGGGCGTGGGGCGCGCGATCCAGGGTGGCGGGATCTAGGCTGGTCAGGGCTGGTAGGGGTTGCGGGTTCATCGTGGGCGCCTCGGGTGCGAGTTGTTCGCCCACATGACTCACTCAGGCGCGCCCGGAAAGCAACACGATCGCGGCATCGTCACGGGGCGTTGACCACCGGATCAGGCCGGTCGACGGGCACCTGATGACCAGCATCGACCCAAGCAACGACCCAAGCAATGCCAACCATTCGCTACCTTTGGTAGCCAAAAGAGCGTTGGTAGGCGAGGACACTATCGACCGATTGGCAGCCCTACATGAGCGGCGCTCACTGGTCTCGCGGCGGCCTCCGCTCCGCTGGTCGCCGACGATCCGGGCCCGGTGCCGGCCAGCGGCACCGACACGACCCCGGTCGACTGGTCCCGCCGGGCGGGGCCGCGCTGGCTCGTTAGACTTGCCCAGGCGCCCGTCTCTGTACCCCCGGAGGCGGGCGCCGCTCTTTGTGCGCTAAGGACGCAGCCTGTCTCCCACGAAGCCTCGCAGGTAAGCGCAGGTGAGCGGGACCGCGAGCCGTGGCAGAGAACCCACGGGCCCAGAGAGGCGACAGGGCGGTGTGTGGACAGCTCGTACCGCCATTGAGCATCTGGCCTACCGACTCTGGTACTTCTGGCGTACTATCTCGGGGTTATCTAGCCCCCTTCGTCTTGGGGGCACCGAGTTCCTTCGGGGTAAGCACCATGCGACTCACTTCTCGAGGTCAGGGTCTTACGGAGTACGCGCTCATCCTGGCGCTCATTGCCATCCTGGCGATCGTCGCTCTGACGTTCCTGAGCAGTCAGATCCAGGCGATCCTGAGCACCATCGGTAAGGCCCTGTAGCCACGCCACCAACGGGGCGAAACGGGCGGCACGCCAGCCGCCCGTTTCGTGATTCGGGGGGAGCAGCGGACCCTGAGGTTAGCGGGCACGACAGGTCGCCAGACCCAGGCCCATGGCTCGGAAGCGCGCGGAGGCACCAATAGGAGCGTCGCGCGGGCCGCCGCTCCTTGACATGGGAGCAATTGATCGTAACGACCGTGAGCGCCGTTCCTCGCTGACGTGCGAGAATTCGGCTATCAAGTGGCTAGCCCTAGTCCGGCTGGTAATGGCTCGGTCGGCGTGAGACTCGTTGGCTGCCAGGCCGGTCCCAGGATCGTAGATTGGCCGCGACGAGAAGGACCTGAACATGAGCCGCGCGCGCCGGCATCGCCTGGTCACCGTCGGCGGTTGTGGATTGGTCGTGCTGGTGGTCGCCGCTGCCTGCGGCACCGCGAACCCCAGCGGTCCGACAGCCTCACCGCCGCCAGCCACCCACAGCGTGCCAGTGCCGACTGTTGCCAGTGCCAGTCCGACCGCCAGCATCGCTCCCACGAGCAGCCCGTCCCCGAGCTCCGAAATCACCACAGCCCCCGTTACTCCGCCGCCGCTGGCCGGCAGCCTTCCATCGGTGAACAGCTGCGACCCCTCTGCGGTCCCCGGCGCCATCGCGGTCACGGCGCCGGCGAGCGGCAAGGCCGGCTCCTTCACCCTCCACGTGCCAATCCTCATGTACCACCGGATCGTGCCCATTGCCGACGCCGGCAACTCGAATCGCGGGCTGGTCGTGCCGCCAAGCACGTTCTCCGCTCAACTCACCGGCCTGCAACGGGCAGGCTGGCACACGATCACGATGGCTACCCTGGCCAACGACCTGCAGGCCCATGTGAAGCCGCCAGCCCGGACCATCGTAATTACCATTGATGACGGCTGGGACGATGGCTATGGCTATGCCCTTCCAATCTTGGAGCAGCATGGCTTCGTGGCGACTTACTTCGTCATCGCAGGGAGGATCGATAAGCCGGACTTCCTGAGCTCCGCCGATCTCCAGGCGCTCGTGGCCGCCGGGGACGAGATAGGCGACCACACCATGGACCACGTCCGTCTGGCCCATCAGACAGCCCCGGAGCTGACCTACGAGATAGACGCGGCAGCCGCTCGGATCGCCCAGGTCACCGGCTACTGGCCGGAGTCGCTGGCCTATCCCTACGGCAGCGTCAACAGCCATACCGCCGCCGCGGTCGCCGCCTGCCAGGAACTGCGGATGGCGGTGCTCGAGGGGCCTCTGGCAATCGAGATGCCGGCAGCGGCGCCGAAGCCCAGCGCCAGCCCCGCGCCTCGCACGACGGAGGAGATTGAGGCCTACGAGACATGGGCCGATCGCTTCGAAGTCCCACGACTCCGGGTCACGCCGGGGACGACGGCCGCCGATCTGCTGGCCGAGCTGGGATAGCAATCGATAAGCAAAGGGGGAGCGCCCGTGGGCGTCCGAAGCCAGCGAGATGGAGAATGGGGCCATGACAGTGCTGCTGATCCTCAACGACCCGCCCTACGGCACCGAACGCTCCTACAACGGCTTGCGGCTCGCGCTCGCCACGATCGAAGGTACCCAGGTGCGGGTATTCCTGATGGGCGACGCAATCGGCTGCGCCAAGCGAGACCAGAAGACACCCGAGGGCTACTACAACCTCGAACGGATGCTCAAGGGGCTTGTCGCGAAGGCCGTCCCGGTCGGCGCCTGCGGCACCTGCATGGACGCCCGAGGCTACACGGAGGCTGAGCTGACCGACGGTGTCCACCGCTCGTCCATGGCCGAGCTGGCCACCTGGACCCTCGAATGCGAGCGCGTGTTGGTCTTCTGAGGGCATTCCCCTGGAGCGTCCCCATGAACGAGATCTACCTCGACTATAACGCCAGTACGCCTATTGACCCCCGGGTGGCGGCGGTCATGCGTCCACTCCTCGATGGCCCCTACGCCAACCCGTCGGCGACTCATGCGGGCGGGCGCGCCGCTCGCGCCATCGTCGAGGGGGCGCGAGGGCAGGTTGCGACGCTCCTCGGCTGCGCCCCCGACGAGGTCGTGTTCACGAGCGGCGGGAGCGAGGCCAACAACCTGGCTCTCAAGGGTGCCTACTTCGCCCTCCGCGAGCGTGGCGACCACATCATCACAACCGCGGTCGAGCACCCGGCGATCGTCGAGCCGGCCCGGTTCCTCGAGCGTCTCGGCGTCCGCGTGACGTTCGTGGCGGTCGACCGGACCGGGCGCATCGACCCTGACGACGTGCGCCGCGCTATCACGCCCCGCACGATTCTCCTCAGCGTCATGCACGCCAACAACGAGGTCGGGACGATCGAACCGATCGGGGAGATCGCCCGCATCGCACGGGAGCACGGCGTCCTGATGCATACCGATGCCGCCCAGAGCGTCGGCAAGATCCCGACACGGGTCGACTATTTGGGCGTCGACCTGGTCTCGATCGCGGGCCACAAGCTCTACGCCCCCAAGGGCATCGGCGCCCTCTACGTCCGCCGGGGCGTGCGCCTCGAACCGCTCATCCACGGCGCGGGCCACGAGAACGGCCGGCGAGCGGGCACAGAGAGCGCGGTCCTTGCCGCGGCGCTTGGCGTCGCCTGCGAGCTAGCCTCCGATCTCTCCCCAATGGCCGAGGTGCGACGGTTGCGCGACCTGTTCTGGGAGCTGCTCCACGCCCGCCTCGGAGAGCGGGTAGTGCTCAACGGCCATCCGGACGAGCGCCTCCCCAACACCCTCAACGTGTCGGTCGTTGGGCAGGTAGGTTCAGACATCCTGGCCGCGCTCGATGGGGTCGCCGCCTCCACTGGCGCCGCCTGCCACGCTGGATCGGTCGATCTCTCGCCCGTGCTCAGCGCGATGGGCGTCCCGTCTGGGGTGGGCATGGGCGCGCTTCGGTTCAGCCTGGGGCGCGGAACCACTGAGGCCGAGATCCGCGAGGTGGCTGAGCGCCTGTTTCGTGTGGCCGCGACCCTGCCAGCCGTTTCGGTCCCGAGCGCCTAGGTTCGCGACTGGCCAGCGGGCACACGATGGCTTGTTAGTTAGTGCGGACTCTCGGGGCTGGGGGCTCTTCGATGTGGATGCCCTCTGCTAGCCTGCTTCTGGCCAATTCTGTCGCTGAAAGGGTTCCGCCATGGCTCGCCAAATGAGACGGAACTCGGTCGCCAAGCCGAACCTGGCGGATCTCGAAGCCGCTCGCGAGATGTTCGAGGCGGTTGAGCCGCGCGATCTCTTCTACCAACTCTCGCTGTATCTGATGCAGCACGCCGAAGCCCACCGCGGTCCATTCTCCCGTGCGGAAGCTCTCGCGGTGCTGCTTCAGACGTGGAACCGCAGCTACTACCAAAGGCTCGGCATCCCCTTCGACCGCGCCCACTTTGCCGCTATCGAGGGTCTACTCGTTGACCATGAGCGGCTGCTGGCCGGATTCGCCAAGCGCTCCATCACTACGCTCAAGCCTGTTGATGAGGATTCCATCCGGGCCCTCTACCGAGCGTTCAGGGCGGTTCTCGGCCAGACGGGCGCGTCCAAGGCGCTTCATCTGCTCGCGCCGCGGTTCTTCCCGCTGTGGGACGTGGCCATCGCGGAGGTCGCATACGGTCTCTACGCTCGCGATGACCGCGACTACTGGCGCCTTGTGTGCGCCACTGCCGAGCAGGTGGCAGCCGTCGGAGGCGAAGCGGCTTTGGGTCGCAACCCGATCAAGGCGATCGACGAGTACAACTACTGCCGCTACACGTTGAAGCGGCTCAGCTAATGGCCGAGGAAGAGCTGAACCATGGTCGCCAAGAACGGCACTGAGGCCGCCGAGCTTGACTCACTGGAACGCCTGGTGGCCGACCTGGCTGCGGCCCAGGTCGGCCCGCTGGTCAATCCGTACGCATGCTACGAGTCGGACTACGACCGGCCCAACGGCGCATCGATCAGGCGAGCGAACCTGCTCGACTACCTGGACGCACGTCGCTCTCCGGCTCTCCTTCTGGTGGGAGAGGCGGCGTGCACCGCGAGCTGGCCAAGCTGGGCCTCGAGTCGCAAACGCTTCTCTGGAACGCTGTTCCGTTCCACCCCGCGATCGAGGGTCGGCCGCTCACCAACCGCACACCGACAACCGCCGAGCGTCAGGCTGGCGAGGCGTGGCTGGCCCGACTCATCGGGTTGACGCATCCTGGCTTGGCTGTCGCAATCGGGCGGAGGGCGGTCAAGTCCCTCGAGTTCGTCAGTCCCGGAGCTCCCGCCGTGCGTCACCCAGCGAACGGCGGCGCCACACTCTTTCGCGAGCAACTCCGCGATCTGATGCAGGAGCACGGGCTGGTCTGACGCGTTCGCACGATGACCACGTAGCGTGACATCGCGCGTGTGAACTGCCAGGGCGCCGCAGGCAAGGACCCGATCTCAGCCGACCTCGCCGAGACGGCCGAGCTGGTCGAGCGCGCGCGCCAGCGCCATGTACGCAGGCGCGGGCTCGGGGGCCTGGCCCGGCATCCGACCCAGCGAATGGGCTGCACGCCCGAGGCAGACGAGGACGTCGGGGATCGCTCGTTCAGGGATAGAGGTGACGTGGCCGCCGCGGTAGTTGGACAGGATCGCCTCGATAGCCTTGGGCAGCCGGGCGTGGTCGACCGAACCGTCGGCCAGCCGATACGGGAGGTGCCAGCTCGACGGATGGACTGGGTCGCCAACGTAGGCGAAACAGGACGCGGGCAGGTGGTACTTCGAGTCCAGCAGCTCGCCCTCGGCCGAACTCGGCTGCGAGGCCGCATCCGTCGCGGGCACCGGGAGGAGGCCTGGACCGCCGGCCAGGTCTTCGCGCGGCCGGTAGATGCCGTCTACGCTTGTGGGGGTGCGCCTTGAGCCTACACTGTTGACGCCGCCGTCCCGGCGAGGGATGATAGTCCGCGACACCCGAACATGTGTTCTAGTCTTGGAGTAGGGTGGTGGCAATGAGCGAGATGGTGGATCTCCTCGCGCTGTGCCGCGTCAAGGACATTTCCTGGTCCTTCGTGGCACGTGAGGCACAGCGGCCCGGCGGGCTTGCGAACTTACTGGACGGGAGATCATCCGAGCGCAGCACTGAAGCAACGGAGAGCCTGGCGCTTCTCCGGACAGCCACAGGCGAGATGGCGGGTCACAGGGCCTGGGTCGAGCGAATGCTTTCCGAGTTCGCGACCGAGGCCGTTCACGTAACGACGGTTCTCGATGACGACTACCCCGCGAACCTGCGCGTCATCTACAACCTGCCGCCGTTCCTGACCTATCGAGGGACCCTGCAGGAGGATGACGCCCGATCTGTGGCCGTAGTCGGCACCCGCGAGGCCACGCCCGAGGGCATCCGTCAGGCCGCTCACCTCGCGGGATTGCTGACGCAGGCGGGCGTGACCGTTCTGTCCGGCCTGGCACGCGGTATCGACACTGCCGCCCATCAGGCGGCACTCGATGCTGGTGGCCGAACCATCGCGGTGATGGGGACCGGCATCCGCACGATCTACCCGAAGGAAAACCGCGAGCTGGCCGCCAGGATCATCGAGAGAGGCGCGCTCGTCTCGCAGTTCTGGCCGGAGACGCCACCCCGCACCGACACCTTCCCCCGCAGAAACATCGTCACGTCTGGACTCAGCCAGGGCACTGTGGTCGTGGAGGCGTCCGCGACGTCTGGGGCGAAGATGCAGGCGCGCCTTGCCCTTCAGCATGGCAAGCGCGTGTTCCTGCTATCGAGCCTGGTCAGTGAACGCGAATGGGCGCGGAGATACCTGGAGCGAGGCGCCGTCGAGGTCCGAAGCGTGGACGACATCGTGCACCAGTTGCAGACCCCCCAGGCCGTCCAGGCTCGGTCGGACCAGCGCCGTCAGCTGACCCTCGCGCTCGGGTGAGGGGTGGACGAAGACCTCGACCGCCTGCTAGATGGGGTGCCGGGCTTCGGCCGCTGCGGAGAGTGCCAGTACCTGCAGGGAGGAAGCGCGGCGCTCTGCCATCGGTGCGCCGGGCGTTCTATGGAGCCTCTGGCTCCGCCCGATCGACGCTGTCCGGTGTGCGACCAGACTTTCGCGGAAGGGGCCGAGACGTGCCGGAACCCCGTATGCGGCATGGCCGAGAAGTGGTTCGAGTGGAACTACGCCATCGCCATGCGCTCCGGGGTGCTGGAGCAGGTCATCAATGCGTACAAGTACGCTGGGCCTGACAGCGGGGAACGGGGCTGGGCGGCCATCTTCGGTCGCATCCTGGTGGGGTTCCTTGACGCGAACCGCAGGGTGTTTGGGGACATGGATCTGATCATCGCCAGCCCGACCTACACCGGGCCCGGCAGTCGGCGATCGTGGGACCATGTCCGAGACATTCTCGAGGCCGCCGAGCGCGAGCAAGTCGGGCCACAGAGATGGCCATTCGACCTGCGCGTGCCGCCGGCCGTAGTCAAGACTACTGATACTGAGCCCATGACCCGCATGAAATACAAGGAGCGACGGCCTCACGCTGAGACGGAGATCCGCGCGGCCCTCAGCGTGCCCGACGCGGCCAGAACGCGCGGTCGCCGCATTGCCGTACTAGACGACGTTTTCACCGATGGTCTAACGCAACGCGAGGTGGCTCGAGCCCTGCGGCGGCAAGGCGAAGCCAAAGAAGTCTACGGCGTGACTTTGGCCCGCCAGCCCTACGGCCGCAGCTAGAGAGTCCTCGCTCGCCGTCGGTGGCTGCTCGAGATGCGGCGCGCCACGCACCCCCACGACGCACAGGCTCCTATCTGTCAAGCGGCCTCCATCTGCAGTTCCGCACCCTCGAGGAGAAGCCTGAACACGGGCCGAACCAACATGCGCTTGAGGGCACGGATCGCTTCGCGCCACGACTTCCCGTCGACCTCCATCCGGCGTGTGACATACGCCTTGGCTGGGGGGAAGAAGCGGGACTGGATCACGGCGATGACATAGAAAGCTCGGTTTAGCTGGCGGTTGCCGCCCCGGTTGAGACGCATGCGCTGGACTTGCCCTGAGCTAGCTGGGATAGGTGCGACGCCAGCCAGGGCCGCGAGGGCGTCGGCAGATCGGAAGCGTCTGACATCGCCGACCTCGGCGATTAGCCGGGCGGCGGTGATCGGACCTGCACCCGGCAGTCCCAGGAGCGGGTGACCGGCAACGAGCAATCCGATCCGGATCGTCAGAGCCTTGACCTCCCGATCGAGATGCGCGAGGCGCAGGAGCAGCCCACGGGCGAGTTCAGCCTGGACGCCGCCGATGCCGCGCAGGAGCCGCCCTGCCGTCGCACGACGGTGAGCGGCGACGAGGTTCGTGACCGTCCCGCCATAGCCTGGTGCGAGAGTGAGCAGATGGGCGTGCAGTCGATTTCGTGCTCGGGTCGACTCGGCCACGAGGTCTTCTCGGGCTTCGAGGAGCAGCCGCAGCTCGGTTGTCCGATCAGGCAGTCTGATCGGCGGCAGGTTCGACTCGCGGGCCGTGACCCGGGCGATCGCGAGGGCATCACCCGGATCGCTCTTGCCCGGCCGGCGCGTGCGCAGGCGTTCGACACGGCTCAGGTGCGGTGGCACCTCGCGGACGCAAAGCCCGGCGCCCTGGGCCGTCCGCGCGAGCGGCGCGCCAAACGACGATGAGCCCTCCACGCCGATGGTCGCCTCTGGCGCGATCGAGCGAGCCCAGGCGATGAACGCGACGTGACCGGCCCGATCGTTGGCGAATGTCGCCTCGCCGACTGGCCGACCGAGCTCATCGACAGCGCATGCCGCGAGCGTTGCCTTGTGGGTGTCGATACCGATCGCCGTCACGTGCGTGCCCTCCGTTCGCGATACATGGACGCGGGTCGGATGGGCAGGCGTGCGTTCAGTGAGACACGCTCCTGACTTGTTTAGATGCGCACAGCACCCGGACCGCGCGGGCCGTAGGGTGCGAGGTCGGTGACCGGTTGGCTCCCACGCTCCTTGCCCACCCGCCGGGTGTGGCTCT
>JBEKCH010000105.1:0-6506 GCA_050014975.1 Candidatus Limnocylindrales bacterium
GTCGACATGACGGTCGAGCTCATCACCCCCATCGCCCTCGAGATCCAGCAGCGCTTCGCCATCCGCGAGGGCGGCCGCACCGTCGGGGCCGGGGCAATCACCTCGATCATCGAGTAGACGGAGTCTGTGATGGCAAGGCAGCGGATCAGGATCCGCCTCAAGGCTTACGACCACCGACTGCTCGACCAGTCGGCGGCGCAGATCGTGGAGACGGCCCAGCGGACCGGCGCGGATGTCGTCGGTCCCGTTCCGCTGCCGACGCGCATCGAGAAGTTCACAGTCCTGCGCTCACCGTTCATCGACAAGGACAGCCGGGAGCAGTTCGAGATCCGCACTCACAAGCGGCTGGTCGACATCCTGGAGCCCTCATCCAAGACGGTTGACGCCCTGATGCGACTCTCGCTGGCGGCGGGCGTCGACATCGAAATCAAGATGTGACCCGATGAGCATCGGATTGATCGGCCGCAAGGTCGGCATGACGCAGATCTTCCAGGCGGACGGAACGATGGTCCCCGTGAGCGTCGTCGCCGTCGAGCCGAACACCGTCACCCGTCTCCGGACGGCGGAGCGTGATGGCTACGCGGCCGTGCAGCTGGGCATCGAGGAGTCGGGCAAGCTCACCAAGCCGGAGATTGGGCAGCTCAAGAACCTGCCCAAGGTTTCGGTCGTGCGTGAGTTCCGTCTCGACGACAACAGCGCCGAGGCGTACACCGTCGGCCAGAAGCTGGACGTGACCCTGTTCGCCGCCGGCGACTTCGTCAACGTGACCGGCGTCAGCAAGGGCAAGGGCTTCAGCGGTCATATAAAGCGCCACCACTTCAAGCGCGGTCCCAAGACCCACGGTTCCGACGACCACCGCGCCCCCGGGTCGATCGGCCCCGGCACCACGCCGGGCCGCGTCTACAAGGGCATGCGCATGGCCGGCCACATGGGCGATGCGCGCGCCACGGTCAAGAAGCTGCGGGTCGTCCGCGCGGACGCCGAGCGCAACCTGCTGCTCGTCAAGGGATCCGTTCCCGGTTCCCCCAACGGGCTGATCCTCGTGAAGAAGGTCTAGCGATGCCGAAGACGACCCTCTATGCGAGGACGGGCGAGGCGATCGGCGAGGTGGAGCTCCCCGAGGAGCTCTTCGCCGCTCCGATCAACGCCGCCGTCCTCCACCAGGTGGTGACCGCCCAGCTGGCCGGTCGCCATCTCGGAACGCACGACACCAAGAAGCGCGGCGAGGTTTCCGGCAGTGGCAAGAAGCCCTACCGCCAGAAGGGGACCGGCCGGGCTCGCCAGGGTTCCCGACGAGCGCCGCAATACACCGGCGGCGGCGTGGTCTTCGGACCACACCCGCGCTCGTACGCCCAGCGCCTGCCGCGCCAGATGAAGCGCCTCGCCCTGTGCGGCGCGCTGACCGCCAAGCTCGACGACGACGCCATCCGCGTCGTGGACGGGCTCGGCCTCGAGACGCCCAGGACCCGCGACCTGGTCGAGGTTCTCGACAACCTGGGGCGCGCCCAGGGCCGGGTCCTGATCGTCGCGCCGGGTTCGGACGAGACGTTGGTCCTCTCCGCGCGCAACCTGCCGGGCGTCGAGGTCATTCGCGCCGACTCGCTCAACGTGGTGGCTCTGATCAACGCGGACACCGTCCTCATCGAGCAGCCCGCCCTGGCCAGGATGGAAGAGGTGTACGCGTGAGCCTGACAGCGCAGGACATCGTCATCCATCCCGTCATCAGCGAAAAGTCGATGGACGAGGCGCAGCATGGCAAGTACACGTTCGCGGTCCACGAGGATGCCAACAAGCTCCAGATCGCCGCGGCGATCGAGGAGCTCTTCAAGGTCCAGGTGCTGGGAGTGAACGTTCTCACCACCAAGGCGAAGGTGAAGCGGTCGCGCTCCGGCCGAAGCCGCAAGGGCGGCCTCTCGACTCCCTGGCGCAAGGCCACCGTGACGCTGGCCCCCGGCCAGAAGATCGAATTCTTTGAGGCTGTCTGAGATGCCCCTGCGCAGCTACAAGCCGACCTCGGCGGGCCGCCGGTTCATGACCCGGTCCACCTTCGAGGAGGTCACCACCAGCGAGCCCTACAAGCCGCTGCTGGAAGCGCAGAAGCGTGGCTCCGGCCGCAACAGCCAGGGCCGGCTCACCGTTCGCCATCGAGGGGGCGGCGAGAAGCAGCACTATCGCCTCATCGACTTCAAGCGCGACAAGGTCGGCGTCCCGGCGAAGCTGGCCACGATCGAGTACGACCCGAACCGGTCGGCTCGGATCGGCCTGCTCCACTACAAGGATGGCGAGAAGCGCTACATGCTCCTGCCGCACGGCCTGAAGGTGGGCGACGTCGTCGTCGCCGGTCCCGAAGCCGAGGCGCGGGTCGGCAACGCGCTGCCGCTCGCCAACATCCCGCTCGGCACGACGATCCACAACATCGAACTCGTCGCGGGTCGGGGGGGCCAGATCGTCCGCTCGGCGGGCGCCGCGGCCCAGCTCCTCGCCAAAGAGGGCGATTTCGCCGCGGTCCGGCTGCCCTCCGGGGAGGTTCGCCGCGTCAGCCTGAAGTGCATGGCCACCGTCGGCCAGGTCTCGAACCTGGACCACGAGAACCAGAGCCTGGGCAAGGCCGGACGGGCACGGCACATGGGCCAGCGACCCGAGGTCCGTGGTGTCGTCATGAACCCGCGCGACCATCCGCACGGCGGCGGCGAAGGCAAGTCGCCGACGGGCATGCCCCCCAAGACGCCGTGGGGCAAGCCGGCCATGGGTTATCGGACGCGCCTCGGCAAGAAGCCCTCGAGCAGGCTCATCGTCCGCTCGCGGCACCGCAAGGCATAAGGCAGAGGAGAGAGAGGCATGTCGCGTTCGGTCAAGAAGGGACCGTTCGTCGAGTCGCGGCTCCTCGGCCGCGTCCAAACGATGAACAAGCGCAGCGAGAAGAAGGTCGTCAAGACCTGGTCTCGGGCGTCGGTCATCTTCCCGGATTTCATCGGGCATACGGTCGCCGTCTACAACGGCAAGAAGCACATCCCGGTCTACGTGACCGAGAACATGGTTGGCCACCGTCTCGGCGAGTTCTCCCCGACCCGCACCTTCCGCGGCCACGGGAAGCACACCGAGCGATCCACCGCCCTGAAATAGGAGCCCGGACGTGCGCGTTTCCGCCACAGCCAAGTACCTGAAGGGCTCCTCGCGAAAGGCCCGCCTCGTCACCGAGGCTATCAAGGGCAAGCGGGTCGAGGAGGCCACCGCGCTGCTGCAGTTCATGCCGCAGGCGGCCGCCCGCGACGTCGCCCGCGTTCTCAAGAGCGCGACGGCAAATGCTGAGAACAACCACAACCTGTCCGCCGGGGACCTGGTCGTGGCCGACGCTCAGGCGAACATGGGCCCCGGCCTGCTCAAGCGCTGGCAGCCCCGGGCCCAGGGTCGGGCTTTCCCGATCCACAAGCCTATGACCCACATCACCATCGTCGTCGAAGACCGGGAGGCCTAGATGGGTCACAAGGTTCACCCGTACGGCTTCCGGCTGGGTGTCTCCCGCACCTGGACGGCGAAGTGGTACGCGGACAAGGACTACACCGATCTCCTCAAGGAGGACATCTCGATCCGCCAGCTGGTGGTCAAGCGGCTGGCCAGCGCGAGCGTCAGCGGCGTCGAGATCGAGCGTGGCATCAACCACGTCACGGTCACGATCCACACCGCCAAGCCGGGCATCGTGATCGGCAAGGGCGGCGCCAACGTCGAGCTGCTGCGCCAGCAGGTCGGCGCCCTGACCAAGCGCAAGGTCAAGCTGGAGGTCAAGGAGATCCGCCAGCCGGAGCTCGACGCCTACCTCGTCGCGACCAACATCAGCCAGCAGCTGGCTCGCCGCATCGCCTTCAAGAAGGCCATGAAGCAAGCCGTGCAGCGGACGATGAAGGCCGGCGCAAAGGGCGTAAAGATCGCCGTCGCGGGTCGTCTCGGCGGCTCGGAGATGGCCCGTCGCGAGTGGGACAAGGAAGGCCGAATTCCGCTTGGCACGCTTCGCGCCGACATCAGCTACGCCCAGGTTCACGCCCTGACGACTTACGGCCGGATCGGCGTCAAGGTCTGGATCTACCGTGGCGAGATCGCCGCCGACAAGCCTCGCCGTGAGCCCGTCATGGCTCCGACCGCCGTCGGGCAGGGGGCGTAGCCATGTTGATGCCCCGTCGAGTCAAGCACCGCAAGGTCCAGCGCGGCCGGATGTCCGGGCCCGCCAAGGGCGGCACGGCCATCGCCTTCGGCGAGTTCGGCTTGGCCACTCTCGAGCCGGCCTGGATCACCAGCCGCCAGATCGAAGCCGCCCGACGCGCCATGACCCGCTCGGTCAAGCGCGGCGGCAAGATCTGGATCCGAGTCTTCCCCGACAAGCCCGCGACCAAGAAGCCGGCCGAGACCCGAATGGGTTCGGGCAAGGGCGCCCCCGACCACTGGGTGGCCGTGGTCAGGCCCGGCCGCATCCTCTTCGAGATGGCCGGTGTCGATCGGGCCGAGGCAGTCGAGGCGATGCGTCTTGCCGGCCACAAGCTTCCGGTCGCCACCCGAGTCATCCTCAAGGAAGGCCTCGCAGATGGACATTGACAAGGTTCGAGGCTTCTCTGACGGAGAGCTCGAGGAGCAGCTGCGCCAGGCCAAGCAGGACCTCTGGCAGGCGCGCTTCGCGCTCACGACCCGCCAGCTGAAGGACTACAGCACGATCCCCCAGACCAGACGAACGATCGCGCGGATCCTCACCGTGCAGCGCGAGCGCCGCGACGAGCGCTCCCGGACGGCGTAGGAGATCACGCGATGGCAGGAGCAGCAGTGCAGGGTAAGCGGAAGACCAAGGTCGGCCGCGTCGTCAGCGACAAGATGGACAAGACCATCGTCGTGTCCGTGGAGCGCCTGGCGCGGCACCCCTTGTACAAGCGGGTCATCCGCTTGACAACCAGGTTCAAGGCCCACGACGAGGACAACGAAGCGCACGTGGGCGATACAGTCCTGATCGAGGAGTCGCGTCCTCTGTCGGCAACCAAGAGGTGGCGGCTGATCAGCATCGTCGCTCGTGCCGGTGAGGGTGCCATGCCCGAGCCCGTGGTCGACGATGAGGCGGTCGACGAGGCCATCCACGGTGCGGCCCACCCGGGCAAGCACGTGCATGAGCACGAGGCCGCCCAATGATCCAGCAGTACACCCGCCTGCGCGTCGCCGACAACACCGGCGCGCGCACCATCCAGTGCATTCGGGTCATGGGCCGCTCGCAGAAGACGACCGCCGGCGTGGGCGACGTGATCATCGCCAGCGTCAAGCAGGCGATCCCCAACGCACCCGTGAAGAAGGGCGACGTCGTCCGCGCGGTGATCGTTCGAACGGCCAAGGAGTACGGCCGGCCGGACGGCAGTTACATCCGCTTCGACGAGAACGCGGCAGTGCTTATCAACAACCAGGGCAACCCTCGCGGTACTCGCATCTTCGGCCCCGTCGCCCGGGAGCTGCGCGACCGCAACTACATGAAGATCGTTTCGCTCGCGCCGGAGGTGCTCTGATGGCGCCTCAGAAGAACGCGCCTTCCAACAAGGTGCCCGAGATCCGGGCCGGCGACACTGTCGTCGTGATGCACGGCAAGGACGCCGGCAAGCGCGGCAAGGTGGAGCGGGTCCTTCGTAACCCGATGGCGGAACGCAAGGTCAAGTCCTTCTGGAAACGGACCGCTACGCGTCCGGTGTCGGTGGTCATCTCCGGGATCAACATCGCCAAGCGCCATACCAAGCCGCGCCAGAAGATGCGTAACGATCGCACACCGGAGATCCAGCAGGGCGGCATCGTCGACAAGCCGATGCCGATCGACGCCAGCAACGTGATGCTGGTCTGCCCTCGCTGCGACCGGGTCACGCGCGTCAAGCACCAGCCGCTGAGCACCGGCAAGAGCGCACGCGTGTGCGGGCACTGCAACGAGCAGCTGGAGGTGGGCGCGTGAGCGGTAACCTTCGCCGGCGCTACGCGGACGAGGCCGTCCCGGCGCTGCAGAAGCAGTTCAGCTATGGCAACCCGATGCAGGTCCCACGCCTGTCCAAGATCGTGGTCAACATCGGTCTGGGTGAGGCTCTTTCGAACCCCAAGGCGGTCGACGCCGCCGTCGCCGATCTTGCCGCGATCACCGGCCAGAAGCCGGTCACGACCAAGGCGAAGCGATCGATCGCGCAGTTCCGGCTGCGGACCGGCAACACGATCGGGGCGCGGGTAACCCTGCGCGGCGAGCGGATGTGGGACTTCCTGGAGCGCCTCACTCGCATCGCGCTGCCTCGTATCCGCGACTTCCACGGGGTTCCGGCGAAGTCGTTCGACGGGCGCGGCAACTACTCACTGGGGCTCCGTGAGCAACTCGCGTTTCCGGAGATCGACTACGACAAGGTGGACCGTCTCCGCGGGCTGGAGATCAGCATCGTGACGACGGCGAAGACCGACGAGGAATCGAAGCGTTTGCTCGAACTCCTCGGCATGCCCTTCGCCGGCTAGGCGCGGGG
>JBEKCH010000106.1:0-6424 GCA_050014975.1 Candidatus Limnocylindrales bacterium
CGCCAGGACAGCATCTGGGAGATAGCGCGGCCGGCGCGCAACGAGCTCCACCCCACGGTCAAGCCAGTCGAACTAGTGACCCGGGCTCTGCGCAACAGCACCGCGCCCGACGAGCTCGTGTTCGATCCGTTCGGGGGCTCGGGCACGACCATCATCGCCGCGGAGCAGACCGGCAGGATCGCCCGGGCGATGGAGATCGATCCCCGTTACGCCCAGGTCAGCATCGAGCGCTGGGCGGCCTTCACCGGCAAGGCGCCGGCTGAGGTGGCCTAGCCATGGCGCCACAGATGGAGGGCCCCGCCCCGCGGGCTCCCAAGACTTCCGGTGTCCGTGGTCGCCGCAGCGAGCAGGACCTGGCCCAGCTGCGCGAGCGGATCGAGACCCTCATGGCGAGCGGCCTCGCCGCTCCGGCCATCCACCGCGCCCTGACGGGGTCGGAGAACCCCTCGCCTATCGCGCTCAGCGAGCGGGCCGTGCGGGGCCACATCAGGGCCATCAAACGCAGCTGGGCGAGGCGGGCGGGCGCCGAGGCCCTCGAGGCCGACCGGGCGCGGGGCATCGCGGAGGTCGAGGAGATGAGGCGCACGGCGTTGCGCCGGTCTGCCCTCAACGCCAACTCCAACGTGGGCGTGGGCTGGGCCAACGTCTATCTCAAGTCCACCGACCAGTGGATCACCCTGCGCGGTCTCGCTGCTCCTGGCCGGACCGAGATCAGCGGCCCCGGAGGCGCGCCGCTGGCCTTGGTGCTCGGCGATCACCCGGCCGACCACCACTCGCCCGACGAGCAGATCAAGCGCACCAGGCTCCTGCTCGCGGATCTGGAAGCCGAGGCCACGCCGGCCGCCGAGACAACCACTGACCCCGAGGGAGACCGGCCATGAGCCCCACGTACCGCGAGCTCCTGCTCGCCCGTGCCCCCTACAGCGACGCGGCGTTCGCCGAGTACATGAGCGACCTGGTCTTCCCGCAGCACCTGCGGGACGCGAGCCTCTTCGCGGAGCGCCACGAGCGTGGCCTCATCCTCGCCCCGCGAGGCCATGCCAAGACGACCCTGTTCCTACATCGGGCCGCCCGCCGGATCGGAGCAAGTCAGGGCCGGCGCCGCCTCGGCATCCTGACGGCGGTCGACGCCGATGCCGAGGGCCGCTCGCGGGCCATCCGTGCCCTTATCGAGGGCCCTCGCTTCGCCGAGGTGTTTCCATGGGCCGCTGCCGGGGTCGAGGGCCGGCCGTGGACCGACGCGGCCTGGAGCGTCCGGGGAGTCGATCTGGGCAAGGACGTCACCTGTCTCGCGATGAGCCTCGGTTCGGTCCGGGCCGGGGCGCGCCTCGATGAGCTGGTCGCCGACGATCCGGTAAGCGCCCAGGAGAACCTGACCGCGGCTGGACGGGCTAAAGCCCTCGAGACGTATCTCACCGTCGTCGACCCGATGGTCACCCCGGGGGGTAAGCGGATCTTTCTGGGCACCCGCTGGCACGAGGACGATATCTACGCCGAGCTGATCCGCCGCGGCTGGCCGCATCTGACCTACAGGGCGATAGGGGACGGCGGGACCGCGCTCTGGCCCGACTACTGGTCCCTTGAGCGCCTGGCGGCCAAGCGGGCCGAGCTCGGCTCGGCGATCTTCGATCTCCAATACCAGAACGATCCGGCGGGCATGGGCGGCAACGTCTTCCGCCGGGACTGGTTCCGCTATGTAGACCGGGTGCCCGACGGGCAGCGGCGAGTCGGCATGGACCTCGCGGCCTCGTCGAAAGAGCGCGCCGACTACACCGCTGTCGTCGAGTGGGTCGAGGACTCCGATCATCGACTCTATCTGTGCGGTGCCTGGCGGGCGCGGCTCGACGAGGGCCACCGACGCTGGCTGACAGGGCTCGATGAGGCAGGCGCGCCGGACGGGTCGCTGACAGACGGCCCGAGGCTCCTGTGGCCGACGGCATCTCTTCCTTCTGGCTTCGTCGGGCTCACGAGCGCCAACTCGGCCGCCCGCCCGCTGAGTGTGCTCAACATCGAAGCCACGACCTTCCAGTCGACGTTCACCCGGGAGCTGCTCGCCCGGACCCGTCTGCCCGCTGCGGCCGTGTTCCCCGACCGTGACAAGGTGACGCGGGCCCGAACCCTCGCCGCCCGATACGAGTCGGGCACGGTCTTCCACCTGCGGGGTGCGCCTGGGTTGGATGCCTACGAGCGCGAGGCGGTCGCCTTTCCCAACGGCGATCACGACGATCTGATCGATGCGGCTGTCTATGGTGCCGATCTCAACGGGACCACCAACGACTTCTACTTCACGGCAGGACGACGCTGATGAGCAGAGGGCATCGCGCACGCACGCCCGGTATCTTCGTGACGTTCGGGGGCTGGTCGACGACGCAGGGAGGGCCGGGCCCGAGCGGCCAGGTCAGCAGTAGCACGGGCGGGCCCAACCCATCCACCGACCTGACGCTGTGGTGCTATCCCAAGGATGACGAACAGTTCCGCGCGGACGTCGTGCGGGCGATCAGCGAGTGCCGCGGCAAGGTCTGGCCTCACCGCAAGCTTGCCGGGGCAGTCCAGGCCATGCTGCACGGACGCTACCCGGAGGCATTTGTCTCAGCCCAGAACCCTCTGGCCTGGTGCGAGGCGGTTGACATCTGGTACTGCTATCGAGACGGCCCATTCGGGTGATGGGGGCCGCTCGGCCACCTGCGCGCCGCGACGGGGCTCAGCCTACTTCGAGGCGGAGCTGACCGCCTTCCCCAACGGCGAGCACGACGATCTCGTCGACGCCGCCGTCTACGGCTCCGATCTAGGGGGCATCCAGTTCTACTTCACCAGCGCGAACCGCTAGGGCCAGAAGCGCGGCTCAGGGGCGCGAGGTTCGGCGGCGGGTGTGGCGGGCGGCGAGGAAGCCGACGTAGGCGGCCACGCTCGTCCGCTCGGCGTCGGTGAGCCGATCAAAGGCACCTTCAGCGGAGCCGCTGACCCCGAGGCGCCCGAGCTCCCCTGCGAGCCTCGAGGACGGGATCCCCCAGAGGGACTCTAGGAGCTCTACGAATGGGAGCCCGGTGGCATCCGAGGCCCGGACTAGGTCGGCCGGAGTCGGGCGGGCCCGTGACGGACGGGAGGGATCAATCAGGGACGCGATGTATCCGGGATCGCGGCCCATCGCGGCGGAGAGAGCCCGCATCGAGAGGCCTGATCGGGCCAGGATGTCGCGTAGGGCAGTTCGGAAATCCTCGTCGTTTGGGGGCATCGGGCAGATCTCCTGGGGTCGAGTCATGGTTGCTGGAAGCGTGATACTGACGTAATATAGCGTCATGCTAGCGCGAGTGGACGACGCTGTCGAGCCCGGTTCTGTGGCTCCCTTCATCCGGCGTCGAGCCAGGGTCGATGACCTCTCCGCCCTGCCCCTTCGGCCCCTCATCGCCGAGTACACAGCGACCTTCGGATCGACCTGGGCTCCGGTGACGCGGCGCAAGCATGCCGATGACTTCGCCCGCCTCCTCGACTACCTGGAGGACAACGAGCTGCCGGTGACGACGGCTTCTCTGGATTTCATGACACTCGTCGAGTACGTGACCGATCTTCGCTCCAGGCCAAAGGTCTCAGGTGTCTGGCGCGGAGCTCCCGATGCGCTCGGACGCTCATTGGCATCGGGCCCCGTACAAACGCTAAGCGCGAACAGCGTCAACGCCTATGTGCGCCCCATCCGCTCGCTGGCCATCTGGCTGGTCGACGAGGGCATCATCTCGGTCAATCCATTCCGCCGGTCCCGGCGACGAGCGGCGCTCAATCCCCTGCTGCCATCGGAAGAGACCCCGACCAAGAGCGCGACGCTCGACGACCTGCATGCCCTCGAACGGGGATGCGCTGGCGACGGCCCGCTGGATCTGCGAGATGCGGCCATCGTCTCGATCCTGGTTACGACAGCCGCCCGCAACTCCAGCGTCCGGCTCCTACGCATTGGGGACGTGGACTTCGAGCGGGCGGTCATACGCTTCCGGCGAGCCAAGGGTGCCAAGACATTGGAGCTCGCCCTGCATGCGGAGACGAGGGCGGCGCTCGTGGAGTATCTCGAACGGGGACGAGCCGCCTTCCTAGCTGCCTCCTCTGCCGGCGGTGACGATCCGGGCTGGCTCTTCCTCTCCCACGCCGGTGGTGAGCCACGACCACTAACGATGAACGCCCTCTCGCTCATGCTCACTCGCCGCTACCACGCCGGAGGTGGGGGCCTGCGCTGCTTCGGCTCACACCGCATCCGCCATGCAACGGCAACTCTGCTGGTCAACAACGGGATGCCCCTAGAAGAGGTGTCCCGCTACCTGGGCCACTCCTCCACGGTGCCGACAAGGCGCTATGCGCAGCAGACTCCTGAGGCCCTCGGAGAACGTGCGGCGAGTGCCCTCGCCCGAGCCGGATTGGTGGCGGGCTGACTCGTTACGCCTCCGGTCCTGCCCGACGGCGGTCCGGGCTGGGCGTTTCGCCGAGAAGTTGGTCCCCGCGTTGGCATCCTTATCGCTGATCGAATCCGCCCGACGAGCCAGGGGCCCAAGCACAAGGGCTACCTGATCCAACCCGCCGCCGAGGAACTGCGAGCGGCCGAGACACTCTTGTGCGCTGGACCGCGAAGCCTTTATCGAGCTGAGCTCTTCTCGAAGGTAATCGTCACGCGACCCTTCGAGCGGGTGCCGCCAAATAGGAGACCGAGCCCGCCGGTGAGCGCGAGTCGGCCGAGGTTCACGTGCCCGTCGATGTCGCTCTGGGCGGCAACTCGGTAGCCGTGAGCCGCGAGGAGATTCGACTCCGTGTCTGCCCTCTTGAGGCCGCGGTCGCCTGGATCGTATTGGCGGATGAGCACGGGCGTCGTCCAGTTCCCGGTGAGTTTCACTAGCTCATTCTGGGCGAGCACTTCCCGAAAGTCCGCTGGCTTCGCAACCGCCACCGGGCGGTTGTTCTGGGGAATGGCCACGGCAGCCGGCGCGCGAACGATTGGGGGCGCCGACTGGGCAGTCCAACTGTCGAGCACCGACGTGAGCAGTCCGACGAATCGCCCGACCTGGCCGCTCGCGTGATTTGAGGCGATTGGGCCAACGCCGAAGATGCTCGCCCGCACCTTGACCAAACAGCCTTGTGGGGCGGAATAGAGGGCGATCTCGATCTTGGCAGGGTTGGAGGTCACTAGTCGCTGGGGCGACCACGATTCTGCGCAGACGAGTCGCCAGTTGGCATCCTCGCTCACCTTCCAGCCACCGGCCTTGACGGCTGCCTGGCAGGCGGCCCAGGCATAAGCGGGCGCACGGTAGATCGGGATCTCGGTCTCGTGGCTTGCCATCACGCCCCTCTTTCGCTGTCGAGCGAGAAGCACGGTATCGCGTGCGCCGATGCGATCGGCTTCCGCCATGAACCGCAAAACGGAGTCGCGTCCGCGCGCGCAGCGCCGCGAAACGAACAGAACCTCACTTCCGTTGCCGGCGACCTCGACTCGTCTCCTGGTAGGGCGCCCACGACTCTGTTTCTCCCGCTGGCGGTACCTCAATCGCTGTGACGTTACCTCTTTCAGCGAGGGATTGTCACTGCAATCAGGTGGACTCAGAGTCGACACTGCCGTTCGCTTCTCGGCATGCCATCTGACGACGCCAAGGAGTTCCTGAGAGCCTTCGGAGAGGCCGTTCGTGCCCGGCGCAAAGAGCGTGGCCTCTCGCAAGAGGCGTTCGCTGACGAGATCCCGCTCTACCGCAGCTACGTCGCCGACGTTGAGCGAGGGGCGAGGAACCTGGGCCTGGTGAACTCCTTGCGTATCGCCCGCGCTTTGTCGGTCCCGCTCTCGCAGCTCTTAGCAGACGCCGAGGAGCGTCAGGGCCGGGGCTAGGGGGCCCTGTGACCTCGACTTGCGAAGCCGCCACCACAGCTGCCCGTAATCCTCGATACCACGATCGCTACGAACGTACCAAGCGCCGGCTCGGCAAGCAGCGAGGCAGCAAGGTCGCCCGGGTCGAGGTCGCCCGGGTCGAGCTCGCCGGCGCGATCTGGTACATCCTCACGCGCCAGGAGCCGTTCCGAGCGGGAGGCCCCACATGTGGTCTGGTCGCTTGACGACCCTCTATGACTTGGGCCGCCGCTGTCTCCCACCCGACCGAGTCCTTCCCTCCAGAAGGCCATAGAGACATGAGAAGCGCACTCCTCTCGCCCAAACGGGCTCCCCCGCGCGAAGGCCCTTGACACGCGGGGCCCTCTCCATAGAGAGCTGATCGTGCCCCTGGCGGAGCTGGCCTAGTATTCGGTTCGTGGATCCTTTCACGGTCCCGACCAGGTACTGGCACCGTCTCGACGACGGACGGGTGCAGTGCGATCTCTGCCCGCGCGAGTGCCGGCTGCACGAGGGCCAGCGCGGCCTGTGTTTCGTGCGCGCCCGCCGCGACGACGCGATAGTCCTGACGAGCTACGG
>JBEKCH010000107.1:0-6406 GCA_050014975.1 Candidatus Limnocylindrales bacterium
GCCGCGCCAGGTCTTGACGAAGCGCCAGTAGGCGGCCACGGCAGATCCGCTTGGTCGAT
The DNA here is from genome assembly GCA_050014975.1 of Candidatus Limnocylindrales bacterium. GTDB lineage: Bacteria > Chloroflexota > Limnocylindria > Limnocylindrales > CSP1-4 > Fen-1039. The sequence goes on from JBEKCH010000107.1 coordinate 60, forward strand.
GCTCGATAGATGGCCCGCAGCCCGCGGAGGGCGCTCTTGCGCTCGGCGAGCGGGATGGTATCGCACACACAAGTTGTGGACCCGCTTGCTCCGGCCAAGTCCACAAGGAAACGTTACGGCGCTATCGGGACTGGATCACTGGTCCACCGGTCGCCCTTAAGATATGATGAAGTGTATTCCAGCGGGCCGAGGCTGCCCAAGGAGAGCCAGCACCGGGGAGCGAGGACCGCGAGAGGCTATCGAGCAGACGCAACGGTACGGGACCGCGAGAGGCTATCGAGCAGAGGCAACGGTACGGGACCGCGACCGGCGGAAGGAAGGCGAGGATGAATCAAATCGCGCAGGCGGCGCAGATCGAGCGGATCATCGAGGTCCTGGCGAATGCCGAGGCCGGTCGGACCGCCGTCGGCCCTGTCTCCGATCTCGTTCCGGGCGGGCTGGCGATCGAGGACGCGCACCTGGTCTGCGAGACCGCGATCCGGCGCCGCGTCGACACTGGTGAGCGGATCGCGGGCTTCAAGGTGGGGTTCACCAATACCCCGGTGCGAGAGAAGATGGGGCTTCCCGACTCGACCTACGGCTACCTGCTCGAGTCAATGGTGCTGCAGTCGGGAGGCACGCTCCGCATGGACAATTTCGTCGCCCCCAAGATCGAGACCGAGATCTGTTTCCTGCTGGCGAAGGACCTCGCGGGCACCGGGCTGTCCATCGAGGAGGTGCTCGACGCGACCGAGGCCGTGAGTGCCTCGTTCGAGATCTGCGACGCCCGTATTCGTGACTGGAAGTGCCCATATCCCGACTTCTTCGCGGACAACGGCTTCTCGGCACGCATCGTACTGTCGGGGTCATGGCAGCCGGTTCGGAACGTCGACCTGCTCGGCGAGACCGTGACGCTCTTCCAGAACGAAAGGCCGATCGCCGAGGGCAGGGGAGAAATGGCGCTTGGCCACCCTGCCAACGCCGTGGCGTGGCTCGCCCGCAAGCTCTCCGAGCGCAGCCGTCACCTGTCCGCCGGCATGGTTGTCATGACGGGAACGCTGACACCTATCACCCCGATCATTCGCGGTTCGACCTACGCTGGGCAGTTCTCGACGCTCGGACGGGTTGTGAAGACGTTTGTCTAGCATCTGGCCGGCCGCCGCGTCTGGTGCGGGCGTGGACCCGGACCGACGCTCGCGTGCCCGACGACTTCGCTCCGCAGCCTCTGCCGGACCAGGCAGCGGCCGATCTGCTCGAAGTGATCGAGGATCGAGCAGGGTTGCGCTCGACCCTCGTCACGAGCCAGCTGCCAATCGCTCTCTGGCACCAGAACCTGGGCGAGCCAGCGATGGCCGACGCCATCCTCGATCACCTTCTCGCTGGTGCCCACCGCATTGAGCTGTGGGGCGAGTCGATGCGCCGGGCCGAGCCGGCGCAGAAGACCTGTAGCAACGCCGCGACGTCGTCGATGGCTGCTGAGCACGTGTCAAACTACCCCCACAGAAGCCCGAAGGAAGTGAGGATCAGGGGATGAGCTGAAGCTCCTCGTAGGCCGCTGCCGGCCTACGAGGAGGGCGGCCAAAACCCCGAAACGGGTGGCCAATTCCGGCGAACTGGACTGGCCAATTCAGCGAAATGCGCAATCACGCCGCGCTCAGGACCAGTGAGGGGCGACGCTACTGGCGTCGGCGGTCTGAGGTCCATGACCGCCCGGACGAGCGACCGACAGTCTTCTCACCCAGGAACTGGCGATGCCTTCGTCTGCTGCCGGAGTTCCTCGAGTGATCGCTACAGGAGATCTCCGTCGGGTGTCGCATGCCCGACGCCCCGCTGTCCGAGTTCGACGCGACGTCTGGTGAGACCATCCGGGGCAGAAGCGTCGGGGATACGCAGCCTGGGCAGATCGGCTGCGCATCTAAGCCGAAGGGATCGAATTCTCCTCGGCGAGGGCATTGCCTACGTCGTCGACAGGGCCTCCGAGCCCTCGATGAGCTGCTGCCGCTCTGAGCGGGTTCGCCCGCGGATCAGGCGCTCATTCGTCTGCGTCGATCCAGCCGATCGTCGCGCCCACAGGAACCTCCGCCCCCGAGTCGTGCACAATCTCGACAACGGTTCCGGAGACCGGAGCGACGATGTCTAACGTTGCCTTCTCGGTCTCGATGTCGACGACGGGCATATCTTGCTCGACACGATCGCCCACCCGGCACCGCCATGCTTGGACTATACCCGTCTCCATCTCGTAGCCGAGCTTCGGCATCTCCACCCCGACGCGGCGGCTCATCTTATCCCTCCGATAGCAGGTGCGGTCGCTACGGCGTCGCCCACTGCCTTGACGATCCAGTCGACTTGGGGCAGGACGGCATTCTCCAGTACCGGAGCCATGGGGAGCGGGACGTTGCGACCGGCGACGCGCCGGATATTTGTCTTCAGGTAGCGGAAGCCTCTGTCGGCCACAATCGCCGCGACCTCCGCTCCGAAGCCGCTCCGCTCGGGCGCCTCCTGCACGATGACGAGCCGCCCGGTCTTCTGCACCGAGCCGAGGATCGCCTGCTCATCGAGCGGCACGAGCGTGCGCAGGTCGACTATCTCGACCTCGATGCTGGCGCGAGCGAGTAGTTCTGCGGCCTCGAGCGATAAGTTCACCATCTTCGACCACGCCACGATCGTGCAATCGGACCCGGTACGCTTGATGTCGGCCTTGCCGAACGGCACCAAGTGCTCCCCGGGTGGCACTTCCCCCTGGAGCATGTACATGTGCTTGTGCTCCATGAATAACACCGGGTCGTCCAGCCGGATCGCCGTCTTTAGCAAGCCCTTGGCGTCGGCAGGATTGGAGGGCGCGGCCACTAGCCAACCAGGGACATGCGTAAACAGCGCCTCTAGGCATTGTCCATGCTGGGCCGCCGACGACTTGTACCCGCCGGCGGGCATGCGCACCACCAGCGGGATGTCTGCCTGGCCGCCGGTCATGTACCGATACTTCGGCACCTGGTTAACGAGCTGATCCATCGCCATCATCGCGAAGTCCATGTGCATGAGTTCGACGACCGGGCGCAGGCCGGTGATAGCGCAGCCAAGCGCGACACCGACGATCCCGTTCTCGGCGATCGGTGTGTTGAGCACACGGTCCTCGCCGTACACGGTGGAGAGTCCCTGGGTTACGCGGAACGTGCCACCCCACGGATCTCGGAGATCCTCTCCGATCAAGAACACACGGGGGTCGCGGTCCATCTCCTCGCGGAGGGCTTCGTTCAGGGCGGCCCGGTAGCGGAGCATGGTCATCGAACACGCCCTCCGAATGCCTGCAGCACTGCCGAATCACCGTACACATCCTCGAACGCCCAGTCGAGCGGCGGCTCGGGTTGCTCCTCCGCCCACTGGATCGCGTGCTCGATCCGTTCGGCCACCGTAGCGTCGATAGCCTCAAGTTCGCCTGCCGTGACGCTATGGGCCGCTGCTGCGCCGCGCGCGCGATCGAGCGGGTCGCGAGCTCGCCACGTCTCGACCTCGTCGGCCGTGCGGTACGCGCCCACGTCGGCCGTGTTGTGGCCGTACTTGCGGTATGTCGAGCACTGGAGGAAGGAGGGGCCAGCGCCCGAGCGGGCATGAGCTATCGCCCGCCCCGCGGCCTCCGCGACCGCATCGACGTCGTTGCCGTCGACCGCCTCCGCACACACGCCATAGCCCTCAACGTACCGGATCACGTCAGGAATCCCGCAGTACGTTCTTGCCGGCGTCGACTCCGCGTACTGGTTGTCTGTTCGTACAAAGACGAGCGGCAGACACCAAAGTACGGCCATGTTGAGGGTCTCATGCGTCTCGCCGTTGGCGATCGCCCCGTCGCCGACGTAGGCGACCACCACGGCATCGCGCCCCTGCTTCTTCATCGACAGGGCCGCGCCTGCGGCAATGGGCATGCACGCGCCAACGATCCCGTTGGCTCCGAGCGCGCCAATCGTGAGGTCGGTGACGTGCATCGACCCACCCTTGGCACGGCAGTAGCCACCCTGCCGCCCGAGTAGCTCAGCGAACATTCCCTCGACAGCGACTCCCTTCGCGATGAGATCGCCGTGACCGCGGTGGGTGCTGATCATCAAGTCGTCGCGCCGGAGGTTCAGGCTCACGCCGGCCGGGACGGCCTCCTGCCACACCGACAGGTGCACGAACCCTGGGACCTTCGCCTGTCCGTGGAGTCGCAGCAATGCCTCCTCGAACTCGCGGATCAGACGCATCGTCTCGTAAGCTTTGAGAAACTCCGACCTCGCCAGCATCCTGAACTCCTATCATCATACCGGTATGACCGGTATGATATCGCGCCGAGAGGCTACAATGCAACTTCACTTGGAGGGCGACGTATCGGTGCGGGACGTGCATTGGCGCGCGATCGTTCAGAGGCAGGGAGACGGTGCCGCGGGCTCCGTGCTAAGAGTCCGAGGCGGCGCTCGGCTGTCCGACAGGGTCGCCGCTGAGCTGCTCGCGCACTTACGGTCCGGCGCTTTCAGTCCAGGCGACCGACTCCCGCCTGAGCGTGAGATGGCTACTCAGTTCGGTGTGTCCCGCACCGTTATCCGCGAGGCGGTCGGGGCGCTTACGTCGCGCGGCGCCCTTGTCGTGCGACCGGGCGCTGGCGTGTTCGTGTCGCAGATCGACGCGTCCGCGGCCACTGAGTCCCTGGCGATGCTGTTGCACGCGTCGGCGGAGCGGAGCTACGAGAAGGTCCACGAGGTGCGCGAAGCAATAGAGCCGAGCGTCGCCGCACTGGCGGCTATCCGGGCGACCGGCGAGGACGTCCGGGAGATCAGGCTCGCCCTCGTGGCCCAGGAGTCCGCCGTCACGGGCGAGGCATTCGCGATCGCCGACGCGAAGTTTCACCTCGCCCTCGTCGTTGGTACGCACAACGAGCTTTTCGGCGTCATCCTCGAGGCGATCGGCGACATCATGATGGAGGTCCGGCGGCAGACGGCATATCTGCCTGGCAGCCGACGTCAGGTCACATTGGACCACCGGCAGATTGCGGAGGCGGTCGTCCACCACGACGCGCCAGCCGCGATGCGGGCAATGGAGGAGCACCTCGCCAACTCGCGAGCGATCGTCCTGCAGCTGGACGACGCGCTGCGGCAGTCGCGGACGGGCGCCCTTGACGGACCCACGGAATCCGCCGGCGTGTGACGCGCGCCGGCTTGCGTGGCGCGTAGCGCATGGCGTTTAGTCCCGGCGGGTTATGTGCGTCGCTAGCTGGAAACTCGTGCTTGACCCGCTCCGCCGCCGCTCCAGCGGCAGCCAAGCGAACGTGTCGTCTGGGTCGGAGGAAGGTCGGTACTCCAGCCCGACGAAGCCCCGGTAGCCGGCGCGCTGGAGGGCGCCAAGGACGCGCTCGAATGCGATCTCTCCCGTCCCCGGTCGCAGCCGACCGGGGACGTCGGCGATCTGGACGTGCCCGAACCGATGCGCGTACGCTTCGATCCGGCGCAGGAGGTCGCCCTGCGTCCGCTGGACGTTATACACGTCGAAGAGCACATCCACGGCTACGCCTGCGTCCGCGCTGGCCCTGTCGGCGAGGGCGATGGCGTCCTCTATCGTCCGCAGTCCATATCGGGGAAAGTCGATGGCGTTCAAGGGCTCGAGTACGACACGCGCACCGACCGTTGCGGCCCGCTGCGCCGCGTAGCCCAGGTTCTCGACTGCCGTCGCCTGCCGGTCCGCTTTGGGTACGTCGCGGGTGATGTTGCCCCACAGCGCGTTGAGGACGCGGCCTCCCAGCCGCGCGGCAATCTCGATCGCGACCTCGACGTTGTCGCGGAACCGCGAGCGCTGATCAGGGAGGGTAAGGAGCCCATGTTCGCCGGCATGCGGACTGCCGCCGTAAAGGTTCAGGAGGACGAGGGCCAGCCCCTCGTCGGCGATCGACGCGACGAGCCGGTCCACCTCTGCTGGACTGGGAACGCCCCGCTCGAAAGGCCACCACATCTCTACGGCGTCGAACCCAGCCTGGACCGCCAGGGCGGGACGCTCGAGGATGGGTCGATCCCCAAATAGGATGGAAAGGTTGGCGTCGAATCGCAGCGGCGGCGCAGCAGCATCGCGACTGCCCGGTTCAGCCGCGATATCTTCCGGATCGCGGCCCGCCACGTTCGGTGCCAGGTCGGTCGTTGCCCAGGCGGCCACCGTCGCCTCGGTCTGCCCGTCCGCCGCCGCGCTCATCTGCATGCCATAGCTTCGACGGTCGCCTGGATACGTCGGACGCGCTCGGGCCGTTCGCGGACGAAGCGTTCGATTGCCTCGAGGATGTGCCCGGAGTCCAGGTGCGCCTCCTCCATCACCTCTTCGATCGACCCGCCGGTCCGCCAGCGATCGTCCCAGTCCGCACT
>JBEKCH010000108.1:0-7240 GCA_050014975.1 Candidatus Limnocylindrales bacterium
CGTGGATACAGCCGATCGGATCGATGCGCTGTCCAGATTCCTGGACTTCTACAACACCGCTCGGCCACACTGGTCACTGGCCGGCCAGCCGCCGATCAGCCGGACGCCCGTCAACAACCTGATGGGGAAGAACACCTAGCCAGCCGTTCCTGGTGATCAAGTCTGGCGAGTCCGTCCCGCGAATCGTACCCGATGGGTTGGCCATCTCAGGTGGCTGGCTATTCCTGGGCACGCAACCGGGCCAGTACGGCCCCACCAGGCTCGATGCGGTTGCCCTGTCCGACGTGAGATAGGGCGCCGACGCTCGACGGGCCCGGCCCGGACGAACTGCTTCGGCCGGCCACCCTATGAGTCAATCGTGTCGAGCCGGGCCGCGCTGTGGCGTGCGACGAACAGCGGGGTCTGATCAGTTCGAGCCGCGTCCGAGCCGCACCTGCGTTACACCGGCTGGGCGAGCAGGTAGGTCATGATTTGGTTTCGCCAGACGCACCGAGGCATCGTCTCAGCCGGGCTTCAGGCAATCGCCAGACCGCCGATGACACAATCCGCGCCTCCGCAGAATCTCACCAAGAAAGGCCCCTCATGAGCATCGTTCACGCCTCTAGCGTCGGCAGACCCATCTGGATCGATCTCACGAGCTCCGACCCGGCCGCCTCGCGCGACTTCTACGCGAAGGTCTTGGGCTGGCAGATCGAAGTCACCGCGGACCCGCAGTTCGGCGGCTACGCCATCGCCCGCTCGGACGGCAAGGACGTGGCCGGGATCGGACCCGCGATGATGGCCGATGCTCCTTCTGCCTGGTCCGTGTATATCGGCACCGACGACGCGACCGAACTTACGGCCAGAGTCCAGGCCGCGGGCGGGATGGTCGTCGCCCCGCCGATGCAGGTCGGCGACGCGGGCAGGATGGCCGTGTTCCAGGACCCGTCCGGGGCGTTCATCGGAGCCTGGCAGCCCCAGGCAATGCCCGGCTTCGTCTCGGGCACCCCCAACAGCTTCACCTGGGCCGAGCTCAACGCGCGGGGCTTCGAGCGGGCAGCCAGGTTCTACAGGGACGTGTTCGGCTGGACTGCTCAGACCTACCCCATGGGCGAAGGCCGGCCGACCTATACCCAGTTCCTCCTCGGGCCTGAGATGGTGGCCGGCGGCCTGGAGATGAACCCGCTGACCCCGGCCGGGAGGCCGAGCCACTGGAGGGTCTTCTTCGGCGTGGACGATGCGGATGCAACGTACCAGCGCGCCATCGCCGCCGGAGCGAAGGAGACGCTCGCCCCGCAGGACTTCCCGGGCGGGCGCGTCGCCATCCTAACCGACCCTCAGGGCGCGTCCTTCACCATCCGCTCGACCAAGGGCTGAGGGCATGGGTAGGCTTGTCGTTACCGAGTTCTTATCCGTCGATGGCGTCTACGAGGATCCCGGGGGCGCTGATGGAACCGAGAATGGTGGCTGGACATTCAGGTTCGACCGAGGCGAGGAGGGCAATCGCTTCAAGCTCGACGAGTTGATGGCCGCCGACGCCCAGCTCCTCGGCCGCACCACATACGAGGGCTTCGCGCGGGCCTGGCCAGCCATGCAGGGGACGGGCGCCTTCGGCGAGAAGATGAACGCCATACCCAAGTACGTCGTCTCCGCGACGCTGCGGGAAGCGACCTGGGCGAGCACCACGATCATTCGCGAGGGGGTCCCCGAGGAAGTGAGGCGCCTCAAGGCGCGCTACGGCGGCGACGTTCTGGTGGCCGGGAGCGGCCAGCTCGTCCGCGCCCTCATGGCTGACGGCTTGGTCGACGAGATCCGGTTGATGATCTTCCCGGTTGTGCTGGGCCGGGGCAAGAGGCTCTTTGAGGCCGCTCCCATGACGACCCTCCGGCTGGCCGAGGTGAAGCCGGTTGGCCCCGACGGCGTCATCGTTGCGAGGTACTCAAGGGCGGTGGCAAGCTGAACATCCTTAGGCTGCCGCGGAGGCGGCGCCGATCGCCACCCGGTGCGGGCCGGCGTCTCGACAGGGTCTCGCCGACTTCGTCCGGGAGCCCACCGCGCACGTCTACGACACCCACATGGGCGTCCGCGACCCATTCGGGAACGCCGGCCGGTTCCTGCAGCCGGCGAAGGTTGCGCGGGACGTGTCGGCCTGATTCATGCGCCTCAAGTCCCGCTCACGGGAACGATGCTGGCGGTAAGACAAGCGCTTGAGGTCGGGCCTGTTTTTCGCGGGCCCGGTCGCCCATGGTCCCCGGCCGCCCATGTTCGAAGATCATCTGAGAGGAACCGACGATGCCTGACACGAAGAAACCCGCGAGGCGCACTGCCGCGATCGACGAGACGTCCGATGGATTCTCGGCCGAGGAACGAGCTGCGATGAAAGAGCGCGCCCGGGAGCTCAAGACGGCCGCGCGCCGCGGCTCGGGCGCGGACAAGGCGGACGGTGAAGCAGATGTGCTCGCTAAGATCGCCGAGATGTCGGAACCGGATCGCTCGATTGCGGAACGGCTCCATGCAATCATCCAGACCGCCGCGCCGGACCTCTCGCCAAGGACCTGGTACGGGAGCCCGGCGTATGCCAGAGATGGCAACGTCGTCTGCTTCTTCCAGGACCGGAACAAGTTCAAGACGAGGTACGCGACGCTCGGCTTCAGCGACAAGGCGCACCTCGACGAAGGCGCCATGTGGCCGAACTCCTACGCGATAAAGGAGCTGACCCCTGAGATCGAGGAAAGGATCTTCGCACTGGTGAAGCAAGCGGCGAGTCGCTAATGAACGACCGCAGCGCCACGGCGTCGGGTGAGAACGGCATCACGTGCACGCCGCTGATCTGGCTGCCCTGCCAATAGCAGGTCCTGCCGGACCTTGGGCGTTGCCCGAGTGCGCTGAGGCGTCGCGGGCCCGCTCGGTGCCCGAGTGGATCCACTGGCGGTGCTAGCTACCTCGAGCGGCATTCTCAGCCAGGCGAGCTCTGACGAGCTTCTCGACCAGCACCTCGGGGATAGGCTCGTCTGCCTGGAAGCGGATGGAGCTCTTGCCCGACATGTACGGCCGCAAGTCCTCGGTGAAGGCGGCCAGCACAGCGCGGCTCAAAGGGAACAGGCTCAGGTGGTTCTTGAAGGCTGCGTAGGATACGAGCATGTACCCGTTGGCGCGGAAGGTCGGTATCTGGTAGCTGATGGCCTCGGTCGCCTCGGGCATGACCGCCCTGATCGTTGCGCGTAGCCTCTCGAGGGCGGCCCGTTGTTCAGGGCCACAGGCTGACAGATACTCATCGACGCTCTGGACTGTCATCGCCGCTGCCTCCACCCCTACATACGAGAACCTCGCTCGGGCGACCGCGATACTGCGCCCGACGCCACCTGAAGCCGAGTCGGCACCGCGGACCTGCCGCCACACCATGAGTGAATAGTGTCGGATGGTTCGAGACGAGCCAGCTGCTACTCCGAGGGGCAGGACATGACCGGACGAAGCATCAGCTCGGCCGTTCAATCGAGGCGCTTGATCGATCCGAACCGGCGGCCACAGGCATTGCAGGCATAGAGCGGGCTGCCGTCCGAGACGAGGCAACCGCCGAGCGAGAGCTCGCCGGCATCAAGTTCGCGCTTCATCTCGCGGCTGTAGGCCGGCAAGCCCCACAGGATCCTGGCCACATCACGCGAACCACAATTAGGGCAGGCGTGGCGTACGCCGACGACCGTTACCCGCTCGTTCTGTGAGATCGAGTTGCCCTCTTGATCTTCTGACATCTTCACCCCCTCGATCTTCTCACCGCGGTCAGCCGGACTCCCCTCCGGCGGCGCGGTCCTCGATCGCGTCCCGCAACGACGGGTCGGGCATCCGAGCGTCGTCTCCACTAGACCGGCCGTGCCTGCCAGCTCGCGTAACCGCGCCTGCTGGCGTGCGGGATGGGCAAGACCTACGTTGCGCCGGACGACGAGATGGCCGCTACCGACCCACCTTGGCGCGCTTGGTCGGTCGTCCGGGGGGCATGGGCCTAAAGCCATCGCACCGGCAGTGGAGCAGCCACGCCGACTCGATGGAACCGTCAGGGCCCCGGTCTGCGTCCGCGTAGGCCATGCCACAACCGGTGTCGAACGGGGAGCGACAGCACTCGTGCATCTCTCGGCTACAGCCGCAGGTTGCACACGGCTGGCTGTCGGGATCATCGGGAACAGCCACAGCCATCGGCATGTGGAGATTGCAGATGGCACAGAGCCACCGTGCGTCGCTCGGCCGACAACCGAAGTCGAAGCCCTCGGCTGCGTTCGCCGGCGGCGTCGGGCTCGTGACCAGGACTCCGCCATGTGCCAGTGCACATCGGAGCCATGGACAATCTGCAAGCCAGTGGTACTCGCGGAGGGCGCGTTGGTCGGTTAGCCCGGCCTCGCTGGGTGCATCAACCCAGAAGTAGGCGTTCGCGCCGTCCCACCTCGCATACGTCTCTTGAGCTGTATCTACCTGGCCGGACTCCATAGTGGTGCCTCCTTCTAGTTCCTTACTTGCACGCCGTTGTGGTGTCATCGCAGGGCTTCACCCCGTGACGACAAGACACGTATTACCGATGGCCGCGATTGCCGTGGCTCAGCAGCAGGTCGACCTGGTGTCGCCACCGCGAGATGGCGCGCCGGGACGCGGACGAATGGCGGTGCGATCCCGGCGGCGTGCTGACCCGGACCACGGGCGGCTCGGGCCAGCGGCACCAGCCACTGCCTGGGCGGTGCGGCCAGCGATAGGCGGCGCACTGGCAGGGGATCGCGTGGGTGCGCTCCGACCCGCGGCGCCGGGGCCGGGCGGGGTTGTGACATCTGCAGAGCTGCCCGGGCACGCCCCACATGGCCCACCCCTGGCATGGTTGTCCATCCTGTCGGGTACCCAGACAGCGACGCATCTCCCGCGCCTTAGCGCTGTACATCGACGCCCCCAGATGGGGCCACGCTGTGTTGGTTAATGCCAGATGGCGCGGGCAATTGCCCCCGAAGCGCTGCGGTCTTAGGCCGCTCCTGACGTAACGCCTGTGGGCGTCCAGGGGCCGAGGCGGTCGCACAGGTGGTCACACATGTCCGACTCGCTGAGGGTCTGCCCGCTGTGGCCGCCCCACGCCGCCACGCTGCGATTGGCAGGCGGGGTGGGGAAGTCGGCCGGCGCGCTGGATCGCTTCACAGCTCTGCTCCCAGCGTGATCGCGGCGGCAGCGACACAGCGAAGGCAGCGCCTTCCGTCGGCCCTGCCAAGCGGGATGCCGCACAAGAGGCGGCGACCCGGCCCGACCATCAGCCGACCTCCTGATGGGTCAGCGCGGCGCGGAGCGTTCATGCCACCCACCACGCCAGGGCTTCGTCATAGTCGGACAGCGGGCGGGTCCCCAAGGCCCCTTGGGGGCACGCCCGCTGTCTTTCCTGGCCGACCTCGGCAAAGAATGGCCGGGCCGGCGGCGTACAGACGATCTCCTTCACCTTCCGGTCGTTCACTATCGCCCGGTCGTGGGAACGGCGAAACGAGAGGATCTGAGCCGGAGGGCAAGCCAGTTGGCGAGGCGAGGAAGCCCTAGGGACCGTCCGCTTCACTGTCAGGAGGGGCGACGCAGGTGCTATCGATCTGCACCCCTGGCCGGAGGCCTGACCGCGCTAGTAGCCACTGGCGGAGGACGCGCTCGCGGCGGGGCTCGCAGCCGGACTCATCGTCCCGACGGATCCGCTGAGCGGGGCCACGAACCAGGTGTTGTTCTTGCCCTCGCCCTTCGTGTCGCCAGCCACCGAGTCGCCGGCGTAGTAGTAGAGGGGCATGTGGTTGTAGGTGACCTGGATCGTCCCGTCGGCGCGGGGGATCGTGCCGAACGTCAGCGTTGCCCCGGTCGGTCCCGTGATCGTCGCGCCGGCGGCGACGGAGAGCGGCGGCCAGTTGGTGGCGCACGATCCGCTGCAAGTGCTGGTGTCGGGCGTGTCCCCCGTGAGGACGTAGAGCGTCATGCCGTTCTGGCCGGTGAGGTAGGCGCCGAGCGTCGGGTCGTCGGTCGAACCGATGGTCAGGGACGTGGCCCCGGCTGTGGTGGGCGTGGCCATCACCCCGCCGACGCTGGGCGCTGGGGTTGCGGCGGCCGATGAGCACGCGGCGGCCATGAACGCCAGACCGACGGCGAGGCCTGCAAGAGATGTTCGACGTGAGCTGGGACGCATGTTGTTGTCTCCCTGATCCCTTTGTCTCGGGATCCCGCTGCGGACGGCCCCCGTGTTCAAGGGGCGCACATTGGGTACGGGGGGCGGCCGCTGCCGGTTCTCGGCCAGACCAAGGGTCTCGTCCTGCGGCCCTGGTGGCGCATGAGGGCTCGCTGGTTGGGGCCGGAGTGGTCATCCTGCGGCCCTGGTGGCGCATGAGGGCTCGCTGGTTGGGGCCGGAGTGGTCATCCTCACGATGGTTTCATCGTGACGCCCGTTCGGCACCGGTCCGGGGCCAAAGCGGAGACCATCAAAGCAGTCGGCCCCGTCAGCCCGCCACGAGTCCGGCTCGCGCCAGCGCATCCGCCGCCCGGATACCGAGGGCCTCAGGAGTCTGCTGGGCATAGCGCCTTGTCGGCACCGTGGAGGAGTGGCCCAGGTAGCGGGACACCTCTTCGAGGGGCATGCCGTTGTTGACCAGGAGCGTGGCCGTGGCATGGCGGATGCGGTGCGAGCCGAAGCAGCGCAGGCTCCCACCGCCGGCGTGATAGCGGCGTGTCATCATGAGCGAGAGGGCATTCATCGTGAGGGGCCGTGGTGGACCGCCGGCATGGGAGAGGAAGAGCCAGCCCGGATCGTCGCTCACGGTAGGGGAGGGAGGCAGGAAGGCGGCTCGTCCCCGCTCGAGATACTCCACGAGCGCCGCCCTCGTCTCGGAGTGGAGGGCGAGTTCGAGTGTCTTGCCACCCTTGGCTCGCCGGAAGCATATGACCGCCCGCTCGAAGTCGACATCTCCTATTCGCAGCAGCCGGACGCTTGAGTTGCGGGCAGCCGTCGTGACCAGGATCGAGACGATGGCCCGGTCGCGCAGATCAAGCGGGTGATCCCCGGCGCAACCGCGTTCGAGGGCCCGCAGATCTTCGAGGGTGGCGCTCTTGGTCGGGGTCTCCTCGGATGGCAGCAGGGGATTGAGCGCCGCCCGTCGCCGAGAGCGCCGGAACGGGTTCACGGCGAGCAGGCCCTCGTCGACCAGCCAGATCGCGAGTGAGCGCAGCGGTCGCATGTAGGCATTGACGCTGTTCGCCGACAGAGTCTGTACCGGACCGA
>JBEKCH010000109.1:0-6084 GCA_050014975.1 Candidatus Limnocylindrales bacterium
GCCGGGTCGCGCTCGGGGTCGTAGCGGAGGATGCGCAGATCGACGTTCATTGCATCGGCCTCAGTACGTCCGCGGCTTCGGCTCGAAGCGGGTGATCGATACCGTCTTGTAGCGCAACCTGGGCCCCTTGGGACTCTGGTAGGCCAGCGTGTGCTTGAGCCACCTGGCATCGTCGCGCTCGGGGAAGTCCTCGCGCGAGTGGGCGCCGCGGCTCTCGGTCCGGGCGAGGGCGGAAACGACCGTGACCTCGGCCAGGTCGAGCAGATAGCCGAGCTCGTTGGCCTCCAGCAGCTCTGTGTTGAAGACGCCACCGGTGTCGGTTATGGAGACGGCGGCGTTGCGGTCCTTCAGCTCGCGAACCTTGGTCAGGGCCGCGGTCAGGAGCTTGCCGTCGCGGTAGACGCCGACGTTGTCCATCATCACGTCGGCCAGCTCATGGCGGATCTTCGCCACGGACTCGCCCTTGCTCTCGCGCGAGCGGATCGCCTCGAGCTGGGCCTGGGCCGCCTCCGTGGCGCCCTCGATGGGACGCGGCCGTTCCACCGTGCCGGCGTAGCGGGCCATCTGGCGCCCTGCCCGCCGACCGAAGACGAGCAGGTCCACGAGCGAGTTGGTGCCCAGGCGGTTGGCACCGTGGACGCTCACGCAGGCGCACTCGCCGGCCGCGAAGAGCCCGGGCACCACCGTGTTCTTCTCGTCGCGGACGACTTCGGCCCAGACGTTGGTGGGAATGCCGCCCATGGCGTAGTGCGCCGTGGGCTGCACCGGGACCGGCTCCTTGAGCGGCTCCACCCCCTGGTAGATGCGCGCGAAGTCGGTGATGTCAGGCAGCTTCTCTTCGATCACCTTTCGACCCAGGTGGCGCACGTCCAGGTAGAGATAGTCCTTGCCGCCGATGCCGCGACCGGCCCTGATCTCCTGGTACATCGCCCGGCTCACCATGTCGCGCGGCGCCAGCTCCATCAGCTTGGGGGCGTAGCGTTCCATGAAGCGCTCGCCCAGATCGTTGAGGAGCGTGCCGCCCTCGCCGCGAGCCGCCTCGGAGAGCAAGATGCCGAGGCCCACGATGCCGGTCGGGTGGAACTGGAAGAACTCCATGTCCTCCAGCGGCAGACCGTGGCGATAGCACAGCGCCACGCCGTCGCCGGTCAGGCTGTGGGCGTTGGAGGTGATGCGGAACATCCGCCCGAAACCGCCGGTCGCCAGCAGAACCGCCTTGGCCCGGAAAGTGTGGAGCTGCCCGTCCGCCACGCGGTAGGCCACGACCCCGGCGGCTCGCCCGCCCGAGGCGGGCTCGCCGCCCTCGAACAGCAGGTCCACGACCTGGTACTCGTCGAAGAACCTGACCCCGTGCTTGATGCACTGCTGGTAGAGCGTCTGCAGGATCATGTGGCCGGTTCTGTCGGCCGCGAAACAGGACCGCCGTACGGCCGCCTCGCCGTAGTTGCGAGTGTGCCCACCGAACTTGCGCTGGTCGATCTTGCCGTCGGGCGTGCGGTTGAACGGCAGGCCCATATGCTCCAGCTCGACGACCGTCTCGATCGCCTCGCGGGCAAGGACCTCGGCAGCGTCCTGGTCGACCAGGTAGTCACCGCCCTTGACGGTGTCGAACATGTGCCACTCCCAGTGGTCCTCCTCGAGGTTCCCGAGAGCGGCGCAGACGCCGCCCTGGGCAGTGCCGGTGTGGGAGCGGGTGGGATACAGCTTCGTCAGGACGGCTGTGTTAACGCCTTCGCGAGCCAGCTCGAGCGCGGCCCAGAGCCCGGCGCCGCCGGCGCCGACGACGATCGCGTCGAACGGGTAGTCCATCGCTACTGCCCCGGCATCTGAACGCTGAGGACGACGCTCGTCCCCATGACGAAGACCGCGATCCCCACCAGGTAGAGGGCAGTCAGGGCCAGGGTCCGGCGACCGCCCCGCAGGTAGTCCATGGTGACGGTGCGTATGCCCAGGAAGGCGTGGGACACGACCATCATCAGCAGCAACCAGTCGAAGCTGCGCCAGAAGATGCTGTTCCAGCGCTGGTTAAAGATCCACTGGCTGGTCTCTTGCGACGGGTCGAACAGGAAGTGCTGCAGGCTGAAATGCGTCAGGGCGAGGACGAAGAGGGCCACGCCCGAGAGTCGCATGTAGTACCAGACCGCGAGCTCGAAACCGCCGCTCAGCGGGCGGGGCCGGCCCGAACGCGAATACATCGCCATCTCGCCGCCTCCCCTAAAGGCCAAGCGCCGGGCGCAGAATGATGAACGCCCCCGGCACGCCGACACCGATGAAGATGGCCCAGTTCACGTACCAGATCTGCTTCTGGTACGCCGTCAGGCGCGGCCAGAAGTCCATGAGCAGGATCCGGATGCCGTTGAGGGCGTGGTACAGCAGCGCCGCGCCCAGCAGGACCTCGAGGATCCGGCCGGGAGTGCTGGCGTAGAACTTGAGGATGTCGTCGTAAACGTTCGGGTTGCCGCCGGCGAGGTAGATGTCCAGCACGTGCAGCAGGACGAAGAGCCAGATCGCGATGCCCGAGATGCGATGAAACGCCCACGCGATCATGCCCTCGGAGCCGCGATAGCGAAGTAGCAGCATTAAGCCTCCCGAACCTTCTTCGACCGGCCTGGACCGATCCGGACTCGCCGCCATCAGGCTGACGTTACCGGCGAATCGAGCCGGGCGACGATCGCGTCGGCAAACTCGCTCGTACCGGCGGAGCCGCCGAGATCGTAGGTGACGGTCCGACCCTCGGCGATGACCGCCCGAACGGAGTCCTCGACGCGCTCGGCCGCGGCCTGCTCGCCGATGTGGCGGAGCAGCAGCACACCCGAGAGTATCAGGGCGGTGGGATTGGCCCTGTTCTGGCCGGCGTACTTGGGGGCGGAGCCGTGCACGGCCTCGAAGACGGCCGCCTCGGTGCCGATGTTGGCTCCGGGTGCCACCCCCAATCCGCCGACCAGGCCGGCGCAAAGGTCGCTCACGATGTCGCCGTAGAGGTTCGGCAGGACCAGCACGTCGTACAGCTCGGGCTTCTGCACGAGCTGCATGCACATGTTGTCGACGATGCGGTCCTCAAAGGCGACCCGGCCCTCGTAGCGGGCGGCCACCGTCCGGCAGCTCTCGAGGAACAGGCCGTCCGAGAGCTTCATGATGTTGGCCTTGTGGACGGCCGTGACCTTGCGCCGACCGTTGGCCACGGCGTACTCGAAGGCGAAGCGGGCGATCCGCTCGGAGGCGGCCCGGGTGATGATCTTGATGCTCTCGGCGGCGTCCGGGCCGACCATGTGCTCGATCCCGGTGTACAGGTCCTCGGTGTTCTCGCGGACGATGACTAGGTCCACGTCGTCGTAGCGGGTCTTGAGGCCCGGGATCGAGCGCACCGGCCGCAGGTTCGCATACAGCCCGAGCGCCTGGCGGAGCGCCACGTTGACCGAGCGGAAGCCTTCGCCGACCGGGGTTGTGATCGGCCCCTTGATGGCGACCTTGTTGCGCAGGATCGAGTCGAGGACATACTGAGGAAGGGGTGTCCCCTCCTTCGCCATGACCGCCTCGCCGGCGTCGACGACCTCCCAATCGAACTCGACCCCCGAGGCGTCGAGGACTCGCCTGGTTGCCCGGGCCAGTTCGGGGCCGATGCCGTCTCCGGGGATGAGCGTCACTGCGTGGGCCATGGGCCGAATTCTAGCCACAAGCTCGGGCCGGCCGCAGGACGGCCCGGGCCGGGGCGGAGCTTTCGCCGGCGGTCCGGGTTCGTCGCCGTCTGCTGTCGCCACGTACTCCCGGGTCGAGTGGCGGATCCAAGTCGCGCCCGACGCCATTCCCTCGGCCGCCTGTTACGATCGGCCCATTCGCACCGGGGGCCGCCGCCAGGACGGTTCCACCCCGGCGCTCTGCCAGATGATCGGGAGTGGCCGGCGTGAAGATCCAGGAAGCCGACGCAAAGTCGCTCTTGCTCGCCCAGGGGTTGCCTGTGCCCCCCTGGGAGGTGGCTCGGACGCCCGACGAGGTGAGGGCAGCGGCCCAACGCTTTTTCGCCTCGGGCGCGGGTCGCGTGGTGGTCAAGGCCCAGGTGCTGGTCGGCGGCCGAGGCAAGGCCGGTGGAGTGAAGCTGGCCTCGACCCCGGACGAGGCTCGCGAACTCGGCTCGCGCATCCTGGGAATGGACATCAAGGGGATCACCGTCCGCAAGGTGCTGGTCGGCGCGGCAGCCGAGATCATGAAGGAGTACTACCTCGGCGCGATCATCGACCGGGCCAGCCGCCGGATCGTGCTGATGGCCTCGGCCGAGGGCGGAGTCGAGATCGAGGAAGTGGCGCACCAGAACCCGGGCGCGATCCACCGCGTCTCGGCCGACCCGGAGCTGGGGCTGCTGGCTTTCCAGGCGCGCGGCCTCGGTCTGGCCATCGGCCTGCGCGATCCCCTCCTCAATCCATTCGTGGCGATCGCCCAGGGTCTGTACGTGACGATGAAGGCCAACGACGCAGACCTGGTCGAGGTGAACCCGCTTGCCGTCGTCGCCGAAACCGGCGCCGACGGCAAGCCGGTGCAGCGCCTGGTCTGCCTTGACGCCAAGATCACGCTCGACGACTCCGGTCTGGCCAGGCACTCGGGGCTCGAGGCACTGCGCGACCTGGACGAAGAGGATCCCACGGACGCCCAGGCCCGAAAGCTCGGCATCAACTTCATCCACCTGGATGGCACGATCGGCTGCATGGTGAACGGCGCCGGCCTTGCGATGACGACGATGGACCTGGTGAAGCACTTCGGCGGCGAGCCGGCCAACTTCCTGGATGTGGGGGGCGGCGCCCGCCACGAAACGGTCCGCGGGGCGATGGAGCTGATCCTCGCCGATCCCAAGGTCAGAGCGATCCTGGTCAACATCTTCGGCGGGATCACGCGCGGCGACGAAGTCGCGGCCGGGCTGATAGAGGCCCGGGCTCAGCAGTCGCGCGAGGTGCCGATGGTCGTCCGAATCGTCGGCACCAACGCGGCGGAGGCGGCTCGCCTGCTGAAGGAGGCCAGCTTCGAGACGGCGACCTCGCTCGACCAGGCGGCGGAGAAGGCGGTAGCGCTGGCGAAGGCGGCGGCACGATGAGCATCCTCGTGGGGCGGGACACGCGCCTGGTGGTCCAGGGCATCACCGGTCGAGAGGGCGAGTTCCACACCCGCGCCTCGATCGCCTATGGCACGAAGGTGGTCGCCGGCACGCGGCCCGGCAAGGGCGGCCAGACCGCCATCGACGGCACCGTCCCGATCTTCGACACGGTCGCCGAGGCCGTGAAACAGGCCGGCGCCAACACCTCGGTCATCTACATCCCCGCCAGCGGCGCCCCGGACGCCATCCTCGAGTCGGTCGATGCCGGCATAGAGGTGATCGTCTGCATCACCGAAGGCATCCCGGCGCTCGACATGATTCCGGTCCTCGAAGCGGTTCGGCGGGCGGGAGCGCGTCTCATCGGACCCAATTGTCCGGGCGTCACGTCGCCCGGACAGGCCAAGGTGGGCATCATTCCGGCCGCCATCCACAAGCCGGGCCGGGTAGGAGTCGTCTCGCGCTCGGGCACGCTCACCTACGAGGCCGTGCAGGCGATGACCGATGCCGGGCTCGGCCAGTCGACCTGCGTGGGCATTGGCGGCGACCCGATCATCGGCACGACCTTCCTCGAAGTGCTCAGACTCTTCCGCGACGACCCCGAAACCGATGCCATCGTGATGATCGGGGAGATCGGCGGGTCGGCCGAGGAGGAAGCGGCCGCCTTTGCCGCCGAGCATCTCAAGAGCGTTCCGATGGCCGCCTTCATCGCCGGCCGGACGGCACCCCCGGGACGGCGCATGGGCCATGCCGGAGCGATCATCTCGGGCGGATCGGGGACGGCGGCGGAGAAGATTGCCGCTCTCGAGGCCGCCGGCGTGCGTGTGGCGGACTCTCCGACGCAGCTGCCGAGACTGCTCATCGAGGCCGGCTACCGCGCCTAGGTGTTCTTCCCCGTCAGGTTGTTGACGGGCGTCCGGCTGATCGGCGGCTGGCCGGCCAGTGACCAGTGTGGCCGAGCGGTGTTGTAGAAGTCCAGGAATCTGGACAGCGCATCGATCCGATCG
>JBEKCH010000110.1:0-5841 GCA_050014975.1 Candidatus Limnocylindrales bacterium
CCCGAGTCGATGGCCCTAATCGACACTGTGATCGAAGGAAAGGAGGTCGAGCCTGCGCTGCTGATGGCGAGCTAACTGATCAGACGCGAGGAGCTGTTACACACGTCGTGGGACTTGACCGCCGAGGACACGGCGGTCGGGTAAAACACCAGGTTGGTATACGTCGCACTGACGTTGGCCAGATACAGCTGCGCAGTCTGCAAAGGTTCCACCGTCGGGCGCGGCGTTGGCGGCGGCGTACCCGTGGGAGCGGGCGTATCGGTTGGGGTGGGAGTGTCTGTCGGAGCAGGAGTCAGGGTCGGAGCGGAAGTCGCGGTTGGACTGGGGGTCGGAGTGGGCTGAGCGGCGGTGGAAGACGCGAGCGCGATCACCGAGCCCGAGGGCAGAGTTGCATTGGGTGAGTTGCGACCCACGACCAGGGCCACGGTGCCTATCCCCGCCGCCATGAGCAGGACCGCACAACCCATCGCGAGCAGCGCCCAAGCCTTGCTCATCGCCTGGCGCTTGCCTCCGAGGGGGGCCACTCCTGAAGCTGTCGGATACCGCATAGCCCGGCAGCTATAGCATTTCGGGTCGCTGGCCCGGTTGAGCGACCGACACGACTCGCAGACCCACATGTCGTCCATGTGCTCAAACCCCGCAGGTTCCTGTGCCCGCAGCCCCCGTCCACTCGGACCCCTGAATGGTCACGGTGCAGAGTCAACGACGGAACCTCTGCGCGCCTCAGGGTCGTGGCTAGAAGGGAAGCGCGACAGTGTGGACGAAGGTACCGGGTATCGCCCGAGGTGGAGCCTGTGGGGCGGCAGGGAGACCGTGAAGGCCAAGGCGGCCGCGCTTCAGCGGCCCAGCAGCTGCGAAATCATGCGTTGGTAACCGCGTTCGGCGGCGGCATGGTGCCGGTGCGGATCAAGCCAGCCCCATCGAAGCTGCGGGCCGTGCTGGTCTTCTGCGTGGTCGTGGCGCTAAGCATCGCCGGCAGCGTGCTAGTGGGGGTTGCCCGGGGCACGCCAGAGCCGACGCCTCTTCCGTTACCGCCAGGCTTGAATGGTCCAGGAATGCGCTAGCCTCCTCGATCGACTCGCCGGCGTCGCGCCGCAGCTTGGCGGCCGTGTGCCGCGCCCGCGGTACGGGGACCGGGGGGTCTGGCGGGTCGGGGCGCCTGCGGCAGCTCCCTCGCTGGCTCGCTCACCGTCGTCCGGCATCGGCCCGGTCACAGAGCGGAGGCCGACCTCACCGAACTTCAGCAAACCCCTCTTATCCGTGGCTTATCTGAGTCTGAATATCCGGGCCTTAGGTTTTTCAGCAAGACGGTCACGCCTACTACCCCGGGCGTGGTCACTCCTCCGAGCCCTCGCCACCTAGCCCCCCTCAGGCGGCGGGGGCTCTCTCTTGGCCCACGGATCCTGCTACACGCCGATCGCTTCAGCCACCGCGCGCCAGGCCCGGTCCTCCTGGCCCTCCAGACGGCGCAGATACACGGTCGTCACCGCAAGGCTGGAGTGGTCGAGAAAGGCGCTGACCTCCTCGATTGACTCCCCTGCATCTCGGCGGAGCTTCGCCACGGTATGCCTCAGGACGTGGATGCCGGTCGGAGTCAGCCCAGCTGCCCGCAGGTAGTGCCGGAAGCGGCTGTAGAACGTGCCGCTCGTGACTCCCTCCGGTCTGGCTCCAGCCTGCCAGAGCGACTCGGCCAGCGCCATAGTCGCCAGCTCCTTGCCGGCATCGGCGAGACTCGCCTGAATTGCCTTGAAGGCGGGACAGGGGAGTTCGCGCCTACCACGCCTGTTGCCCTTGCCTCGATAGGCGTAGAAGACGGTCTCGCCCTCCAAGCTCAGATCGCCAGCCTTGAGGCCGATCGCCTCCGCTCTGCGTCTTCCGGTCAGGACGAGCGTCAGCAGGATGGCCCGGTCGCGCCGGCCAGCAACGGTGTCGGGGACGACCGCGAGGAGCCGACGCACCTCGTCCGCAGAGTAGCCGCGGGCAGGCGACGGGATGCTCCTGGGTCGCTCGATCATTTCGGTCGGGTTCGAGAGGACCAAGCCCATCCGGATCAGGAAGCGGTAGAAGGAGGAGAGGCAGGCGATCCGGGCGCCGACGGTAGTCGCCGAAGGTGTCCGTCCGGACTTGCCGATGCCGTGGACCCAGGCCAGGACGTCCGCTGGCTTCACCCGGTCAGGAGTCTTGCCCAGATCGGCGAAGAAGGGCCAGAGCATCCGGCCGTATGACTCCACGGTTCGCCTGGAGCCCGAGCGGTTGCCCTTCTCGACGAGGAAGGCGTAGAGCGCCTGGTCCCACGCGGACGGGTCTCCGCTGGTCAGGGCGAGGAGGGGTTGAACGGTCATTTGTGGGCGCCTCGGGTGCAAGTTGGTCGCTACCATCACTCACTCCGCCGGCCGGAGAAAGCAACACCATGACCAAATGGTGGCCGAGCGCTCGTTCGGTTGAACGGCTCGCCAGCTCAGGCTTTGTCTCCACCGTGGTACCGGAGCGACCCACCGCAGACTACTCAGGTTCGGTCAACGGCTCCAAGACCACGACCGCCGTTTCAGAGGATCGCCGGGTGGCATACGCATCGACGTCGGTCCCCATGTCGCGCCACCTGGCCCACAGGCGTAAGCGTTCGTCCCCCTCCGCCGCGCGAGCGTGCACCGCGCGCGATCCATCGCGCAGCTCGACGCTGGCGTCGGGATGAGCCTGGAGGTTGAGCCACCAGGCTGGCTCGCGGACTGCCCAGCCATTCATGGCCAGGGTGACCAGGTTCGGCCCGTCCTCGTAGTAACCGAGGATCGCGCTGCGCTCCCGGCCAGTCCGGCGCCCGATTGTCTTGAGGCGCATCGTGCCCCACTTGTCGGTCGTCGGACGCCACAGGCCGCGTCGGCCGCCGGTGAGGCGATAGATGGCACGGTGAACTGCCCAAGCGGTGCGGACAAACCAGCGTGGAGGGAGTCGCGGGCTTCGATTGGGTCTTCCGGACATGTGACCGTCCTCCTGCACCGTGAGCCGCCTGTACTCGGCCAGGATGTCGGCGTTCACGCCGCTCCTGGCTTCCTGTCCTGCGTGGCTCCGCTCGCTAGTCAGCCAGAATAGTGGAACTCATCCTCCCGGGCCGCGGTGCATCTCCAGCCAGCGCTCGAGATACCGGCCGAACTCGACCCCACCCCAGACGCCGAAGAAGAAGACGCCGAGAGCGGCGATCGGAGCAGCCAAGGCGATCGTGGCCAGAGCGCAGATTAGGGCGGCGGCAGTAAGGCACACGCCGCGCCCCATAGGTGGCCACGGCCGGCGGTCGGACTGACTTTCACCGCGGCTCCTCGGCGCTACCTTCGTTGGCGGGGGCAGCGCGAAGGCCACGGTCGGCCTGCAGGTATATCCAGAACCGATAGGTGTGCAGCCCGAAGAGCAGGCCGACCGAGCCTCTGCGAAAGGCTTCGATCCCGCCCGCAGAAGTCCCATCGAGCCGCTGCCGAGGCCGGCTGATGGCGGCCAGCCCGGCGAGGCTGGCGAGGGCGGCGGCGCCAAGTTCGAGCCACAGCAGGGCGGCCGGGAACGGCCGGAGCCGGCGTGGTGCGCCGAGGCCGACGAGGGCACCATCGCGGATAAGCAGCCCGACCGCGACTCCTTCGGACACGAGTGCCCCGGGCCGCCCAAAGCGGGCGATCACGGCCTGCGTAAGCGGAAACCCACAGCCACTAACGACCAGAACTGCGCGGCCAAGGACCCATCCCGCCGTCGGCCCCGGCCCCGGGTCACCGGCCAGACCCGAGTTGCTCGGCATCTCTGCATCACCCTCCCCGGACCCTGTGGAAGGACTGGCCCCGGGTCCGTCTCCGCATAGCCCGGGTGGCTTCTGGCCGAAGACTGAACCATCCGGTTCGATCACCACAAGGGCCGTTGGACTGACCGTTCGGCTGGCCACGGATTGCCACACGATCGCGGCATCGTCATGTTGCTCGGGCGACTTTGTTCATCCTGCGCTGAGGGCTCGGCTTGGTTGCGCGACGGCGGTGGCTTGCCTTTCGGTCGCCGTCGCCCTACCGTCCCTGCGTAACCTGTGGGAGGCCGGCCGATGATCCGAAAGGCCGTGATCCGCGTCGGGGGGCATCAGGTCGAGATGGTCGCTGACGGCGTCGCCGCCTACGACGTCGCCGATGTGTTCCTGGACGTCGAGCCCGCGCTGCTCGGGACGCTCCTTGAGGGTCGGCTCAACCCCGACGGCTCGCTGCCCGTCCCCTACAACCCGCTCTTGGTGCGGACGGCCGACGGGCCGATCCTGCTCGACGCCGGGGCAGGCGAGGAGCTAGCGGCCGAGTGGGGTGCGGCGATCGGACGCACCGAGGCGTGCCTCGCCGCCGCCGGGCTCACCCCCGACGAGATCGCCCTGGTGCTCATCACGCACGCCCATGCCGACCACATCGGCGGGCTCACGGCGGTACGCGACGGCGTCCGCGTCCCCCGCTACCCGAACGCCCGCCACGTCATGTCGGCGATCGAGTGGGACTACTGGCTCGAGCCGGGACCCGCGCCAGCCGCCGACGCCTACCTCGCGGCGATCGCGCGCCTCCATCTCCCGCCGCTCCGCGAAGCCGGCCTGCTCGAGCTGACCGACGGCGCAGTGGAGGTCGCGCCTGGCGTGCGGATCGTCCCGGCGCCCGGCCACACGCCTGGTCACGTGGCGATCGAGATCGAGTTCGGCGCGGCGCAGCTGCTTGCCCTCGGCGACGCGGTCTTCCACGAGTGGGACTTCGCCCACCCGGACTGGACGACGGGCATGGACGCCGACCCCGCGCAGACGGTGGCTACACGTCGTCGGCTCCTCGACCGCGCCGCGCGACGCCGCTCCCTGATCCACGGCTTCCACCTCGCAGGGCTCGGCCACGTCGAGCGCGCTGGAGCGGCGTACCGGTTCGTGGGAGTCGAGCCCGGGGGCTGACCGCCATCTCGGCCGTCCTCAGAAACGAGGTCCTTGTGGGTCGGGCCTAGAGGACCTGAGGCCGAGATAACAAGCGAGCCGCCGAGGCCGCTATGAAGGATGTTTGGCCTCAGCGGCTGCGCCCAGTGGGAGCGCCCTGTCGGATCGGCCGGAGTCCATTCGGGTGAGGATTCGTGCGACGGGATTTGTAGGCGGCGGGCAGATGAGTGGACTGATCCCACACGCGGCGGCGCGAATCAGGGAAAGGCTGGGCTCAGGGTCTCCAGGAACGCGCCCGTTCGGTAGTCGAGGATGATCATCTCGGTCGTGGCTGGCAAGCGTGGTTCGGGTGGTTGATAGCCGCCCCACAGAAACGGCGGGAAGGTGCCGCGAACGACGATTGCCCACACCCACTCGTCTGCCGAACCACTAACGGGCGCCAGGGACGCCTCGCCGTAGCGTTCGACACGCGCGGAGATTACCGCCGACGGCGAGATGCCCATCCCGGACTTCGTCAACATCGCCAACGCTTCCGTCAGAGTGAGTCCGCCCCCTGGCGGGAGTTCGTACGCGCTCGCTGTGGGCGCACTCGTGGGGGCGACCGACGGGCCGGGGGAGGCCGACAGCAATGGCGACGCGACCAGCGAAGCGGTGGCCGTGGTCGGGGAGGAGGCTGGCGGTGAGCTGGGCTTGGGCGCGATCCCATACCCCAGCGCGAGCCCGATGAGGACGCCGGCCACCGCGACCAGCACCACCACCGGCGGGACGGGCAGCCCCCGCCCGAGCAGCGTTGGCTTCAGCGGTGTGGTCGGCGGTAGGTTCTGGTCCCCGAGGCGACGGTCCATTTGCTGGCTCCGGCTCGGCTCAAAGCGAACGCACGTCAGCATACGCATGACGCTCCGGGCAGGCCACCGGGTCCCCCAGGACCCCGT
>JBEKCH010000111.1:0-5627 GCA_050014975.1 Candidatus Limnocylindrales bacterium
CACGCCCAGCCGCGAGTCGACGGTCCGGAGGCGGTCGCCCGCGGCGAAGAAGCGGCGCTCGTCGAAGAGGCCGTAGGTGGGCAGGAACAGCTTGCGGTGAACGAAGCTGACATTCCCGTCCTCCAGCAGTGCCGCCGCGATGAAGAGCCGGTGATCATCCGCCTCCTCGACGAACGACACGACGGCCGAAAGCCCCTTCGTCTCGGACGCCAGGCCGAGCAGGCGCGGGTCGTCCTTGCGCATCGCGACCTCGGCGGCCAGGTCCTGGAGCTGGTAGCCGGTCAGGCCGAGCTCCGGGAAGACGACCAGCTTCGCCCCGGCCGCGCGCGCCTCCGTGAGGAGTTCGCGGTGCCGGGTCAGGTTCTCCTCGAGAACGCCGAGGCGCGGCGCCAGCTGAGCGAGGGCTATGCGGACGGGCTGCATTCAGCAGAGTCTAGCCGCGGGGGCCTAGCCGCGGGGCCGCGCCCGTGGCAGAGGTCCCTCCGGCGCCGAGGGAGCCTGCGGTGGCATCGCGCTGGTGGCCTCGGGCCCGCCCCCCGTCCGCCGGCCGGTGACCTGGACCTGTTCGGCGGACCCGTCCACCTCTTCCGCGAAGTGGCAGGCGACCTCGTGCCCGTCGCTCATGCGGCGCAGGACCGGAGCCTCGGACACGCAACGATCGGGGTTTCCGAGCCGGTCGCGCAGCCAGCAGCGGGTGTGGAAGTGGCAGCCCGAAGGCGGGTTGGACGGACTGGGCACGTCGCCGACGAGAATGATCCGCCGGCGGCGGCCTTCGACCGCCGGATCCGGGATCGGCACGGCGGAGAGAAGGGCGACCGTGTAAGGATGCAGCGGCCCCTCGTACAGCTCACGCGAGCCGGCCGTTTCTACGAGGCGGCCCAGGTACATCACCGCGATCCTGTCGCTGATGTGGCGCACCACGGACAGGTCATGAGCGATGAACAGGTAGGTCAGCCCGAACTCGCTCTGAAGCCGCTCCAGCAGGTTGATGATCTGGGCCTGGATCGAGACGTCCAATGCGCTGATCGGCTCGTCGGCGACGATGAGATCCGGGTGGAGGGCAAGGGCTCGGGCGACTCCGATGCGCTGGCGCTGGCCGCCGCTGAACTCGTGCGGGAAACGGTCGCCATAGGAGGGGTCAAGGCCGACGGTCGCGAGCAGATCCCGAACCCTCTGCCGGCGCTCGCTCTTGGCCCCCACGTTGTGTATCTCGAGCGGCTCGGACACTATCCCGGCGGCGGTCATGCGTGGGTTCAGGCTGGCATACGGATCCTGGAAGATCATCTGCATCCTTCGCCGAACGGCCCGCAGCGAAGCCCCCCCGGCGGTGGTGATGTCCTGGCCGTCGAAGACGATGCGACCGCCGGTCGGGCGGTACAGGCGCAGGATCGTGCGGCCCACGGTGCTCTTGCCACAGCCCGATTCCCCCACCAGGCCGACGGTCTCGCCTCGCTGAATGGCGAGCGACACGCCGTCGACCGCGCGGACGTCACCGACGTGCCGGCTGATCAGGATGCCCTGCGTGATGGGGAAGAACATGCGCAGATCGGCGATCTCGATCAGCGGGCGCTGTGCTCCGTCCGACCCGTTCTCCGGTGCCGCGCCGGTGGCGCCGGGCACGGCCGTCTCGGGCACGCCCGACGGCAGATTCATGGCGCTCATGAGCGGGCCTGACCGGGAGGAGCGGCCGGCTCGAAGCCGGCACGAAGTGGACGGGCGGCGACCACTTCCTCAGCCGTAGGCGGGTTCCAGCAGGCCGCGCCATGCGTCGCCTGCGGGCCGGTGGTGACGATCTCGTAGCCGGCATCGATCGGCTCCAGGGACGGCATCTCCTGCCAGCATCTATCCACGCGCCAGGCGCAGCGAGGCGCGAACGGGCAGCCGACCGGGGCGTAGCGAAGGTCCGGCGGAGCCCCTTCGATCGGAATGAGCGGCTCCCCGGGCTGCGCGTCCAGCCGCGGGATGGAGTGCAGCAGGCCGACGGTGTAGGGATGGCGCGGCCGCGCGAATAGGTCGCCCGTGACGGCGGCTTCCACGACGTATCCGGCGTACATCACGTTGATGCGTTGGGTCATCCCGGCGACGACGCCCAGGTCGTGGGTGATGAGGATCACCGCCGTGCCGTGCTCAGCCGCGAGACGGCTCAGCAGCTCCAGGACCTGGGCCTGGATCGTGACGTCCAGGGCGGTCGTGGGCTCGTCGGCGATGAGCAGCTTAGGCTCGAGCGCGAGAGCCATGGCGATCATCACCCGCTGCCGCATCCCGCCGCTGAACTGATGCGGGAAGTTCTTGAGCCTGGCCTCCGGCTGCGGGATGCCGACCATCCCCAGCAGCTCCAGCGTGCGGGCGCGGGCATCGACCTTCGAGACGCGCCGATGCGCCCGGATCGTCTCTTCCATCTGTTCCTGGATGGTCAGAACGGGGTTCAGGCTGGTCATCGGGTCCTGGAAGATCATCGCGATTTCCTTGCCACGCAGGTCGCGCATCTCCGCTTCGTCCAGGGCAAGAAGATCCTGGCCTTGGAAGACCACCTTGCCGCCATCGATGCGCCCGGCGGGCGCGGGCAGCAGCCGCATCACCGCCAGGTTGGTGACGCTCTTGCCGCAGCCGGATTCGCCGACCAGCCCGAGCGTCTCGCCCTCCTCGAGGTCGAAGGAAACGCCATTGACCGCGTACACCGTAGCGTCGTGGGTCCGGAATCGGACGACCAGGTCGCGAATGGAGAGGAGGTGCATGGCGGGCCCTAGCGCTTCAGGCGCGGGTCGAGCGCCTCGCGCAGCCCGTCGCCCAGCAGGTTGAAACCGACGGCGCTTATGACGATCGCGGCGCCCGGGAAGAAGATCAGGTACGGGGCGGACTGCAGGAAGCGCGACGAGTCGGTCAGCATCTCGCCCCACTCGGCGATCCTGGGGTCGCCCGGTCCGAGTCCCAGGAAGCCAAGCCCGGCCACGTCGATGATCGCCGTGGCGGCGGCCAGCGTCGCCTGCACGATGAGGGGCGTCAGCGCGTTGGGCAACATGTGGCGGAGCAGGATCCGGACGGGCGACGCACCCATGGAACGCGCGGCGATGACGTAGTCCGACTCACGCAGGGCCAGCAGGCTCCCTCGGAGCAGCCGGGCGAAGATGGGCGAGTAGGAGATGCCCACCGCCAGCATGATCTGGATCTCGCCGTGGCCGAGCCAGGCCACGATCCCGATCGCCAGCAGGATGCCGGGGACCGCCAGCATCACGTCGATGACCCGCATGAGGAACCCGTCCACGAGCCCGCCCGCGCCGCCGGCGATGGCGCCGATGGTCGTGCCACCGATGAGTCCGAACACGACGGCGATCACGCCGACGGTCAGGCTGATCCGGGCGCCGTAGAGAACGCGGCTGAACTCGTCGCGGCCGAGAAGGTCCGTGCCCATGAGGTGGGCCAGGCTGGGGCCCTGGAGGTTGTTGCCCAGCACGCCGATCGTGGGGTTGTACGGCGCGATGTAGGGGGCCAGGATCGCGCCTGTCACGAAGATCGCGATGAAGACTATGCCCACGATCGCCGGTCCGTTGCGCATCAGGCGCCGGAATGCGTCGTGCCACAGCCCACCGCTGACCCGGGCGGTCGGCGCGATGGTCACGGCAGTGGAGGTCGCCATCTC
This sequence comes from Candidatus Limnocylindrales bacterium, assembly GCA_050014975.1. Lineage (GTDB taxonomy): Bacteria > Chloroflexota > Limnocylindria > Limnocylindrales > CSP1-4 > Fen-1039. The sequence continues at coordinate 3,638 of JBEKCH010000111.1, forward strand.
AGCTATACCTGATGCGCGGGTTGATGAACGCGTAGCCCACGTCCACGATCAGGTTCACCGTGAGGAAGATCGTGGCGAAGATCAGGATCAGCGACTGGACGACGATGTAATCGTGGTTCTGGATGGAGCTGACGACCCAGGAGCCCACCCCGTTCCAGCTGAAGACGGTCTCGGTCAGCACGGCCCCGGCCAGCAGCGCTCCGGTCTCAAGGCCGATGACGGTGGTCACCGGCAGCCAGGCGTTGCGCATGATGTGGCGGTCGTTGACGCGCCTGTCGGTCAGGCCCTTTGCCCGCGCGGTCCGGACGTAGTCCTCGTTGCTGACCTCGATGACCGAGGCGCGAGTGATCCTTGTGAACACCGCCAGGGGAATCGTGCCCAGGGCGATCGACGGCAGGATCAGGTGGGCGACGGCGTCGATGACATACCAGTGGCCGGCCAGGATGGCATCGATGATCGCGAAGTGGGTCACGGGGTTTATGGGCAGGCGAGGATCAAGCTGCCCGAAGGTCGGCAGCCAGTGGAGCTCGACCCCGAAGATGAAGGCCAGCGTGTAGCCCAGGACGAAGACCGGGATCGAGATGCCGAAGAGCGAGATCACGGTCACGATGCCGTCGATCCAGCTGTTGGGGTGCCGGGCGGCCAGCCGGCCCAGGGGGATGCCCAGGCCGACGGCGAAGATCAGGGCCCCGATCGTCAACTCCACCGTGGCCGGGAAGCGGATCAAGAACGTCGCCGCCACCTCCCGGCCGTCGATGAAGCTCGCGCCGAAGTCGCCATGGAGCAGCCGGCCGACGTAGCTGAGGTACTGCACGTAAAGGGGCTTGTCAAGGCCCTCGATGGCCGTGATCTGGGCCACCAGCTGGGGCGTGGCGTGCTGCCCGAGGATGGCTTCGGCCGGTCCTCCGCCGGGCAGGAGCCGGAGGAACAGAAACAGGATCAGTGACAGGCCGAAGAGGACCGGAATTGCCACGAGCACGCGGCGGACGATGAACCTTGCCACGCTGTGAGGAGATTCCTCCGCTGATAGCAGCCCCCCGGGGTCTTGGCAGACCCCGGGGGGCCCGTGTCACCGAATCCTACAGCCCTGCCGCGCGGCGTCGCCGCCCGGCTGCGGGCGCTACTGCGATAGCCAGACGGCGTTCAGGTACTCGATGCCGTTGCTGGCGCCGACATAGCCGTGAACCTTGGACGTGTATGCCCCCGGCGGCTGAGAGTTGACGATCGGCGCGACCGGGAGGTCCTGGGCGAGGAGATCCTGGACCTGGCCCCACAGGGTGTTGGCGGCGTCCTCGGTGGGCGCCTGGAGCGCCTGGAGCATGTCCTGATTGGCCTGGGCGTTGTTCCAGCCGAACTGCGGGTTGGGCTTGCCGCCCGACCAGCCGAACCACGCCGTGTAGAGGAAGTTGTCGGCGCCGGCCCAGTCGCAGGTCCAGCCGAAGAGGTACAGCGCGAACTTCCCACTCGTGGCGTCGCTGACGTAGCCGCCGTGCCAGTCCTCGGTCTTGAAGCTTACGGTGAAGCCCACGGCCTGGAGGTCGTTGGCGATGGCCTGGGCAATGCCCTGGGGATCCGGCATGTACGGCCGGACGACGTTGGAGGGGTAGTCGAGGACGATGTTCAGGGCAGAGCCGGTCACGCCGGACGCCGCCAGGTCGGCCTTGGCCTGGCTGACGCTATAGGCGGGCAGGGTCTCGGCCTTGAAGCCGATGGTGGCCGGCGGCATGAAGCCCGTCGGCACCTTGCCAAGGCCGGAGTAGAACGCGTCCACGTAGCTCTGCTTGTTCAGGGCCTCGGAGACGGCCAGGCGGACGTCCTTGTTGGCGTAGATGGTCGCCTTGCCGCCGACGCTCTGGTTCATGTCCAGATTGAGCTGGTTGCACGACGCGCCGCGGTCGATGATCGTCAGCCCGGAGCTCTGCGCCGTCTTAACGTCCAGCGGCGAGATCGAGAAGGCCGCGTCGACGCCGCCCGACTGCAGGGCCTGCAG
>JBEKCH010000112.1:0-5617 GCA_050014975.1 Candidatus Limnocylindrales bacterium
GATGGTCACGTGCAACAGCTACCGCAACCCGGCGTTGATGGCGAAGATGGCCTCCACGGTGGACGTGCTCAGCCACGGCCGGCTCGACTTCGGGATCGGCGGGGGCTGGTATGAGCACGAGTATCTGGCCTACGGATACCCGTACCCGGGGGTGGGCGAGCGGCTACGGATGCTGGGCGAAGCGCTGCAGGTGATCCGGGCCATGTGGACCGAGCCCTACGCCTCGTTCGAGGGGACGTACTACAGGATCGCCGGCGCGATCAACGAGCCAAAGCCCGTCCAGAAGCCGCATCCGCCGATCTGGGTTGGTGGCAGCGGCGAGAAGGTGACTCTCCGTCTGGCGGCCCAGTATGGCGACGCTATCAACCTCGGCGGTCACCTCGACGACATGGACTACTACCACCACAAGCTCGACGTCGTCCGGGCCCACTGCGAGGACTTTGGACGCGACCCCTCGACGCTCGTCCACTCGGTGAACGTCGAGACCACTCTCTTGCGGGCAGGCGACGACCCGGTCGCGCTCACGGAGCGCTATCGCCGCGGCCAATCGCTCGAGGAGTACAAAACGCATGCGGTGGTCGGAGGCCCGCAGGAGGTCATCGATACCTACGGCCGCCTCATCGATGCCGGCATGGACTACATCATCGTCTCGGATCTGCCGGGTCTGGCGCGGATCGAGGTGCTGGAGTACCTGGCGGCGGAGGTGCTGCCGGCGTTCCGGTAGGGACCGCTTGCTGCCCGCGCTGGTTGAGATCCAGGGCTGGTAGCAGACCCCGGAGCCCGGTCCCGTCCTCGATGGCTCGGCAGGCATGAACCGGTGACGCCTGTCGCCAGCATTCAGGGCATGGTGCTGTTGTTGCGCCCTGGTGCGCACAGATCCCGCACATGAGGAGACCCGGGCGTCCTGACGTGCGCCAGATGCACGCATCCGACGACAAGGCGGGCGCGAAACTGAGAATGACGTCGATCTCGTGCATCCGGAGCACGGTTCCGACGCGGCGCGCCCTGTGGCGTCATTGGCCCGGCCTCAGCTGTCGTAAGCCGTGCGCGGGGTGAACCGAATGGACGCGAAGGATCACCGGTCGAAGGCCGGCCAGTCGCGTGTGTTCGGCTGATGCACACGGCCCGGCTCAGATCGCCCCGCCGGCGAGTCTCGTGCATTCGATGAACGGAAACGGCCGCGGAGCCGCAGCCGTTACGCCGGCAGCCAGCCCCTACAGGGACTGCCGCAGGATCGAGGCGATCTCGTCGTCGGTGAGCAGGATGGGGTTGGTCCGCATGCTGCTGCCGCGCGAGTCTGCGACGATGGCCGGGATGTCGGCGGCGGCGATGCCGTAGGCCGAAAGCCGCGGCACGCCGAGGCGGACGCGGCAGTCTTCCAGCGTCTGAACCAGCGCCGTTCGCGCCAGCCGGTCGTCTTGGAGCGATGTCGGGGCCGCACCCGCGAGAACGCGCCCCAACCCGGCATACCTGCCGAGCGCCGCGTTCTGGGGTTCGCGCTGCTCCAGCGCGGCGACGTTCACGCGCGTGGCTGCCACCAGGGTGGCCCCGCAGGCCACGCCGTGCGGAATCGGGAAGAGCGCGCCGAGTGGCGAAGCCACGCCGTGCACCGCGCCCAGGCCGGTCTGAGCCAGGCAGATCCCCGAGCAGAGCGCCGCCGTGGCCATCGCGGCGCGGGCCGCGTCCGAGGCAGGCGCGGCCCCCAGCCCGGCGACCGCCATCTCGTGCCAGGCGAGCAGCCCGTCGCGCGCGGCGGCCAGGCCCCGCAGCGCCAGGCCGTCCGAAATGGGATCGGCGTGGGTCGAGAGGTAGGACTCGAGCAGCTGGGTCAGCGCGTCCATGCCATTGGCGGCGATCAGCTCCGGCGGGCAGCTCCGCAGGAGCTCCGGGTCCAGGATCGCCACCCGGGCGATCAGGGCGTCGTCACGGAATGAGCGCTTGAAGCCGCCAGCGCCCCGAACGCTGAGGACCGCGTTCTTGGTCGCCTCGCTGCCCGTGCCGGCGGTCGTGGGGACGGCCACGAACGGCACCGCGGGGCCCCGATACGGCAGACCGGGCGCGATGCCCTCCAGGTGATCCAGCACCGAGTTGCCCGGGAGCAGCAGGCCGGCGACCGCCTTGGCCGTATCCATGACGCTGCCCCCGCCGATGCCGACGACGACCTCCACCGCGCCGCCCTGTCCGCGTCCCCGAGCGCGCGCGACGATCCCGTCGACCAGCGCCGGCGACGGCTCGCCGGAGACGCCTTCGACCTCGAATTCGATGCCGGCGGCGGACAGACCCGCGCCGATGCGCGCCCAGTCCTCGCCTTCGGTGAAGCCCGGGGCGCGAACGACCACCAGGGCGCGCCGCCCGAACCCGCGAACGATCCGCGGCAGCTCGGCGACCTTTCCGGGACCGGCGACGATCTCCGGCAGCCGCAGCGTCGAGGCGTATTCGAAGCCTTCCATCGCCCGCTATCTGCCCGCCTCGGGCAGCGCCGGGAAGAGGCCGTCGTATCGCACTCCCTGACGCGGCTCGGCCATCCAGTCGGCCACCTTGTCCCGCCAGGCCAGGTAGTGCGCCGTCTCCTTGTGGGCCTTCGCCGAAGCCTCGTCTCGATAGGCCTCGTAGGCCACGAAGCGGGTCGGATCGTCGACCGACTGGAGGATGTCGAAGCGAAGGTTGCCCGACTCGCGAACCGAGTTCTCGTGGTTCACGCGGATCGACTCGATGAAGTCGGCCACGTGCTCAGGCTTGACGTGGACGTAGACCAGGGTGACGTACATGGCTCCTCCCGGCGATGGCGCGCGGCGTGGGCGATGCCCCAATCATGCGGCATCGGTCGAGCGGGAGCTTGCGGCGTGGAGCCCGGCTACGGGGTCGTCGGGGTCGGGAGCGCGGGCGGTGTCAGAGGCACCGGCGGCGTCGCAACCGGCAACTCGGGCCAGACGATGGCCGAGATGACGATCGTCTCCGTCGTGCACGATCCGCCCGGGCAGACGGCCAGCGCCCGCCCGCGCTCGACCTGGGCTACGACGATCTGGCCCACCAGCGAGTCCGGGATGTCCACCATCGTCCCGACCCTGACCCCATCGAGCATCCAGTAGCCGCAGCCGGGCGGCTCGGCCATGGGCGTCGCCGGCGCTGCGCAGGTCGTGTCGCGGGTGAGCTTCCCGCCGAGCAGGAAGGTCGGCGACGAAGGCAGGTCGGCCGCCCGGTACACCGGCGCGCCGTTGAGCGTGGTGGGCACGCCGTCGGGGCCGATCGACTCGGACGGGCCGGTGGACCCGCTCTCCGGAGTCGAGGCCGCGTTGGTGCCGGGGGTCTGGGATGCCGCCGCCGGCGTCGGCGTGGCCGCAGCGTACGGAGTGGACCTCCACACCACGGACTCGACGACGATGCCGGCCGCGCACTGCGCCCGGACGTCGGCCGGGCATTGGGCAGCCATCGGGTCGTTCACGTGGACGCGGGCGACGACGATCTCATCGTTCGGCTCGTCGATGTTGCTCTCCGGCGCAATCTCGAGACCGTCGATCCTGAGTAGGTAGCAGTACGGGATCAACTGCTGCTCGGCGGCCGACAACCCGGGTTGCATCGGGCAGGGCGGCACGAATTCCGGCTTCGTGAACGGTCCGCCCAGCAGGAAGCTGCCCGACGTGGGGAACGAGGCCTGGTCGGCGGCGCGGTACACGCGCTCGCCGGTGATCTCGGTCGGGACCGCCGGCCAGACGACCGCCTCGACCACTAGGGCCGCCTCGCACGCAGACTGTTCGCGGGCGCTGCACTGGGCAGCCTCGGGGTCGTGAGTGTGGACGCGCACTACTATCGCCGGTCCGCCAAGCCAGCCAGACAGCGAACTCGATCCCTGCGGCGCCAACATGAGCAGGCCGGAGCCGGGGTTCTCGTTGGCGGACGGCGCCAGCTCGACCCCGCCGCACTGGCCCAGAAGATCGGCCTCGGCCGATGGCTGCGGCAACCACGTCGGGCAGGACATGACGAAGTCGAGTCCGTACCCGCCCAGCAGGAAGCTGCCGCTCAGGTTCTGCCACTCGGCCTTGTCGGTGACGCGGTACACGCGCTGACCGTCGATCTGCGTCGGGATCCCGTCCGAGCTCATCACCACGCCTGACGCCGACGGTCCCGAAGCCAGGGGCGCGGGTACTGCGGGGCCGGTCCCCGAACCGGACCACAGACTCCCAACGACCAGAGCGGCGACTGCCAGGCACGCGGCCGCCGTGACCGGCAGCGCGATCTTCGGCCACCGCCCGCTCCCGCCGCGGGCCGCCGGCACGCTCCCGACCAGCCTCTCGCGCAGCGCCGGGTAGTCCAGCTCGGCGCGGTCCAGCTCCATTGCGAAGCGGCCGGAGAGCCGCTCTTCGAGCCTGTCGTTGGCCCGGTCGTCGGCGGAAGCGCCGCCGCTCACGTCAGTCTTCATCGAGCAGCTCCCGGAGTCGCGCCAGGCCGGTCTTGAGCCGTGCCTTCGCTGTGTTCTCCGTGACACCCAGCGCATCGGCCGTTTCGCGCACGGAGAGTCCGACCATGTGGTGGAGGACCACGGCGGCCCGGATCGGCCGCGACAGGCGCCCCAGCGCCTCGTCGAGCTCGATCGATTCGGAAGCCTCCGGGCCGCCCATCGGCGACTCGTGGACCTCCGGCTCTAGCCTGAGCGTTCGACGCAGCCGCCGAACGACTCGCAGCGCCTCGCGCGTCTGGACGGTCAGGAGCCAGGCGCGGATCGCGCGCGAGTCCCTGATCGCCGGCGCCGCACGGAGCGCCCGCTCGAAGGTCGTCTGGACCAGGTCCTCGGCTTCGGCCTCGTCCCGGGTCATCGCCCGGGCCGCGGCTAGCAGCAGCGGACCATGGACGTGCAGCGTGGCGACCCACTCGGGAGTCGGCGCCAGCGGCGTCGCCCGCGAGAGCCGCGCCGTGGCGGCCCGGTCCTCCTGGTTCCTGTCGAGCGGTTCCGTGATGGCCCTCACATCACATAAGAGGCTCCGACCGGCCGAAACGGGTATCGGCCCGACTCAGTCTGGCGCGGATTCGTCGCTGGCGCCAGATTACCGCCGTGCCCCTGGCCACGAAGTTCCGCGATTCCGCAGCCGCACCAGCGCCCACTGCGCGATGCCTCGGCCGGAACGGCGCCGCTCTCCGCGATGCCGCAGCAGCTGCAACAGCGGCAACCACGCGGTTTCCCCGGTCGATTGGTACGGCCACTCTTGTGGAGCTTCTGGCCGTGCGAGACGGCCCGTCGGAGCCTCCGCGGGCGGTTTCCACGCTTGGCGACCGCCACACAGGCCGGGCACAGGGGCCGCAGCGGCCGGCAATCTTGGATACGAGTGCTGGGAGCAATCATCCGGAAGAATGGGAACCGAGCGACCGGGGGACGACTACGCTCGGGCCCTCTCTCCCCGCAGCGTCAGCTCGAACCAGATCGCGCGCTCCGGCACGAAGAGGTTCTCCTCTATCCGATGGATCGTCTCGCGATAGGCCGGCCAGATCGCCAAGTCCTGAGCCTCCGCGGGCGAGACCCAGCGCATCGCGTCGTGCTCGTGCGACAGAGCGGGCTCGGCGCCGGCGCGAACGCGCACGGAGAAGATCGCACTCGTGACGATCGCCCCGACCGACGGCTCATGGA
>JBEKCH010000113.1:0-5574 GCA_050014975.1 Candidatus Limnocylindrales bacterium
GGCCGTGGGCGGCACCCCTCACGGTGCTCGCCGGTTTCCGGTTCGAGCCTGCTCGGGCCGCAACCATGCGTGACAGCGAGCTTGCCGGGACCGTTCTCCGAGCTTTCCGCGAGGCGATCCTGGGTCTAGTGTCCACTTAGTCGTACTAAGGCTCCCGGATCGGCGTGCCCGGACGGCTAGTGAGACTCGCCAGGAACGCCCGGGCTTTCTGCCGCAGGACCCTGCTGCGCCAGGACGGACACCGCTTTGGCCTTTCGTCCGTTCAGGTACACGACGACGTCGTACACCCCGGGCGATGGCAGAATAATCAGACCCAACGGTATGGCCATCGGTACGATCGCCTTTAGGCGTGGCGGGATCACGATGTCCTCGACCCTACCCAAGTCAAACCCGCCAGTGACGTCGCCAACAACTTGACCGTCCTCGCTTCGAACCGCGACCTTGATCATGTGTCGGCGCCCGTAGTCCGGGTCCTCGACCTCAAGGGCAATTGCGATCATGACGCCAAGGGGACCCGGATAGCTAGGTCGGAGCACTTGGTTGACCCCGCCACCTACGATTGTCAGCACCGAACCGCGGGCCGAGGCGAAGTCACATAGCAGGGCCGTCGCGAGCTTCATGCGGTAATCCGGCGAGCGGACGATTGACGTCGGTATGCCGGCCGGAGCTCAACAACGTTTCCAGGCGAGGTCGGGCCGGTCCTCAAGGCGGCCAGGACGTCCGCGATGGCGACGACCGCGCGTGTCGGTAGAGTATCCGGCGCTGCGGCGGCCTCCATAAGGTCAGCGCCCGTCATGGCTACGGCCACCCGATCGCCGTCGACCCGCAGGACCCGCAGATCATTGAGGGCCTCGGCCGGTGGGTACTGAAGCGCGAACCTCATCGCCTCGGCCGCCGAGTCGAAATGGCCAAGCAGGTTCCCGCTTTCCTCGTCAAAGAGTTCGAAGTGGATCATGCGATGTCTCGGGGCTCTAAATGGGTAACCATGTCTAGCATATCCTGTCGGTCTCCCAGAAGGACGTAGTGTTCCGAGCCCTCGCCCCCGGTCTGGATTACGAGGACTCCGGGCGCTTGAGACGGGTCCAGTACCGCAACAAACCGTGACTTAGTCGAGACCCTCTGGCGAACAGACTCAGCCGACGAGAACGCCGATACTCCGTAGTAGTTGAGAAGTCGGATGCCCCGGAGATCCTCCTTTGGGGGGCCGTTGAGCACCGCAAAGGATTCGAACGCCTCCCCCGAGGCCTTAGAACCTTCCACGCCCCGGTAGAGTACCGACGGAGTCGCCCTTCGGATCTCGCTCGCCACACGCGCATTGTGCTCCATCGATTACTGGGTCGAGGGATCCGCCCCGGAAGACATGCCCCACGCAGCCGCTTGGCTGGCCGGCATGGCGCGGGATCGTCGGCGACCACGGAGCGGGGGCCGGTCCTAGCCGAACATCTCGCGTTGCCCGGGGGACGCCTTCTCGACCTTCTCCGCCTGCTGGTAGGCCGGGAGCACGAGCACGGGTAGCTCCGGGTGCCGGTGTTCCTCCAGAAGCTCACGGATCGTGATGATCTGGATGCGCGGGTAGTCGCGGCCCGACAGCTCGGAGTGGTAGACGCCAGCCGTCGTGGCCTCTAGGTGCATCGGCCCCGACGGCTCCTCCAGGGTGACGAACAGGCCGATCTCGGCCTTTTCGCGCTCTAGCACGCCCTTGAGATCACGCACCATCCCTGAGTTGACCGTGCCGCTCTTGACGCTGACGAGCGCCCGGCCCACCTCGCCATGCGGCCCGGTCGAGAAGCTGATGACGCCGTCGATACCCCGGTCTGCGCCCTTCTTCTGGACGCCGCCCACCGGCTGCGCGCCGATCAGGTCGAGCGCCCACCACTGGAACTGGTACTGGCCTTCGAGCCCGGTCCCCACGAGCATCGCTCGCGCACCCTCAACTTCCGTCGGCTGCCCAATGACCGGCACATCCGCCAGGGCGAAGCTGTCCTTTAGCCGCGCCTTCATGACGGCGATGGACAGGTAGGTGATGTCGATGCCGATCCACTGGCGGTCGAGCTTCTGCGCGGCAACGAGCGCCGTTCCGCAGCCGCAAAAGGGGTCAAGCACGACGTCCCCTGGGTTGGAGGAGACGGAGATGATGCGTTCGAGGAGCGCCAACGGCTTCTGCGTGGCCCACGGAAGCCGCTCCTTGGCTTGGCTGTTGATCGGCGGGATGTCGTCCCAGATGTCCTGCAGGGGCGTTCCCGGGTTGTCGTCGAGGTAGCGCTTGTACTCGGGCATCCCGGTTTTCGTGTAGACCAGGCGGCCCTGGCGCTCGAACTCCTCCATGTTCGCCTTGGAATACGCCCAGTAGCGACCCGGGTAAGGGCGGACAACCGTGCCACTCGGGCCGATCCACTCATACGATGTATCGCCGCCCGGTTTCGCCGCCGTGAGATCACCCTTTCGGTACCGCCGGCCGGTCCCTGGTTCCACGTTCGCGTAGTGGCTCTCGACGTACTCCGGCGTGAAAGGGACAAATATAACGTTTCGCGTCGGCTGCTCCCCTTTGCTGTAGAAGAGCAAGACGTCGTGCGTGCGGCCAAGGTGTACCGCGCCCTGAGTCGTATCGGAGTGGGCGGAACTGCGTTTCCAGATCACTTCGTTTAGGAAACGACGCGGGTCGAAGATGGCGTCGAGGAGAGCCTTCAGATAGTGGCTGGCGGTTGGGTCACAGTGGAGCCAGAGGGAGCCCGTCGGCTTGAGAACGCGGTGGAGCTCGACCAGGCGGACGGCCATCTCCACGAGGTAGGCCATCATCTGGTTCTCGCCGATGCCGGAGCGCAGGGCGGCGATGATCGTGCTCACCGTGGAAGGCACGCGGCCCTGGTTCTGGTCGGTGTTCGTCAGGTATGCGTACTGCGCCTCGGCGTCCGGCCCCCAGTGCCAGGTGTCCTCGAAGGCGAGCAACTGGGCATCCGTGTTGCTGCCGGACTCGTCCTTGAAGATGACGTTGTAGGCGCGGTTCGAGTTGAACGGCGGGTCCAGGTAGATCAGGTCTACCGACTCATCCGGGATGTAGCCCCGCCGGAGGATGTCGAGGTTGTCGCCGTAGTACAGGACGTTGGTCTGCACGCCCGAAGCGTAGCGCCCACCACAGCGGCCCGATAGGCCCTCGACGCAGCCGCGCGAGCTGGCTGGCCAGGGACCGGGATCGTCGGCGACCAGCGGAGCGGGGGCCAGCGCGAGACTAGCCGGGGCGACTTGCGCGCGGCCTCGCCGCCACGAGGTCTCTTTTCCGGTGGAGCAGCGACGCTAGGGCGTGATCCTCGCCTTGGCTTCTAGTGCGCTCAAGGACTCTACGAATTGCTTCCCGGTGGCGTCTGCCCTCCGCGACAACTCTCCTGCGCGAGCGCTCTCTAGGTAGTGGCTCATTTCCGAGACGTCCCCTGCGACTTGGGCGCTCCAGGCCGCGTTAAGGGCCATGAGAGTTGCGTAATCGGCGGCTGACCTTAGGCCAACCGGGAAGAGGCCGGAAGGTCCGATGCCGAAGAGGGTCGCGGAAGATCGCAGAAGGTGCGTCTGAATGCAGTCGGTGAATACCCGTTGCGCTTCGGCCGCGTCGCCCGACAGGTACATAGCGCACGCCATGTTCGCGTCGTTGATCTCGGGCTGCGCATAACGCAATTCCTTCGCCTTGGCGAATGCCTCCAGGGCTGCCCTCGCATCACCGTTCGCCAGCAGCACAAAACCGAGATTGTTGTGACCGTCGGGGAACATCGGGAATCGGGCTGCGACCATCCGGAATATCGCCTCGGCCGAGGGCAAGTCGCCTTGATTGAAGGCGTTGTAGCCGTCTCTGAGCAAGGTTCTCGCCTCGACTGGAGCGTTGGCTTCCATCGTCCCATGTACGTCGCCAGTCCGCTCAGCACGTACCTCGACCCGTTCGAGTTGCTCAGTGTCAATTGCGATCGAGAACGCGTAGTCCCCTTCCACTGGAAAGGCGACATTGTCCATATTCGCGACGAAATGGAAGTAGACCGCCTTGGCCTGGTCATTCCGACGCGGCATCGTAAACGTGACGGTCACCGGTCTGAAGATCACCTCGTCGGTCGGGCCGGACGCTTCGATGCTGAGCGTGTGGACGATCCCAAGCTCCTCAGGCCCCACCTCGATTCCAAGTGCGAGCGCAAGGTGCGGTAGGACCGCCGGGAAAGCGGCGAACGGTAGGGACTTGAGGCCGCCACCCGTGATGTAGAGCTTGCCGTCGGTCGGGTGTGCGATCGCGTGGTCGGCTAGCAGAGCCAGCGAAATTCTCATCGGACGTCTGTCACTTGGCTGTCGACACGACGAAAGAGATACAACCTGAATCTCTCCGCGACTGCCGAGCGTAGTTCCTCGGAAAGCGACGCGACACGGATGCTTGCCGCTAGGACGTCTGGATGCACGGTAGTGAGCCTACGGAAGTCAACGAATGAGCGCTCGATCCTTGGCTCGTCGATCTGACCTACGAGCGGAAACACGGCAAACCAGCGATCTTGCCGTCCACCGCTAAAGAGCTCCCGCTGGGAGGCCTCATCAAGATGGTTGATCGGCCGGATCATGGCCAGCGTTCTGGTTCGCGGATCGTTCTCGATCTCACAATCGTGCGAGAGCACCATTGCTCTGCCGAGATACGCGTGGACGAGTAACCCTTGCTCTCCGCCTTGATCCGGCAGCCACTTGAAGCCACCGCGGGGACCCGAGCCGTCCTCGGGATGCACTTCCCAGATGTCGCGGGGGCCACTCTGCTTCCAGTGACGAGCGACACGAAGCGGCCGCGACTCCACTCTAACGGACGGCATTTGGTCGAAGATGTCGCCCTGGAGTATCTCCGTGCCGACCGGTGGCAGATAGAGACGATCAGCCACGCATTCCCGCCGACACGCTAGAGCTGGTAAAGGTCCCCAGGAACGCCTCCGCCGAGGTCGGGAACTGTGGGCTCTGCGTCGTGGGCGGCTGCGAGCCGTCCGTACATGGCCCGCACGCCCACCTCTTCGACCTCGATGCTCCAGAGTGGCACGAACTCGGACCACACCACATACGGCCCGAACTGAAAATCGCTGCGCTGCTCTTCGAATACAGGGGGCGCCGTAGCCATCACTATTACTCCTTGTCCACCAGTTGTCGGCGTCCGTCAGCCGACTCTCAATCCCCTAAGAGAGCCAGGACCGAACCGGCGGGCGTCTCCGCAGAGTCCGCCACTACATGTTCCTGCGTATCGCAGTTTGACACGGTGCGCAAGACCTTGCCAGGGCCACGGGTCACGGACCGGCTGGCGAGCAGCACTGCGGCACCCCTGCCCCCCTGCAATCTTCCGGCGCTCAGCTTGACACACTACCGGGATCTTAGCGACCCGGGGCCCGGCCGCCGCTTGGGCCGGGGGATCGTCGGCGACCAGCGGAGCGGGGGCCGGTGCGAGACTACCGGCGACCGTGTGTTAGAAGATGAACGCTAGGAAGCCGAACAACAGGCCCAGGGCGGTCCAGTCGATCTTGCTGCCGATCGAGAGGGTCCCGTACGCCGTGAGCACGGCGATCGCAAAGCAGATGCAGGCCA
>JBEKCH010000114.1:0-5490 GCA_050014975.1 Candidatus Limnocylindrales bacterium
AACGCGGCGCCCGGTGCAACCGAGAGCACGCCTACACTCAGGCTTGGTCGGCGAGCTCTAGCGTGCCAGACCGACCGCCGCATCGAGGAGAACGTCATGGCCAGAAAGAAGGACAAGAAGGCTCAGAAGGACAAGAAGACGCAGTCCGCGCAGGGCGCCCCGGCCGCAGCTGAGACGGCCGTCGCTCCGTCCGCGAGTCCGCGACCCAAGAAGAGCTAGTCGGTCGTCTCGGCCACGCGTCGGGAACGCACGGTGGGAGCCTAACCGACCGAAGGGAGTCGAGCCCGGCCTGTGCTGGTACTCGTCCGCATCGTAGGTCGCGCCCTGATCCGTCAGGCTGGCCGGCGTCGGTTGATGCCGGGAAGGCGGGAGGTCGGTGGCCCGAGCGGCTCCGCACGCCCGCACGATCTAAACAGCCGTCTAATCTCAGTCCGGCTGAAGACGCCCACGTGCGGCCCACACCACCATGCGTGCGGATCGTGGCAACCCAGGGTCGCGGCGGTCGTCGGCGCGCTCACCTCGACACCCTCGGCGGTCTGGTTCACTCTCGGGGCACAAACAGAGGACGCCTCTCAGAACGGCTGCTGTGGCCTAGCGGGCCGCGGGCCGGCTGTAAGCGCAGCACCACCCGAGTTCGGCAGCGGCTTGTCGCTTGGGAACTGACCCGGCTTGCCAGAATTGCGGGGTAGTATGAGGCGCTTGGTCCGCACCCCGGTGCTCCCGGGCCATACCGGTGAGCACCGTCGCCGGCTCCGTAGGGGAGAGTAGCTAGAGTGGAATGGCTCATTGGCTTCGCGACGGCCGTGGCCCTAGCGTTGGTTGGATACTGGCTCACCCAATGGCAGAGAAGGGCCGAGAACCGTGATGAGCAAATCGAAGCCGTCGCCGCATTGCGCTTTGAACTTGAATCCAATCAAGGTTGGATACATGGCATCCTCGAGTCGCGCATCTACCTACGAGATGAGGCATGGGTTTCGCTCAAGAACAAGGGATACATCTCGTACCTACCCGCGCCTGTTCCGATGAAGGTCATAGCCGTCTACGAGAAGACACATCGCCTGAATGAACAGATCCGTGTTCTCAGGGAGGACGGCAAGTTCGACCCTGACAGGGCAACGCAGGATGCAGCTGATCTCGGGGCAAGCATTGCCGAACTGATCGCTGTGCTCGACACCAAGTACCCGAGAATCGGCAAGAACTTCAGGGCATGAGTCTCGCCGCGGTCAGTCAGCGTCCGGTCTTGACGGCGAGTCCCCGCTCGCATCGCTCCCGCTGAGTGGGATTGAGGGAACACTCCTCCGCCCGAGAGATACGCCGTGGACAGCCTGTTCCAGCGCTCGCTCTCGTCTTGGCGATGCCACCAATGGGGCTGCAATCACGGGTTGGGGGGTCTGACACGATGTTCGCGTCGTGTTGCCGGATGGCTTGCCCTCCTGGCGCCAAGCACAGTCTGTACACTCAGTCAGCGGTTAGAACCCGGAGCAGGAGGGCAAGGTGCCGATGCCGGCTGAGTTCGTGGCGAAGTGGCAGGGCAACACGAGGACCGAGCAGGCCGCGGCGCAGGAGCACTTCATCGACCTGTGCCGGATGCTCGGCCAGCCCACGCCCAACGACGCCGACCCGACTGGCGACTGGTACGCGTTCGAGAAGGGAGCCGGCAAGGCCGAGGGTGGCGAGGGCTTCGCCGATGTCTGGATGCGCGACCACTTCGCCTGGGAGTACAAGGGCAAGCGCAAGGACCTAGCCGCTGCCTACTCACAGCTCAACGGCTATCGCGAGGCCCTGGGCAACCCGCCGCTGCTGGTGGTCTGCGACCTGGCTCGCTTCGAGATCCACACCAACTTCACCAACACGGTTCCGAGGGTCTACCGTTTCACCCTCGACGATCTATCAGCTGACCCAGGCGAGCCGCTGCGCATCCTGCGGGCTGTCTTCACCGATCCCGAGAGCCTCCGTCCGACGCGCCTGCGCGAGGAGCTGACCGAGCGTGCCGCTCAAGACTTCGCGGCCCTGGCCACGGCTCTACGGGCCCGCGGCCACCACCCGCACGCGGTTGCGCACTTCCTCGATCGTCTGCTCTTCGCCATGTTCGCCGAGGATGCCGGTATCCTGCCCAAGAACCTGATCGACCGCCTTTCGAGCGCGACCAAGGGCGATGCCGCTGCCTTCTCTGCCGCCCTACATGACCTGTTCGGCAAGATGGCCAAGGGTGGCGGCCTCTTCGGTGTCGAGCGCATCGAGTGGTTCAACGGCGGCCTCTTCGATGACGCCGAAGTAATCGAGCTCGCGCCAGCCGAGATGGACACGATCGGCCGGGTATCCAAGCTCGACTGGAGTCAGATCGAGCCGGCCATCTTCGGGACGCTGTTCGAGCGCGGCCTCGACCCGGACCAGCGCGCCCAGCTCGGCGCCCACTACACCGACCGGCCCTCGATCCTGCGCCTGGTCGAGCCTGTCCTCATGGCGCCGCTGCGCCGCGACTGGGCCGAGACACAGGCGAAGATCACTCCGCTCGTCCTGGCAGGGCGCAAGGTGACCGCCCGCACACCAGCTGACCAGAACCCCGAGCGCATCTTCCGAACGTTCCTGGATCGTCTGCGCGCCATCCGGGTCTTGGACCCCGCCTGCGGTAGCGGCAACTTCCTCTACATCTCGCTCCAGCTTCTGAAGGACCTCGAATACGAGGCCATCCAGTGGGGCTCGCTGGTGCTTCGCATCCCACAGGAGTTCCCCCAGGTCGGACCGCAGAACCTGCTAGGCATCGAGATCAATCCGTTCGCGGCCGAGCTGGCGCGCGTCACGATCTGGATCGGTCAGATCCAATGGATGCTCGCTCACGGTCTCGGCCATCCACGCGACCCGGTCCTCCAGCCGCTCAACAACATCCGCGAGCAGGACGCCCTGCTCGACCTGTCGGACCCGAGTCATCCGTGCGAGGCAGAGTGGCCTGAGGCCGACGTTGTCGTGGGCAACCCGCCGTTCCTGGGTGGCAAGCTCTTGCGGTCGAACCTAGGCGACGAGCCCGTCGACGCGATGTTCGAGGTGTATGACGGCAGAGTGCCGGCGGAGGCCGACCTATGCGTGTACTGGCATGAGAAAGCCAGAGCGGCGATCGAAGCGGGTCGCCTCAAGCGGGCCGGGCTGCTCGCAACTCAGGGGATACGTGGAGGCGCCAATCGCCGCGTCCTGGAGCGGATCAAGAAGACCGGCGACGTCTTCTTCGCCTACGCCGATGAGCCCTGGGTCCTCGCAGGAGCGAACGTCCACATCAGCTTCGTCGGCCAGGATGACGGCTCGCAACCGGAGCGGACGCTCAACGGCGGGCCCGTTGCGGCCATCAACGCCGATCTGACCGCGGGGCTGGATCTAACGCAGGCCCGTCAGCTGGTCGAGAACGCAGGGCTCTCCTTCATGGGCGACACCAAGGGCGGCCCCTTCGACATCGACGCCGAAACAGCTCGCCGACTGCTGGCCTCGCCCAACCCCGACGGCCGCAGCAACGCCGATGTCGTGCGACCGTGGGCCAACGGCCTCGATATCGGCGGGCGCCCGCGAGGCATGTTCGTCATCGACTTCGGAGTCGACGTGTCGGAGACCGAAGCCGCGCTCTACGAGGCTCCGTTCGAGTACGTCCGTGAGCATGTCCGCCCCGAGCGCATTGGTAACAAACGCGCCGCCTACGCGGAGCGGTGGTGGCTCCACGTGGAGGCGCGCTCAGGTATGCGGGCAGCCCTTGCAGGCCTCCCTAGGTACCTCGCAACAATCCGCCACTCGAAGCATCGGCTCTTTGTTTGGCTGGCAGAGACGACTCTGCCCGATAGTGCCCTAATCGTGATTGCCCGCGACGACGACTTCACGTTCGGGGTACTCCACTCGCGTGCCCATGAACTGTGGGCCCGCGCCACGGGAACCCAGGTGCGAGAGGTGGAGTCTGGCTTCCGCTATACACCAACGACCTGCTTTGAGACCTTCCCGTTCCCCAAGCGCGACGGAACGCCAGCGCGACGCCACTGCCGAAGCTGCCCGAAACCTCGACCGCCTCCGGACGGGCTGGCTCAACCCTCCGGGGCTCTCGGATGCCGACGTCGCGAAGAGGACGCTGACCAACCTCTACAACGTCCGTCCAACCTGGCTCGCCCAGGCGCACGAGCGCCTCGACGCCGCCGTTCTGGCCGCTTACGGCTGGCCTGCCGACCTCGACAGCCAGGAGTTGCTCACCCGCATGCTCGCGCTCAACCTGGCCCGGGCGATGAGCAGCAGCACGCCCAATGCCACTTGAGGACGCTCAGAGACGCTTGTCTTCGCGTCCGTTTCTACGCGAGTTGGTAAGCCCGACATGGCTGGCCAAGCAGGCTGCGGCGCCAAGCGAGTTATGGCACAACCTGTACGCCATGCTGGAATTCGCGGGGGACCACGCCGGTGTTGATGCGTTTCTCGATGGCCTGGAGAGAACCCTTGGGGCCCCGGTGTCGGGACCCTATCGTCGAATCGCCCGTCGTCTGGTTGGCTCCGATTCGGCGGACTATCGCTCGGCTGTGGACGAGCTGTCCGTTGCAACCCGTCTGACGGATTGCGGCTACAGAGTCACGGTCAGTAACCCTGACATCCTCGCGCAGCACGGATCAGAAGCCCTACGGATTGAACTGACCGCGCCGCTCAAGACCAAGGAGTTCTTCGCGCTTCAGAACAGGCTCGCTTCGCAGTGGCACTGGTCCAGCCACCGGCTCATGTTGTTCGTCGGGAACGCCAGCTATCGCCCGACAACGAAGGAGTGCGAAGCTATCGCGGGCGCGATCGAGTTGGTCGTGTCGGGTCTACCGGCCAGAAGAACCGAGGTCGACCTGGGATCCATCGTCGAGCCCAGGTTGCTGCGTGCGGCCATCTACCCAGGATGGCCCGGAGTGTTCACCGCGACAGGCACCCGACTGTGCTCGGAACTGCCTGCGGGCATCCAAGAGGCCATCGAGAGGAAGCGCTCACAGCTCCGCGACAAGGGTGACCTCATGCTCGCCGTGAACCTGGGCGGACTTCACGTCGACCCGTATTCCTGGTCGCTCGGAGCCAGCAACGCCTTCAGGAACGGTGCGACGCCCCAGCCAACCGTGGACGGGCCGACTAACGTCCTGGGGGTCCTTGCCTTCAACGGGGGCGTCCCTGGCCAGGTGCTCACGCTGCCAGTCTGGCTGCCAAACTCCGCCAGGACCGAGGCGGACCCGAAACTGCTCCAGCCTGCTTTGATATGTCTTGGCTGGCCGGGTGTGAGCGTCGGCGGCAGAACGCCCGATGGCCTCTGAACGGAAACGTTTGCCGACACGATGAGCAGATCGTGCTCACACCGTCTCGCTGAATCATCGCCACTGCCAAGCCAACCCACTACCATTCACAGCCGGAGTTCGTTGCGTTAGGAGAGCCCGTGGCCCGCATCAAGTTCGTGTCCGTAGGTGATCTTGTCTCACCCAAGCCGAAGGAACGTCAGCCATCGCCGCGTCA
>JBEKCH010000115.1:0-8537 GCA_050014975.1 Candidatus Limnocylindrales bacterium
TGCCGGTGACGGACTGGAACACCGTCAATGTGCAATCCCGGGGGACTCCCGGTGGCTTGGATCAGTCGAGGGTGGGGACTTTTACATGGCCACCAGTGGGGACTTTCTCATGGCCGCGGACATCTGGCGAGCGCGAGTCTCCCCGAGCTGCTTTGACGCGATCCAACCTACAGCCTGGGGCGAATCTGGTCCGGAGGTGGTTCGACACATCAGGCACGGGGCACGACGCACGCGTAGCGAACAGATCGAACGTGGGTTGCGGGCCGATGAACGAGGGGCGGTTCTCTGATCCGAACCGGTGCGATCCGAGTCCAGGAGCGGCGCTGTCTCGGCCGCCATCCTAGGCAACCTCGGACTCGGCCGCGGCAAGGTCACCTTCCGCGCTCAGGCCGCCATTCCCTCCTGAGCCGAATGCGTCTCGATCATGGCCCTTAACGGCAGCTACAACAGGTACCCAAACGTGGTTTCGCGAGCGGCTGCAGCTAGCTCGACCGAGCCGTGGCTGGTGGATTCCCGGCAAAGGGTTGGTGTAGGCTGATCGCGAGTAGCGGAGTCGCCACGCGATGCGGATCCAGTCCTTGTCGGTATCTCGCTATCGTTCCCTGCGCGACGCTGTCCTCAGACCCGATCGCCTTACGGTGCTGGTGGGGCCCAACAACGCCGGAAAGACTAACGTCGTGGAGGCGATCGATTTCCTGGGTGACTCATACAGGTATGGGCTTGAGATCGCGATCTCTCGAAAGGGCGGCTACGAGAACGTCGCACTCCGTCGCCAGAGAAGAACCAAAGCGCCCTTGGCGTTTACGGTTACAGGTCAGATTCCTCTGTCCGATGTCAGACGGGCTTCGCCCGGCCGGACGCTGCCGCCCGGACTCACCAGGAACTCCCTGCTGACCATCACGCATCACTTCTCGATCTCGGCAAGGCGATCTCTCGACTCGGACTACAAGGTCGAGACGGAGACGTTCCAGGTTGCGCTTACTGACAATGGCGAACATCCGTTGGTCGATATCGCGAGGACGCCCTCAAGTCAACTTGATGTCAAGCTAGGTCCTGGTGCGGACTCCAGTTTCTGGCGGGAAGTCATCTACCCGCTCAACGATCCTCAAGTGCGAACACGCCTTCAGCCAGCCGACACAGAGTTGTTCGCGGCTAGCCGTTCGTTCTATGTTGGGCCCATAATCGCGCAATTCACTCGTGACCTTGGCTCGACGCGGGCATTCCAAGTCGCGCCTCCTGCAGCTCGAGAGGCCGGCGTTTCGACACCTGCGCCGGACTTGGGTCGTCACGGCCAGAACCTCCCGGGTTTCATTCGGTTCATGCGCAAGAACTCGACCGCATGGGACCAGGTGATGTCCGTCATGAGGAGGGTGGTTCCTAATCTCGACGACATCCGGCCTGGCTTCACTTCGGATCGGCGACTCGCCCTTCGGTTCTATGAGGAGGGTCTGTCCAGGCCATGGAGTTCGGAGGAGATATCCGATGGGACTCTGCGTTCTCTCGCCCTTCTGGCCACGCTTTTCGATCCGAGGAGCCGTCTGACCTTGGTGGAGGAACCCGAGAATTCGCTCCATCCATGGGTAATACGGCAGTTTGTAGAGGCATGCCGCCAAGTCCGCGACAAGCAGGTCATCCTTACGACGCACTCTCCCACGCTGCTCGACTGCCTGGAGCCACACGAGGTGGTCGTCGTAAGCAGAGAAGATGGGTACACACGCCTTCGCCGACTCTCAGACCTCGCACCCGAAACCGTGGGTCTGTGGCGTGACGGCACGGCCAAGCTCTCTGAGATGCTGGACGCGGGCCTCGTTCCACAAGCTGCGCCGATGGCTTGACATGAGGATCGGTCTGGTCGTCGATGGTGAGACGGAGCTTGATTCGTTCCCGGCCTTCTGCTCTCGCTTGTTTCCCAACTGCGGCCACATGCACGTCAAGACTCTCCTAGCCCCCATGAACGGAAGGGAGCCTCCCGGCAAGATCGCGAAGGCCTGCGAGTCGCGTCTTCGGATACTGTCTAGCCTCGGCGCCGACTTGGGCATCGTGGTGCTGGACCTTGAGTCGGATACCGCGTGTCCGGGCAGCGTAGCGACTGCGATTGCTCAGGCTGTGCGCAACATCTCGCCGATCCCTGTCAATGTCGTTCTGAAGGACCGGATGCTTGAGAATTGGCTTGTGGCGGATATCGATGCTGTAGCCAGGCTCAGTGCCCGGTTCAGGATTCGACGCGCGGATCGAAGCAGCGTGAGCCCTGACAAGGCTGACCGGATCGACGCGCTGGCGCTGCTCAGGCGTACTGCCCAAAAGAAGGCCTACGATAAGCGGCGGGACGGCAGGAACATTCTGGCCTCGGCGGACCCTCGTGCTATGGCTTCTAACTCTCGTAGCTTCCGGCGGTTCCTTCGAGTGCTCGGTCACCCTGGGTATCAACATCAGAGTGCGACGCCTCAGTTGCATTAGGTTGCTTCGAGACCTCAGCTGTCTCGGCATTACCTACCGTCGCGACGTTCATCGTCGAGACGCTGCAGGCGATGCGAACGCTATGACGCACAGTTCGTGTTTAGGGTGGGACTGCAGACCTCAGGCGATCCTCCGAGTAGGCGCGCCCATCGCGGGCGGAGCAATCGAGAGTTCAGCGCGATCGTTGAGTACGATGTGGCCCTCCTCGTGGGCATGTCCGGCTTTGGGCCACGCCATCTGTCGGACTCGCAGGCGAGGACAGCGCCACATCCACCGTCGTCCGCGTGCGTTTTGCCATACTCGAGCGTGTACGGTTCGACGTGATGCCTTTCGACCTGACCGCACCCAGGCCAACCCCCACTGCTGACGGCCAGCCTCTGCGGCTTGCCGCGAGTTTGCCCGATCCCCATGCCGGCGCATTCGAGGTCGCTTACGCGGCAGCGTGGCTGCCGGTCTTTCGGTTCGCACTCGCCTGGACCAACGATTGGTCGGCGGCTGAGGACCTGGCGCAGGAGGCATTCTTGCGGCTCTGGGACCGAAGGGCCGAAGTCGACTGGTCGGTGCCCGTCTTGCCCTGGCTGCTCGTCACGACACGCCGCACCGCGACGGATCGCTTCCGCCGGCTGCGGCGCGCGCTCGCAGTCCGCGGGCCTATCGCCGTCGCCCCCGGATCTGACGCCGGTATCGAGTGGCTCGATCTCCGGGCCAGCTTCCGAGCGCTGTCGGCTCTTGAGCGTTCGGCACTGGTACTCACGGCTGGGGCGAACGCCGTTCGAGCTGCGGCAAGCCGCGGAAGGAAGAAGCTGAAGGAACAACGATGAACGAGCATCGAGACGGTCCCGTCCAGGCCGATGAAGACGTGCTCCTGCGCCGCTGGTACGCGGCTTCGTCCCAGGCGATGCCGATTCCATCTACCGAGCTGCTCGCCAGGAGCGAACACGCACACCGAGGTCGACGGACGTTCCGGAACGTGGCCCTGACGGCGGTCGCCATCGTGGCGGTGGTCGCCGGGATCGCCGGGGCCGGGGCCTGGGCGAGCTTCCGTTCCGCCTCCCAGTCAAGCAGCTCTCCTAGCGCAGTTGCCCCTGCGAGCGGCACAGCCTCGCCGGTCCCTACGGGTTCGACGCGGCCGCAGTCTCCTGGCCCGACCCTCCAAAGTGTCTCCGGACCCGCTCTGGCAGAGCACGAGTCCATCCTCCAGATGCACCGGACGGCAAGCGGCGGTTGGCTGCTGACAGGATCGCGGCTCCTGTTGACTGACGGGTCGAGCTGGTGGAACTGCTGGACATCGAGCAGCGGTGATGTGACGAGCCCGTACCTCCACGCCCTCGTGGCCGGCGACGTCGTCCGTGTCATCTCCAAGACCACGATGTGGACGAGCACAGACGGATGCGCCAGCTGGGCCGAGAGCGCCCTTCCCATCGCACCGACGGGCGTGGCGTTCCCGACCGAGAGCACCGGCTATGTCGCTGTAGGCGATGGGTCGGGCTCGAACCAGGCGGCCCGCATCTTCAGGACCGATGATGCTGGCCAGCATTGGACCGAAACCGCGGGCACAGTAAAGACCAGCGGAAACCTCGCCTTCGCTTTCGCGGATGCGAACCACGGCTGGCTGACGGACACCCATACGCTCTGGACGACAGCGAACGGCGGCGACACATGGACGCCGACTACCCTGCCGGTGCCCGGGTCGGTCCACGGCCAGTTGGACGTCATTACGACGCCGGTCGTCGGGGCCGATGGCGGCGCAGTCGTCGTCGCCAAGTACGACGCCACCCCCGGCATGGACGGCGCCCCCGGCCAGGAGGTCTTCTATCGCACGGTCGATCGCGGCGCTCACTGGACGGTGGCGTCGGTCATGGTTGATCCAGGGACGCTCACGATGTCGCTCGTCGATCCCACGACCTGGGTCGTTCTCGATCAGTCCGAACCGCCATCGTTCCAGACCACTACCGACGCGGGCTCCACGTGGCACACCATCACCGTTCGACAGCGCTGGCCTTTCAATGGCGGCTGGATCGACTTCGTCGATTCGCTCCACGGTTGGATGGTGGTCAGCGTGCCGCCGCCGTGCCCTGGAGCCCCCGTAGAGCAGTGCGACTATTTCTACGCCCCGCCTCAGCATCTCGTCACGACTGACGACGGTGGGGCCACGTGGGTCGAACTCAAACCGTAGATCGAGAACCCGGCGCGGGCTCCCGGCCGAGCTTGTGTGCCATCGCCAGCTCGCACCGCACCGTCCCCACCGGCCGGTTCGCCGTCAGTCGGGCGAGGACCACTCGGCCGGACTCGAACCACCGTTCGCTCATTCGTCGAGTCGAGATCACTACGGAGTCATCGTGGGTGTCGTCCAGGACGGAACTGATTGATCAGATCGCCTCGCTCTGGCTATCGGCTGCTGTCGAGGAAACGCGTGAACGTTAGTTTCGTTTGTAGCAGGGTGAGCCAGTCGCGGTGGCGGCATCGGACTACTACATCTTGTGGTTGCCGGCCTTCATCCCTCAACCTGTAGTTGGAGGCTGTAGAAGAACCGGCCGGCGTGGTGGACAAGTCCAGACTTAAGGGCTGTTGACGACGGCAGCATCGCAGCTAGAAACTGCTGTCCCTTCGGGCGCGTCCCCGCCCCACCACGACCGTCGCTCTCCGTATGGAGAGCGTCAAAGAAGGTCCATCCGTGGTCACGCGCACGCGGTCTCGGGCAACTGGCGTCCAAGCACCGCCGCGACTTCAGCACCCCGCCGAACAGCCAGTCGAGGCTCGCGCCCAGACTCAGCACAAGCTTGAGTTGGCCGATCGGTACTTCAAGTCGTGGTGCTCCATCCTGGCCCACGCCCACGGATATGACTTCTGTGTGTCAGATATGTACGTCGTCGATGCGCTCGCTGGTCGTGGCATGCACCAGAGCGAGACCGACCCAGACGGCCAGGTTCCCGGGACGCCTCTGCTGGCGGCGCGCGCGGCGCGGCATACCCAACAACAGCATCCTGACGCCCGCGTTCACGTTCGCGCCATTGAGCTGGACAGGGGACGGGCTCGAGAGCTCGACCTGAGGCTCCGGCGGTACGCCGGGCTGCCACCGGCAGGTGTCGATGTTCTGGTGCTGTACGGCTCGTTCGAAGACAAGATCTCTGCTATCAAGTACGAGATCGCCCAACAGGATCACCCACACAGTGAGGGGATAGGTCACAACCACGGTCACCGCAGCCTCTGGCTATTTGACCCGTATGGATGGATGCAGATCCCACACCATCCAATCGCCAGCCTAGGTCCGGGCAGCGAGGCAATCGTGAATATCGACATTGGCGGGTTCCGTCGGTTGGCTGGCGTGGCGACGGGCTCGTCAGCAGAGGCGCTCGCGAGCCGGTCGATTCTCGATGCCGCGTTCGGAAGTTCTCGGTGGCGCTCACTCGTCGGCAACCCCGCGCAGGCGATCGCGCAGGGCTATGCGGACACGTTCCTGGGATACCGGCACCGGCATGTGTACCCACTGCGTTCCAGCTCCTCACAGGAACGGTGGGTGGTGCAGCTGACCAATTCCACGACCGCTGTGCAGGCGTTCGCGCGCGACTACGACACTTCCATGCGTGCTGGGACGCTCATTGCAGGCGAGGTCATGACCGGACCGCAGCGAAGGATTGCTGCCGAGGCTGCGTGGAAGGCGTTCCGCGGCGAGGAAGTAACCATCGATGATATGTTCGCGACAGGACACGGCTATAGCCGGTCGCAACTCCGAGCCATCTGTGGTGCCGCTCAAGACGCCGGGTTCGGCCTATTCCATTCTCATGATGGCCTGATGGAGTGGTTCGAGACCCGTGCGGTCGAGCCCGATCTGACTCTCGGGCTGTAGGTCCTATGCCGACAAAGCTACGGCCGCGCGGGCCTCGGGGTATTCATCCCACAGCTGGCCGTCGAGCAACCGACCGGCGACCTTCGGAGTCCGACCGCCCCACTGCTTGAAGAAGAACGGCACGCCTGCACCAAGCGCGCGATCGCGGAGGTCGCGTGCCCAATCGGGGTTCATGGCCCTCGCGCCGGCGCCCGACTCGCCTCCGACGATCAACCAGTCGATTTCAGTCAAATCGAGCGAGGGGAGTGGCCCCAGCAGGGGCTCAGCGCTGATGAAGCGCACTGCGGCCGGCGTTGCCCTGAGGGCGTCCGCTCGTCCAGTCCACCGGTTGTTCTCGATCGAGGTGCCGAGCCAGACATGCTGAAGCAGGAGCTTTGCAGAGCGACGGGCGTAGTAAGCCTCGACCACCGCAGCCATTCGCTCCGGTCTCTTGGTGAGGATTTGGTAGGAGTGCCAGTTCGCCTCAGCCATGCGATCGAACACTTCGTGGACGAACGAGTCGGGCACGAGCTCATGAAACAAGTCGCTCATCGAATTGACGAAGACCCGTCTTGGCCGGCGCCACCGCAGTGGCTGGTCAAGACGCTCGGGATGGAGCACCACATTGTCGGCGGCGTACTCAGGCAACCACGGTCGCTTGCTCCAGCCGAAGCGCAGGCTGAGGGTTTCCGCATAGCAGTTGGCGCACCCAGGCGAGACCTTGGAACAGCCCGTAACTGGGTTCCAGGTGGCGTCGGTCCACTCGATGGCGCTTTTGTCGCTCACGGTCGTGTTTCTTTCACGGTTGCAAGGGTAGAGGGCGTGGTCAACGGAGCGCTGGTGACCTTGAGCTTGGCTCGCACCCAGCCGGCCGCGATGTCGAGCGCCAGCCTGCCCTCACCGAGCTTGTCGAGAGCCTCGGACTTGGCCGGCTCCACGAGGTCCGCCACGAGTTCTCCTGCCCGGACCTTGACCGCATCGGGATCCTCGGGCGGCGCTGGTTCGAGGCCATCGAGCTCGGCGGCGCGCACCGCCATGACCGCGATCTCCT
Organism: Candidatus Limnocylindrales bacterium; assembly: GCA_050014975.1. Classification (GTDB taxonomy): domain Bacteria; phylum Chloroflexota; class Limnocylindria; order Limnocylindrales; family CSP1-4; genus Fen-1039. Next base: position 7,335 of record JBEKCH010000115.1, read on the forward strand.
GACAGGTTCTCAGCTGCCCCTCGAAGGCGGCGGCAATGTCCGGGAATAGGGCAGGGTGGCCGTCGAGGTAGCGGGCCTCGACGCTGGTGCGTGCCTCTCGCGACGCGAGGAGCTCGTTCACCCTCACGAGAGTCAGGCGGCGGCATAGCTCGAGGCGGCTAAGGTGCGAGTCGTCCGGATGACCTTTTCCGCCATCCTCACGTAGGAGCATCGCGAGCTGCGAGGCGAATAGCGCCGAGATGAGCTCCTCGCGATCGAGCAGCTCGTGTGCCGCCACGTTGATCTTCATAACGAGTTCGAAGCGGAAGACCGTCTCGCGCAGGGCGCTCTGGACGGCGGCGTCAATGACCTCGGGCCGCCTGCCGCGCGTTCCGGACCGCGCCCCACGAACGGCTTCCCGAGCCAGACGATCCAGGGGTGCCACCGGCGGGTCCTGGGTCAGAAGCGCGTTCACGTAGGGCACGAGGTCGCCGAAGCGGTGAGCCTCCGCCAGCCAGCGCAGGACGAGCTGGGTTGGAGAGAGCGAGGCCTCGACGCCCTCGAGTCGTCGCTTCAGAGTCATCGGGGCCCCTCCTCAGGGAAGGCGGCATCGTCATCTGAGTGGGGCTTCGGTCCAACGGCTGCCTCGACCGCGGCCAGACGTGCATCCAGATCGCCCGCCTCGATCAGCTTGCCCGCACCAGAGGCGGCACTGATGAGGGTGCGGTTGCGCGCGATGGAGTTCTCCAGGGCAAGCGTCTCGATGGCGGCGGTCTCGAGGAGCCGCTGGGCGCTCTCGACGGTCCGCAGCCCTGAGAAGTCGTAGATGGTCGCGACGCTCTTCGCCTTGCGTCGATGGAGCCCGCCGATCCGTCTTGCCTCGGCGACCTCCTCTGCTTTGTCGGGGTCGTGCCAGTAGCAGACGCTCTTGCCCCGAAGCGCCGGAGCCCGACAGGCGAGGCCGTCGGGCATGGTGAAGGTGCAGCCTCGGTTTACCATCGCTTACCTCTGGTATACCGCGAGGTCACCATCTCGCCATCGTGTCGGGGTCTCATAGCGGCTCCCAGCCCTGCCCCGCCGCTGCCCTGAGGCCCTTGACCCTGATCTCAATGGCCCGCGCGTGTTGCTCATCGGTGATGTCAATGCCGTCGAGCATGGCCCGGATGACACCGACGACGAGGTCGGCTTGCGTCTCGGCGATCTTGACCTGCTCGGCCGGACTCA
>JBEKCH010000116.1:0-5483 GCA_050014975.1 Candidatus Limnocylindrales bacterium
CCCCTGGGAGACCTTCATGATCTCGCGGACCTTCGCCGGGGTGACCACGACCTCCTGGCCCTTGCTCATCGCCTCGGCGATCTCCTCCACCGTCGGCTCGCGGCCCAGCTCCTGGAGGAGAGAGCGCGAGACGCGGTGGAGGCGGTTGATTATCTCGACCATGTGGACCGGGATGCGGATGGTGCGGGCCTGGTCGGCGATGGCGCGGGTGACGGCCTGGCGGATCCACCAGTGGGCATAGGTGGAGAACTTGTAGCCGCGCTCGTAGTCGAACTTCGCGACCGCCCGGATGAGGCCGATGTTGCCCTCCTGGAGGAGGTCGAGGAGACTCATGCCGCGGCCGGGGTACTTCTTGGCCACCGAGACCACCAGCCGCAGGTTCGCGCTGATCAGTTGCTCGCGGGCATCGCGGCCCATGCGCACCAGCACGCCGCGACGCTCGCGCAGCTTCGTGCCGGCCGGGACCTCCGGGTCCCAGCCCATGCGCTTGAGCAGCGCGGCATCGTGGCCGCTGGTGACCCAGCGCTGCAGGGCCGGGTGCGCGACGCCCTCGCGGCTCCAGTCGTACAGGGCGCGCAGGCCGACGTTGTCACGCGAATCCAGATCCCCGTTGTGGACCGCGAGGTAGGCGAAGTCCAGGAGTGTTACGAACGCGGCCGGTGTGAGCGCCTCGTTGTAGGCCGTGACATGGTGGCGAGCGTCCTTGAGGCGCGCCTTGGTCCCCTCGGACCCGACATCCCGGCGGGCCTCGGTCAGGTGGAAGTCGGGCGAGGGCGCGAGCAGGTCGGCCGCCGCCTCGTCGGCGAGCGCGTCGCGGACCATCGTGTGCGCCTCGGGCCCGAACGGCAGGCGATGCTGTGGCTTGGCCATCCGGGTCCGACGCTCGGTGTCGTGGGTCGTCCACTCGTGGAGCGAGACGATGCCCTTCCAGGGCGCCTGGACGACCTGCTTGCCGAGCTCGATCGCCTTGGCCAGGACGACCTCCTCCTCGGCGGTCAACAGGTCGACCCTGCCGATCTCATGCAGGTACATCCGGACCGAGTCGTCCATGCCGATCAGGTCCGGGCTGAGGGCCTCGAGCTCCTCGGGCGTCGGCTCCTCGGGCTCCTTGACCTCGCGGAGCTGCTGGTCGTGGGGATCCTGGGACATCGTGGTCCTCTGGCGGATCGCGCGCGGAGACGCCTCGCCCACACCCGCTGGCATCTCGACGGTCGGCCCGTCCGCCACGAACCGAGAGCAACGTCAACGTCCCTTCTACGGTATACCTTCAGCAGGCTATCCGGGCAGAAGGCAGGCGGGCGCAGCGCCGTCCCCGGCGAGAGGATGGTCAGCGGCCGTCCGCAGAGTCACAATGGGGAGGGCCCGGCGCTAACGGGCATACCGCCGGCGAGGCGCTGCCGTTGCAGCTCCACATCGCTGGACCTCAGAAGGGCGTCGGGTCCTTCTCTCGCTGCCGTGCCCTCGCGGCTTGCGCAGGCCGCAGCCGCAGGCCGTTCATGCCAGCAGCCACGCGGTTGGCCGTCTTATGCTTGCGAGCAGGGGGTGCCACGTGGGCGACAAGACCCCGAAGAGGCCGCCGAAACCCAAGAAGCCGAAGCCGCAGAAGAAGCCCGTCGCGTAGGGAACACGCGTTCGGACTGCAAGCTCGGAGAGCGACTCCGTCAGCGGATGCCGGTGTCGTACCGCAGATCGAGCTGGACGGGCGCCCCATCCGGGACGGTCAGGGTCGTCTCCGCCGCGACTCCCATCAGTCCTTCGACGGCTTGGGGGACGATTTCGTAGTTGCCCGGAGCCAGTCGCAGGAAGTAGGCGCCTGTGGCGTCGCTCGTAGCTCGGCTCCGCTCGCGGCCGGCCGAGTCCAGCGCGAGGATCGTCGCCCCGGAGACGGCGCGTACGCAGGGGCTCTGGCCCGCCTGCTCGACGGGGCAGGTGGGCCCGGCCAGGACAACGCCGCGAACCCCGGTTGTGAGCAGGGGCGTGACGGTCGGGCTGGCCGATGGACCGGCCCCCGGGTTGCAGGCCGCGGCGAGTGCGAGGACGAACGCGGCCAGGGCGATGAGCACACCCGCGCCTGGCCTGCTTCCTGTCAGCGACGCGCCTTCGCTTGCGTCCACTTCACTCCGCGACTGGTGGGCACGACATCGTCTCTGGGACGCGACGATCAGTCGCACGGTTCCCGGGTCGACGCACTTGATGGCTAACGGCAGGCCGTCATCTCGGTCGCCGCAAGGCTCGCGGTCGACCTCCGGACCTCATCACCTGCGTCGGGCGATCAGCCACTAAGCCGCCACGACTCTCGGCCTCAAGTCCTCTCGCCCCGGCCTCTTCTCACGTTCACCCTCCGCCGCTCGGGCAGGGCCATCACAACGGCACCGCTTCCATGGCGGCGGCCGTAACCGCTGCTTCGCCGAACCAGCGCGCCTTGAGGCGCATGGCGGCCCAGACGAGGGCCAGCATCACCGGCACCTCAATCAGCGGCCCGACGACCGTGGCAAGGGCGACCGTCGGCGAGAAGGCCGTGATCGCAATGGCGATGGCGATCTCAAAGTCCCGCCCGGTCGAGTTGAAGGCGACGGCCACGCCGTCGCGGTAGGAGAAGTGCAGCCGTGACCCGATGAATAGAACGACAAAGAACATCACGCCGAAGAAGAGAGTCATCGGTACGGCCATCTCGACGACGATGCCGGCCCGCTGCAGGATGAGGTCGCCCTTGAGGGAGAACATGACGATGAGGGTGAAGAGCAGGCCCAGGATCGAGAGCGCACTGAGCCCGGGCTTCAGGCGCTCCATGGCCGCCTCGCCGCCGTGCCGCGTCACCGCCTTGCGGGTGAGGACGCCCGCGACCAGCGGCAAACCCAGGTAGAGGATCACGCTCTCCGCGACGACCCAGACATCGAAGCTCACGTTGCCGATAAGCAGGCGAGCATAGACGGGGATCAGAATCATCTGGGCGATTGAGTTGAGGGCCACGAACACCAGGGCCATCGGGGTGTTCCCCTTCGCCAGGTAGGTGAAGATGATCACCATCGCGATGCACGGGGCCAGGCCGTACAGGACGAGCCCGGTGTGCAGCTCGGGATCCGACACGAAGACGTTCGCGAGCCCCAGCATCACGAACGGCGCCACGAGGTAGTTGAAGGCGAGGACCACGCCAAGCTGGCGCGGCGAACGGAAGGCGTCACCCACCTCGCCCAGCCGAACGTTCGTCATGGCCGGGTACATCATCGCGAACAGCCCGACCGGCACGCCGAGCGAGAGCACGTTCGGGACAGTGAGGACGAACGTGCCGGCGGCGATCGCCTTGATCGCGTCGATTGGCGGGGTGAGTGTGAAGTCGGAGATCGCCAGTGCCTTGCCGACAAGAATCCCAACCGCCATCGCGAACGCGACGAAGAACGGCAGCAGGCGGAAGTCTTCGAGCTTGGCGAGCAGGCGGCTGGCGGTCATTGGTCTCCTCGGATCAGTGGTCGGGGTCGAACGGCGTCAACGGGAGGCGACGGCCTCTCGGCGAGCCCGACGGGCGAGTTCGACAAACGGGCGGATGCGCATGCTGACCTCGGTCAGGGTCCGCCGGAAGGCTTGGAGCTTCTGCTCGTCGGTGCCCTCGACCTCGGCCGGATCGTCAAGCCCCCAGTGGAGCGTGTTGTGGTCGCCGGGGAAGACCGGGCAGGTCTGACGGGCGCGGTCGCAGACCGTGATGACGTAGTCGAAGGGCTGGCCGAGGAACTCTGTTGCCGACTTGCTCCGGGCGCCCGACCAGTCGATCCCGACCTCCGCGAGCACGCGAACGGTATACGGATTGACGCCCTTCGGCTCCATGCCGGCCGATAAGGCTTCGAACTCGGCGCCACCGAGATCTCGAAGCATCGCCTCGCCGATCTGGCTTCGGGCGGAGTTGCCTGTGCAGACAAACAGGACGCGGATTGCGTCAGCGGACATGGGACGCTCCTTGTGGCCGCGGTCCGCCGCGGCGATGGTGTTTTCGAGGTCGGTCAGTTCGTTGTCGAGCCGGTCGAGTTCAGCCCGACGCCGCCCGATTGCCGCGCGCTGAGAGCTGATGATCGGCGCGACGTCGGCGTCGATGACGCCTCGTTCCAGGCACAGCCGGGCGAGTCGCCCGGCATCGAGCGGTCCGAGCCCAAGCCGTCGCAGGGCAACGACCAAGCGCAGACGCATCAGGTCCGCATCGTCGTAGTCGCGGTAGCCGTTGTCGCGCCGCGTCACTCGCGGAAGCACGCCTGCTTCCTCGTAGAAGCGAACCGCAGAGGGCGCTATGCCAGCCCTTCGGGCGACTTCTGACACTCTCATGCTCGGAGGCTACACCCTCAAGCCACTTGAAGGTCAAGACCTCGCTGGCTCGCTTGTTATCTCGGCCTCAAGTCCTCTCGCCGCGACGCCCCGGAGCGGGCTGGTCGGCCGTCGCCGAGATCGAGCCTCCGGGCGCGGAGGGCGGCCCGCTCGCGAGGTTAGGGATCGCCGCGTATCGGCGGATTATCGAGGTCGGGATCGTCGGCGACCATCGGAACGGGGGCTGCTTCACATGCGTGGGTTGTCTGCTCCCTGCGCTCCCGCGCCCCGCTGTAGGCTTAGTAGCAGGTCCAGAACGCGGTCCTGGCCAGGGCCCAGAGAGCGACCAAGGAGCAGGAGACAGTGTCCGTATGCCGTGGCTGTAGGCCCCAGCTGAGGGACGCCGAGACGGTCGTCTGGGCAGCCAAGACGCACGGCACGTCCACCCAGGAGGGCCAGTCCTGGGACGAGGGCAGCTATCGGGTCTTCTTCCACCCTGCTTGTGCTCCCCCGGGTTTCCCGGCCAGCTACTACAAGCTGATTCTCACAACGACCCTCGCCCAGGCCCGTCTCGGAGGAGCTGGACGGCGGGCGGCCCGCAGGATCTGACGGCTGGCTTCAAGTCAACCTGTATGATACCCGTGGGCAGGCATCGCAAGGCGTCCAGGTTTCTCCCTCCCGCCTCCTGCCCCTCTCAGGGTCGAAGGCCCGCCTTTTGGTAGGCGGACCGTTCGGTGTTCGTCATTCTCTCCGCCCGCGTCTCGGTATGCGCCGTACCCAAAGGCGGTGCGCGGCCTCGCCATAGGACCTCGCCACCCGGCGTAGACTTCTACCCGATCGAACCCAGACGCCCGCCACTTATCCCCCCTCGGTGGCGGGCGTTTCTCTGCCCGGCTGGCGTCTTTAGGACCGGAGTGGGCATGAGTACGGCTCTTGGGCCGGAGAGGCCCTTTACCGGGGTCTGCTCCTGCCGTGGAGGTTTCTGGCGGGGCGGCTCCGGATCCTGGCCCGGCCACGGAGCTTGGGCGTGCTTCTCCAAGAGGGCGTCCGCAATCAGTGGGAGTAGACACCTTACCTGCTGGTAACTGCATCCAGGGTGGCTCGGGCAGGCGGCCCGTCAACCCCCGGATAGTCACCCGCATGACCCCGGGCTCAGTCCTTTTGAGCAGACAGCCAGAGCCAGCCGTAAACACAAC
>JBEKCH010000117.1:0-5451 GCA_050014975.1 Candidatus Limnocylindrales bacterium
CTGCGCGCGACGAGGGCCGCGTCGCGCGCCGCCGCGATGGCCTCGACCGCCGCTGAAGACATCTCGCCCCACCACACGCCGCCGTCCTTGAGGGCGCTGCCCACGATCGCGGCGTCAGCGACCGCGAGGAGCCGCCCCACGTTCTCGGCGGTGACGCCCGAACCCACGACGACGGCGAGGTCAGTCACCGACCGTACTTCCACGACGTCGTCATAGACCGGCGGGTCGGCCAGCCGGCGGCCGGTGACGATAATCGCGTCCGCGTTGAACCATTCCAGGTCGCGGACTTGCTCCGCGAGCGGACGGTCCGCCGTAAGGGCGTGGCTGCCGAGCTTGACGAGCACGTCGGCCCAGATCCGCACCTCGTCGGCCCCGATCGCGTGCCGGTATCGACTGACCTCCCCCGCCTTCCCGCTCATCAGGCCCTCATTGGCCACGTACGCGTTGACCCATTGGTTCACTCGGATGAAAGAGCCGCCGCCGGCGGCCGCGACGGCGATCGATGCGCTGGCCGCGTTCGCGAGGATGTTGACCCCGATTGGAAGGCTCAGCTCGTCGCGGAGGAGCCGCAGGATCACGGCCATGGCGGCAGTGGTCTCGTGGCCGACCGCCTCCGGTGGGACGAACGGGATGTCCCAGCCGTTCTCAACGATGAGGCCATCGAAGCCGGCCTCCCGCAGGAGTCGTCCCTCGCGGAGAGCCTGTTCGACAACCGCCTCGATCCCCTCGTCGGGCCGATACTTTGGCGCGCCCGGAAGCGGGCGCAGGTGGAGCATCCCGATTAGCGCGCCCCGGCGCCCGAAGACGCGCTCGATCTCGTTCGGCTTGGGCAGGCCGCCGCCGCTCCCGTTCATCGCCCCACCAGGCCGGAGAGGAAGGCCATGACGAGCCCGCACGAGAGGCGCGGGCTGATGCCGGACAGGTCGTACACGGGGGCAAGCTCCACGAGGTCGAAGGCGATGGGCTTCGCCCGACCCAGGATACGGGCGACCTTGAGGGCATCGCGGGACGTCATACCGCCCGGTTCCGGCGTCCCGGTCCCTGGGAAATAGGAAGCGTCGATCGAATCCTGGTCGAAGCTGACGTAGAGCCCGTCCACGCCGTCGGTGGCGATCGCGATGGCCTGGCCGAGCGCGGCCTCGAGGCCGAGCTCCTCGATCCGCTCGATGCCGAACCAGCTGATGCCCCGCTCTCGGGCCGCCTCAGCCTGCGAGCGGGGGTTCAGCCAGCCGTGGACGCCGAAGACGACGACGTTGCGAGGATCGACGTTCGGGATCTCAGCCGCCCGAAACGTCGGGCAGCCGCTCATGTAGATCTCGCCTTGCCAGTCGGGCGCGGTGTCTAGATGCGCGTCGATGCTCAGGTACCCCATCCGGCCAACGGTCCTGGCGGCGCCGCGAGCCGCGCCGATGGCGAGGCTGTGGTTGCCGCCCACCAGGACTGGAAAAACGCTCCGCTGCCGGACTGCCTCTACGTGGTCGGCGATGAAGCCCATCGTCCGCTCGGCGTTCGGCGGGAGGACTACAACGTCGCCGATGTCGGCGGTCGGGAGCTCGTCCCAGAGGTCGAAGCCACGCTGGGCGTCGTAACCCAGGAACCAGCTGGAGGTGTCGCGGAAGACGCGCGGGCCGTAGTTGGCGCCGTTGCGACCGGCATTGCCTTCGTCCCACGGGACGCCGGCGATCGCGCAGCGAAAGCCGGCCAGCGTGTCCAGCGTCGCTTGGGGGCGGCCGAAGAAGGTGGCGACTCCTGATTGGATGACCCCGAGCTCGGCGGGATCTGGGAGCGGTGGATTAGGCATCGTTGCGAGTCCCTATGATGACGTCGAGCCCGAGGGCTCGGAATGCTTCTAGCGCAGAGACATCCGCCCCGTCGTCAGTGACGAGGCCGGACAGATCGGTTGGCTCACAGATCGTGGCGAACGCGGTCCGTCCGAGCTTGGTGTGGTCGACGACGGCGTAGGTCCGGTGGGCTCGGCGAATGAAAGCGCGTTTGACCTCGATCCCTTCGAGGTCGGTGTCCATCGGACCTTGCTCAACCGTCATGGCCGGCGCCGAGATCAAAGCGAGGTCGCAGTGGAGCTGGTCGGCGGCCCGTTCGGTCATGGCCCCCACGACGCTCATCGACCGCGCCCGAAAGGTCCCGCCTAGCACGACGAGCGTGGCGTCCGTACCGGCCAGCTCGTTTATCGCCGACAGGCTGTTCGTGACCACCGTGACGCGCCGGTTCCGCAGCGCTCGGGCGATCTCGAGGGTCGTGCTGCCGCCGTCAAGGCCGATGGAGATGCCATCGGTCACCAGGCGATCCACGACGGCCCGGGCGATCGCCCGTTTCTCGAGCCGATTCTCCTGGGCTCGAAGGTGGAGGTCACGCTCGGTGAGCGAACTCCCGGGTGCAACCGCTCCGCCGCGTGTTCGGACGACCAGTCCGAGCTGAGCGAGGTGGTCCAGGTCACGACGGATCGTCTCCTGTGACACTCCGAACTGCGTCGCCAGGCGCGGGACCTGGACGGTCCCGCGCTCGACGACCGCATCGTGAAGTTGCTGGAGCCGGACTTCGCGCATGGCGGGATCAGTCCGGCGGGATCTCGGTTGCCGAGAGCCGCACGTCGAACCCGCGACTCTTGCGGAACGCCCAAATGATCCAGAAGAGAACGAACCCGCTGATCGGCAAGCCGATATTCAGCGTCATCTGGGTGGGGCTGGCGCCGATCCCAACAAAGGGGTCGAACCAGAGAATCCAGAGCACGACGAGCATGGCCGGGACGAGTAGCACGCCCCACACTGAGATCGTGGGGATGCCCGCAATCCGGCCGCCGCCGCCGGCTTCCCAGACCGACCGGAGCCGGTATGGGTAGACGATCGCGGCGATGCCCGTGACCGCGAACATGAGCACGCCCGCCCAGAGGAGCGTGATGACCGACAGGATGCCCACCACGTACAAGATCATAGATGCCTCACCGAGGAGGAAGGCAATGATGATCGCGATGTGCGGGGTCGCGAACCGTGAGTGCACGTCCGAGACCTTTGCCGGCAGGTAGCCGTCGAGACTGAGAGCGAGCATGAGTCGGGTCGCGGTGAAGAAGTTGATCGGCATCCAGACGTAGGTCCAGAACAGGAATGTGAAGCCCAGCAGGAGCGCCCACGCCACGCTCGGTGAGAACGCGATCATGAGCAGCTCGTTGTAGGTCGGGTTGAAGGAGAGGCCCAAGTCGGACGCAGGTGTCGATGCCAGACCCTGGAGGAACGACTCGCCCACGGCGTGCTGAATGACCGTAACGAGCAGGGCGATCGAGACGCCGGTGAGAATCAGCGAGCCAATCATGCCGATACGCTGGGTGTGGCCCGGGCGGCGCACCTCGCCGCCGATGTAGCAGGACGTCGCCCCGAAGAGGACCATGTAGATCGTCCACAACATGGCGTAGAAAGTGGATTGGGCGGAGAAGCCCGCCGCGGCCGGTGCGTTCGACATGACCTTCTGCGACGCGTTGGCGATGCCGCCCACCGACGTGACGTAGTTGTCGAAGTGGGCGGTGAAATCGGTCGTGTTCGCCGTCAGTGCCGCGACGATACCTAACACCACCCCGGCCATCGCCAAGATGAAGGCGAAGTTCTGGACCCGCATGTACGTTCGGACGCCGCGGATGAGGATGTAGGTGAAGACGAGGAGCAGGATCGTGCCGACGACCACCGTGCCGAACTCGCTGCTCGCCCAGTTCCCGATGCTGGAGAAGACCCCGGCACCCGTGGCGTTTCCCAAGGCCCGCATCCAGCCGGCAACGCCGAGTTGGACGAAGAAGGCCGCCGGCGCGCCGATCGCGGTGACGGCGAGGATGATCCACGTCCAGGCGAGCGTGAAGCCCACGACGGGGCCCAGCCGCGGTCCGAATATCCGGCTCGTCCAGACGTAGTCGCCGCCCGAGCGCGCCATGTCCGCGGATAGCCGCGAGTAGACGAAGTACAGCGGCAGCACCAAGAGGCTGCCGAGGATCGCCGAGAGCGGGAAGTTGCCGCCCGGGTAGGCAGCGGCCGCCGTGAAGAGAAACGCGACGCCGAGCCCGATGTTCTGGTTGTTGACGTTGTAGACGAAGACGTCGAAGGTGCCCGCTTCCTTGCGCAGCCCCGTCGAGTTCCGGACGAAGATCTGCTGCGTCACAGCGCTCATCTGGCGCCCATTGCCTCCTCCTCCTTCCAGTCACGATGCCACGCCAATATGGCAACTTCGGAATATACTATCAACACGTTCCCACATGACAAGAGGCGATTTCGCGGACTAGAATGGGCGGGCTCGGGCCCGGGTCCCGGGGACCGCGGTGGGCAGGAGTGCCGGCGCAGCCGGTCGAATCGCTGGAGCCACGATGGAGACGGATATCCGGGCGGAGGCGCAACGCCTCGGCGAGCTGTTGGGAGCCGATGCCGTGCGCGCCCGGCTGATGGGTGGCCTCGCCGTCTGGCTCCGCTGCCCGAGCGTCCGTAGGCCGCCCTTCGAGCGTCCGTACGCGGACCTCGACCTCGTCGCCCCCCAACGCGAGCGAGCGGCGGTCTCGGCCTTCCTCGAGATCGAGGGTTATGTCCCCGACAAGCGGTTCAACACCCTCTACGGATCGCAGCGCCTGTACTACGCCGCCCCGACCGCCGCTTGGACCGTCGACGTGATCTTCGATCGCTTGTCGATGAGCCACGAACTAGATCTTCGCGGTCGCCTAGCGACCCCCGAGCCAACCCTACCACTGGCCGACCTCCTGCTCTCGAAGCTTCAGATCTGGGAGATCAACCGCAAGGACATCGCTGACGCGCTCTGCCTACTCGCGGACCACCCGCTCGGGGCGGACCAGCCAGACGCCATAGACGTGGGGCGGATTACCGCAGTACTCAGAGCAGATTGGGGCTTCTGTCACACGGTCGAGCGGAATCTCGGCAAGGTTGTCGACCTGGCGGCGGCAGAGTCTCCTGACGGGCTCGAGCATGATGTGTCCGCCCAAGTGACCGCCCTCCGAGCGGCGCTGGAGGCGGCACCCAAGACGCTCGGATGGCGGGCGCGCGCGCGCTTGGGTGAACGAGTCCGCTGGTACGAGACACCCGAGGAGATCGAGCACTAGCCCTAAATGGCGCCACCATCGAATGGTCATGAAAAGGAGCCCCACCGGTGACAACGTTGGGTTGTCAGTGCAACCAGCACCGGGAGGCTCCAGACATGTTGTACGCCGGATTGGACCTGTCGCGCCAGAGGCTCGATGTGCACGTGCTCGATGAGGAAGGGCGAACGGTCGAGGTCCTAGCCGTTCACCCAGACGCGGACGCCCTGAGGACGCTCGCCGGCAAGGTCCTGCGCCACGGCCAGGAGGTCAGCGCGGTCATCGAGTCCATGACCGGGTCGCGCTTCGTCCACGACACCCTTGAGCGCTTCGGCTGGGACGTGATGATCGCCGACGCGGTCAAGGCCAAAGGCGTC
>JBEKCH010000118.1:0-5409 GCA_050014975.1 Candidatus Limnocylindrales bacterium
TGAGTCCGGCCGAGCAGGTCAAGATCGCCGAGACGCAAGCCGACCTCGTCGTCGGTGTCATCCGGGCCATGCTCGACGGCATTGACATCACCGATGAGCAACACGCGCGGGCCATTGAGATCGGGGTCAAGGGCCTCAGGGCAGCGGCGGGGCAGGGCTGGGAGCCGCTATGAGACCCCGACACGATGGCAAGATGGTGCCAAGTCGACGGTATACCAGAGGTAAGCGATGGTAAACCGAGGCTGCACCTTTGAGATGCCCGACGGCCCCGCCTGTCGGGCTCCAGCCTTGCGCGGCAAGAGCGTCTGCTACTGGCACGACCCGGACAAGGCTGACGAGGCAGCAGAGGCAAGACGGATCGGCGGGCTCCATCGGCGCAAGGCGAAGAGCGTCGCGACCATCTACGACTTCGCAGGGCTGCGGACGGTCGAGAGCGCCCAGCGACTCCTCGAGACCGCCGCCATCGAGACGCTGGCTCTGGAGAACTCGATCTCGCGCAACCGTACCCTCATCAGCGCCGCGTCGGGTGCCGGCAAGCTCATCGAGGCAGGTGAGCTCGATGCTCGTCTCGCCGCGGTGGAGGCGGCAGTCGGATCCAAGCCCGACTCTGATGGCGACGCCTTCCCGGGAGAGCCGCGCCGATGACCGCCGAACATCGCCTGGCCAGGATCGAGGAGACGCTCTCCCCCACTCAGCTGGTCCTGCGCTGGCTGGCGCAGGCTCATGGCTACGGGGACATCGAGTCCTACGTCGGCTCGCTCCTGGCGGCGGACTCGCCTGTCGCTCCGCTGGACCGTCTGGTTCGGGAGGCAGCGCACGGAGCCCGGACAGCGATGCGGGGCAAGCGACCTGAGCTTGTGGAGGCCACGATCCGGAGTGCCCTGCGCGAGACGGTCTTTCGGTTCGAGCTCGTGATGCGTATCAACGTGACCGCTCACGAGATCCTGGAGCGCGAGGAACTTCTCGATAGCCTCTTCACGGCCCAGCTGGCTCTGCTCGCGTCCGAGGACGCCAAGGGTCGTGCCGACCCGACATACCCGGAGCGGCTCGCCAGGGTGGTCCGCCTCCTCGGCAGACAGGTCGGGGAGCTTGCTGCCGCCCAGCAGGCTCGCACGACCGTCGAAGGCCGCTATCTCGACGGCCATGAGGCACTCTTCGCCGACGTTGCCGCGGCCTGGGCACAGCGGGTCCGAAGCACCAAGCGGATCGCGGACACGGCGAACCGCCTGGCCGAGCTCGACGGCGTTTCAGCCGCCGTCCAGCCGGACCCCGAGGTGCTCTCCCGGCGGACCGCGGAGCTTGTGGCCGATCTCGTCGAGCCGGCCAAGGCCGAGGCGCTCGACAAGCTCGGCGAAGGTCGACAGGCACTCGGCATCGCGGCTGGCTGGGTGCGGGCGAAGCTGGCGCCGAAGGCGATCACGGCGGACGAACTGGTCGCCGGGGAGGAGTCGTGATCGATGTGCCGGCTGGCTGGTGGGCGCCGTCGCGGGATTTGGGCCGATGTGCTCATCAGTCGGGTCGGTCGACTTCTTCGTCTTGACCAGTAGAGAGAACCCCCATGACAACCCGCGACAGCTTGGATGAGTCAGTCGAACCTGACGATGGCCACTGGATGGGCACTAAGGACTCGGCGGGGAGTCGGCGTCTCGAACCGGGCGTCCCTCCAGTCGCAGAAGTCCGTGAGGTCACTCCGCTTGAACTGGTGGGCGCCCGGCCACGCTCTTACTGGATGGAAGTTGGGCCAGATGCCGAGAAGGTGGTAACGGAATCGCGGTGGCGGTGTACACCGCATGAGTTGGCGCCCGGTACCGGCGAGAAGCCCGAAGTCCTGCCCGAAGACAGTGAACACCAGGCACCCGACGCTGAAGTGTGCAAGGTACGCATCCGGGGGTTCCAATTCATCCGTGAACACCCCGCCTGCAAAGTTCCACGACACAAGCGACCCCCCCATGTCCAGACCCGCAATCCAGACCTGTGATCCGGGCGGTGGACATGGATCGTCCCGATGGTCGAATAGCCACCGGAAGTGCGACGCGGGCGCGAAGCCATCGCCCCGTGCTTCCTTCAGCGCAAGCTCGATCAAGAGCGCTGTCTTGACCGCCCAGACAGCCGGGATCGTCTGCATGTCCCCGGCCGAGAAGGCTGTGATCCGGCCCTGTATGGCATCTGAGATCAATGGCTTGACGCGATTCTCCAGGCCGGATAGCCACTCGTTGTTACATGCGCGGCAGACTGCCCCGCGCACTGTTAGGACGATCGTCTCGTCAGTTCGGATCACCTCGCCTGTTCGGTTCTTGGTTACCTTGACAGGGCCGGTGAACTTCAGGACGGAACGTACCCACTTGGGGATTACGTCTTCCTTGGACAAGGGCACGCCCGTTTGGCCGCAGAAGACGCAACCCCCTACCCGACGCCGTGCCAAAGATGGATTCCTCCGCCCATCAACGCCAAGCGCAATGCCGCACTTCCCGGCAGCCTGTCCAGACTACGCCGAAAGGGATTCAGAGTCGCTGTCCTGACGCACCGACCTGCCGAGGCGCTGCAGGAGGCCGCCAAGAGGGATGCGGCCGGAGGCACTGTAGGTCCGCCTAATCGGAACTGGGCGAGGGCGCCCGAGACTCCGACACCATGACACCATCGTGTGTGGGGCAGTCGATTGGCGAGGTCCCGTCTGGCTGCCATTGAGCGCGGCGACGAGTGGGCCGCTACCCTGCACCTCGTGTGTGATCTGGAGAAGCAGCTACCCAACGAGGCCGACGGGCGCCACGTTCATCTGAACGAGCGCCTTCGCCAGGCATTCGTTGAGGGCGCCGAGGAGGACTCTCGGCGACGGCTCGGACGTGGGCTGACGGCGGAGGAGCTCGAGCGGGTGCTGCGGCGCCCCCGTTTGTGCTCCCCCGGGTTTCCCAGCCAGCTGCTACAAGCTCATTCTCACAACGACCCTCGCCCAGGCCCGTCTCGGAGGAGCTGGACGGCTGCAAGCCGGCCAGTTGGAGTCGACGACCCGGTCGTGCCCGCTAACCTCAGGGCCCGCCGCTTCCACGAATCACGAAACGGGCGGCTGGCGTGCCGCCCGTTTCGCCGCGTTGGTGGCGTGTCTTACAGGGCCTTACCGATGGTGCTCAGGATAGCCTGGATCTGACCGCTCAGGAACGTCAGAGCGACGATCGCCAGGATGGCAATGAGCGCCAGGATGAGGGCGTACTCCGCAAGACCTTGGCCTCGAGAAGCAAGTCGCATAGTTGCTACCCCCGAAGGAATTAGTGCCCCCCAGACTACGGGGGGCTTGATGACCCCGAGATCCTACGCCAGAAGTATCAGAATCGGTAGGCCAAATGCACAATCGCGGTGCGAACTGTCCACACACCGCCCTGTCGCCTCTCCGGGCCCGTGGGTTCTCTGACACGTCGGGGTCCCGCTCACGTTGCTGCGCTTACCTGCGAGGGTTCGGTGAGACAGGCTGCGTCCTTGGCGCACAAAGAGCGGCGCCCGCCTCCGGGGGTACAGAGACGGGCGCCTGGGCAAGTCTAATAAGCCAGCGCAGCCCCACGTCAGCGATCCCCCCAAGCCAAGCCGCGCCCTGCTGACCAGTCTACCGAGATCGACCCAGCGCCTATCGCTGGCGCGGTCGAGGGATCGTCGGCGACCATCGGAACGGGGGCCGGGGCGGAGCGTAGAGGGGCCGCGCCGACCAGCCGCTCGGTTGTGCGTGTCGTTCAGGCTTGCGCCCCTGGGGGACGCGTCGTTGGCCGAGGATGCCTGCCTCGTGCAGTAGTCGTCGGAATGAGACGGGTAGTTGTGTCGGGCCCTTAGCTCGAACATGCTCCGGTAGGAGGAACCGTACATGTTTCAAGAACTGCCTGACCACCGCCTCTGGCTCGTGAAGCAGCGACACGCAGAGCTGATCCACGAGGCCGACCAGTACCGTCTCGCCAGGGCGCACACAGACGAGCCCGGCGACCACCTGTCGACCCGGCTATTCAACAGGATTCGTGTAGACCTCGAACAGGGCTTCGTCAGCGTCCGGCGCACGCTTTCAGCCTATGAGCCGCCCTGCGACGACACCTGCCCAGAGGGCGCCCCCTGCTAACGGACGCGTCAAACCGCGGTTCGGGGCCCCCGTTCCTATGGCAGCGTAGTGCGCACACGAGTGTGTTGGCCGGCCCATTGCTGAGCGACCAGCTGGCCGAGTCGGGCCCGAGTTCTCGACCCCGATATCAGGTCCCTGCCTGGTCGATCCCGTCGACTTGGATGTGCGACGGATTCCCCGGCGAATCGCAGCGAGCCAGCAACAGCCCATGGAGTGGCCCGGTCACGGACCCTGGGGTGCCGTCGAAAGTGAGTCGCACCCGCAGGGCGCCTGGAGCCTGCCCGCACCAGTTCATCCAGTAGAAGGTCAACAAGGCGTCCGCCTGGACACCCGGCCGAAGGACGACTCGGGCAGTCGCGTTCCTCAGAGCAGGATCGACGGTTAGCTCCAGCGGAGTTCCCGTAGCTCGGAGGAGTTCGACGCTAGACGGAACGCCCGGCAACGAGCAGGCCGGCGAGCTCGTGTTCGTCATCGCGACGCCGAAGTTGACGACGCCCGTCTCGCCCTGGCCGACTCCCGTGATGCTGAGCGACTCGACTCGACAGGTCGCAAGGTTGGTCGTCGTGGAGCTGGGCAGGATTGTCGCGGTGCCCAGCGGTGAGACGGACACGCTGGGCTTGGCCCCTGCAGGCGACGTGGTCACCGGGGAGGCCCCGGCGGGCGAGCAGGCAGCCACCGCCAGCACCACGAGCAGCCCCAGCCGGCGCCTCAAAGAATGCCTCCTAGGTGCGAGTCTAGTCCTTGCGCGCAGACGGTGTGTGGTGTCGCGGTGTCATGGGGGAACTGGGCTCCACGCCCAAGCACCACGATGACCTGATCGTGCCCCCCGCCCGACACCCGGCCTAGGGCACGTAGGCCGCCAACAGGTTGTAGACCGCGGCCGAGACAAGGGAGGTGTTGCCCACGACGATGATCTGGGCCGGCTTCAGACGGGTTAGCTCGGTCGCGGTGGCAGCCGGGATCGCGCCGGTCGTGGCCACCAGCAGCAGCGGGCCCCTGAGAGTGCCGGCGGCAGCGGCGGCAGAGAGGGCGCCGTTGAAGTCGGTGCCCGCCGATACATAGACGCTGCAGCCACAGCTGGCCGCGAAGGTGTGGGCGCTGATCGATGCCGCGGTGCCGTAGCGATCCGAGCCCGCATAGCGGGCGATCTGGCCAGCTGGGGCATAGGCTTTGAGCAGGTTGAAGACTGAGGCCGAGACAACCCCTGTGCCACCCAAGACGACGATGTGGGCGGGCTTCAGACGTAGCAGCTCGGCCTTGGTGGAAGCGTTGATGGCACCGGTGGCGTTGACCAGCAGGACCGGGCCGGGCCTGGTGCC
>JBEKCH010000119.1:0-5312 GCA_050014975.1 Candidatus Limnocylindrales bacterium
GGCTCGAAAGCAGGCCACGGCTTCG
Organism: Candidatus Limnocylindrales bacterium; assembly: GCA_050014975.1. GTDB lineage: Bacteria > Chloroflexota > Limnocylindria > Limnocylindrales > CSP1-4 > Fen-1039. Next base: position 26 of record JBEKCH010000119.1, read on the forward strand.
GCGCCACGAGCGCCGGCTGTGGCGCGAACACACTCGGAGTCGACCAATGAGCCAACCCGCTCGCTGCCTGCCCACGTGAGCGCCGTGTCGCGGCCACGCGCGGCAACCCCGGCCAGCGCCGGTGCGCGGTACCGGCGTCTCAGGGGCCGCCACTATGGAACGATCGTGGTGAAACGCCCAGGACGGGCCGTCGAATTCGGAACCGCCTGACGCGGTTCTACCCCGAAGACCGGCAAGCCCGGCTCTCTGCTGGTGCCCCGCCGCGTCGGTGCACATCGCTCACACCAGTGTCGGCGCCCTGATCCATCGCTCGGAGTACCCCGCTAGAGGCGCACTGCCACGAGCTCTCCCGCGCCGATCGGGACCACGAGACCGGTCAGCCGGGGGTCCGAGAGAGCGCGAGTGCGAAACTCCACAAGTTCGGACGCGTGTGAGGTCAAGTTGTCCGCCACGAGCAAGCCGCCCGGCCGAAGTATCCCGACGGCCAGATCGAGGTAAGCGACGTAGTCGCGCTTCTCGGCGTCGATGAACACCATGTCGGCTAGGCCGTCCAGCTTGCCGAGGTCGGCGCTTGCGTCGATTTCGCGAAGATCGACGACGCCGGCCACCCCGGCCTGCCGGAATGTTGTCCGGGCGAGAGCGGCTTTGGCTGCATCTATCTCGAAGGTGGTCACACGCCCGCCGGTTCTGGTGGCGGCCACGGCCAGCCAGAGGGTCGAGTAGCCGGCACTCGTGCCGACCTCGACGATTCTCAATGCCCCGATCGAGAGGGCGAGGGTCAGCAGGAACTGGCCTACCTCGGGCGAGATGGCGCGCAATCGAGCTTGTTGGGGGGTGCCGTCGGTCCGATCGGCCGCATCGCGAGACCGCAACTCCTCCATGGTGGCCCGGACGGCTTCTGGGATCACATCCATGGGCGAAGCATACGGCGCCGTTTCGCTAGCTATCTGGGCGGCCATATCACGCCGACACTATGACTCCATCGAGCCAAGGGCGGGACTGCCCAGGGCCCATTCCACTCCAAACCGGGCAACTCCACGCCAGCGCCTTAGCGAGCGTCGCCGCCCTGTGTTCGCGGCAGGTCGATGAACCCGCGTTCGATGGCCGTCGTAACCGCGGACGTCCGATCGGCGACGCCGAGCTTTTCGAAGGCGTGCTGCAGGTGGGTTTTGACCGTCGCCTCGCTGATCCGAAGCTCGTAGGCGATCTCCTTGTTCGAGCGGCCGAGCGACACCCGCCGGAGGACGTCGAGCTCGCGGCCGGACAGCGGCTCAGGGCCGGGACTCTGAGGCTGGCCGAGCCGCGTCATGAGCCGCGCCGCCACGGCGGGCGCGAGCGGCGAGCCGCCAGCGATCGCGCTCCTGATGGCCGCGAAGAGTTCCTCGCGCGAGGCGTCCTTCAGCAGGTAGCCCGACGCGCCGGCCTCGATAGCCCGCAGGATCTGGACGTCCGAGTCGTAGACGGTCAGGACGAGCACCGGCGGAGGAGAGGGCAGGGATCGAATTCGGGTGATCGCTTCGACGCCGCCGACGCCCGGCATCTGAAGGTCCATGAGCACGACGTCCGGGTGCACCGAACCGACGAGCTCGACGGCCGCCGCCCCGTCTCCGGCCTCGCCGGCGACGTCGAACCCCGGATCCGTCTCGAACATGCCGCGCAGGCCCGTTCGAACGACGGGGTGATCGTCCACGATGAGAACGCGAATCGGATTCATCCCACCGCCTCCGCCGCTGGCGTTGGAGCGCCGGTTTCGAGCTGGGTAGGCAAGTTGATGCCGATAGTCGTTCCGTGGCCCCTGGTGCTCTCGATCGCCACGCTTCCGCCGAGCGCCTCGGCCCGTTCGCGGATGCCGAGCAACCCGAGGCCGCCCGATGGACCGGGCGCAATGCGGTCGGGGTCGAAGCCCACGCCGTCGTCGGCTATGTCTAGGCTCACCGCGTCGTCGAAGTACGACAACGTTACCGACACCTCGTGGGCCGACGCGTGGCGTCTGACGTTGGCGAGCGCCTCCTGAGCCGCGCGAAGCAGAGTCACTTCGACGTTGGGATGGAGAGCACGGGCGGGGCCCGTCACGGTCACGCTCGCGGCCACGGAGCTGTCGCGGAACGTGCTGGCCAGGGAGCGCTCGATCGCCGCCGCCAGGCCTCCGCTCGAGAGGGACTCAGGGCGAAGCGCCCAGGCGAGGCCGCGCGCGTCGGCCAGGCTCTGTCGGGCGACATCTTCTGCCTCCTCGAGGTGCCGCCCGACGCGCGCCTGATCTTGGTCGAGCGAACCCTTCGCCGCCTCGAGGTGGGCCACGATGCTCGCGAAACCCTGCGCCAGTGTGTCGTGGATCTCGCGTGCCAGGCGGCCGCGCTCTTCGAGGATGCCCTCCTCGCGCTCCGCGGCAGCCAGCTCGCGCCGCGTCCGCTCCAGCTCGTCGATGAGCTGCCGTCGCTCCAGGCTTTGCCGTGCCATCGCGCCGACCCAGAGTGAGATGGCGAAGGCAAAGGCGATCTGGGCGAAATCCGAGAACAGGTGAGGCGCGGCGGGGTCGAACTGCCAGCCATAGGTCTTGAATTCGGAAAGCGCCAACGAGATAGCAAGAACGCAACTCCCCACCACGACTGCGGAGCGCCTGGCGTACAGCAGGAAGAAGATCTGCGGGTAGAGCGAGAACTCGAGATACGCGAAGTACGGGTCCAGCTGGAGCAGCAGGCCGAAACAAACCGTGACGGCCGCGGCATACGGCAATGCCCACGGGAACCACCAGCCCCACTCGCGGGGATGGCGCAGGAACATCGCCAGATACAGGACGAGCAGTAGGCCCGCCAGCCCGATCGCGCCGATCGTGGCCTCGACCGCCATGCGCCAAGAGGCCAGTGCGATTCCGGTCGCGAGGACGATGGTTGCGATGTTCCAGACATGCCACAGCGGCAGGCTGCGAACCCAGACGTCCGATGGCGTGGCGATCGCCGCCGTGTTTCGGGCGGCGGCGATCGGACCGGTTGCGGAAGACTGTGTGGGCGCCACGCTCATCGCGTCATCCTAGACTCCGCGCGGCCTAGGCGAACTGCCTTCCGACGAACCGCCGGTAGACGAGGAGCGCCGTGACTGCGGAGGCGATGCCCCAGCCTCCAACCCAGGCGAGATCGACGATCGGTTGCGCGGAGATCGGCAGCCCGGTCATCGACTGGGCGAGCATGGACAGGTGGTACGTGGGTGTGAGCTCGGCCACCTGCCGGATCGCCGACGGGAGGTCGTGGACGTCCATGAAGACGCCTGCGGTGAGAGAGAGCGGCATCAGGATGAGCAGGTTGACCGCGCCGGCGCTTCCGGGACGGACGACGAACCCGACGAGAAAGCCGATCGGCGCCAGCGCGAGCGACCCGGCGAGCAGGAGCAGTGAGGTGGCGAGCCACGTTTGAAGGGGCAGCCGAGCGCCCGTCACGGCGCCCTCGACGCCGAGTAGGACGATGATCGCGGCCGAGGCGACCAGCACGAAGACGAGCTTCGCGGCCAGGTAGACCGTGGCGGGCAGCGGCGTGACGCGAATAAGCCGCAGGTCGCCGCGGGCCCGCTCGTCGACAATCGTGTGCCCGACCCCGGAGAGAGCGACGCTGAGCACCCCGAAGATGCTGAAGACGACGATCAGGTAGCCGCCCACCGTGCCGCCACCAGGCACCGGCTCGGAGGCGCGGGCGATACCGACGATCAGGTAGAAGAACATCGGCAGGGCGACCGACGCCACCGCGAAATCGGGCGCGCGCAGGTGGCGGCGTATCTCGGCGGCAGCCTGGAGATAGAACATGCGACGGGTTCCGAAAGTCGGCCCGGGGCTCGCAGCACGGACAACGAGGGCGGTCATTGCTGGGACTCCTTGACAATATCTAGGAATGCGGTTTCGAGGGTGCGCTCTTCGACGGTGAACTCGTCTACGCGGGCAGTGCTGGCGAACAGGTGCCGCATGACGGGGTCCGCGTCTAGCGCGAGGATTTCGATATTCGAACCGACGCGAGTGGCGCTGACGACACCGGGCCAGGTCGCGACAACGGCCGGGTCGATGTCCGCCCGGACCTTGATCGTCTTGCCACCGGCACGAGCCTTCACCTCGGCGGGTGTTCCGTCCGCGACTATCCGCCCGGCCGACACCACGACGATGCGCCGGGCTAAGGCGTCCGCTTCGTCGAGCAGGTGAGTCGCAAAAAGGACGGTCGTGCCGCCTGCGGCCAGTCCTGCGATGACGTCCCAGAACCTGCGCCGGCTCTCAACGTCGAGGCCGGTAGTTGGTTCGTCGAGCACGACGAGCTCCGGATCGCCACACAGGGCGAGGGCGAAGTAGAGCCGCTGGCGCTGGCCGCCCGACAGCTGTCCGGCCCGACGGCTCTCGAGTCCCTCGAGACCGGCGGCGGCGATGACGTCGCGGGCGGGCCGCGGAGCCGGATAGTAGCTCCGGAAGAGATCGACGAGCTCGCCGATCATGAGGGCGGGCGGCACGCCGGACTCCTGCAGCATTGCTCCGACGCCTGCGCGCCCCGCAGCCGAATCGACGGGGAGCCCCAGAACTCGCACCTCGCCGGACGTCGGTCGCCGAAGGCCCAGGATGAGCGACAGCAAGGTCGTCTTGCCGGCGCCGTTCGGGCCGAGGATTGCCGTGAGCTCGCCCCGCCGCACCGTTAGATCGACGCCGCGCAGGGCCTCGACATTGCCGTAGCGGCGCGTGGCGGCACGCACCTCGACGACAGGTGCAGCTGGTGGCGGTGCGGGCGGCAGAGGAGATGGGAGGGGCTGGACCAACATGTAAGTGACTCCTGAACCTGGGGCTCGATACGCTCAGGAGTCTGGACGCGAGCTGGCGCAGCCAACAGCCGTCGAACGGAAGGAGGAGGATCGCGTGTTCGAGTGATTGGGATCATCCGAACGGATGACCGGACGAGCCTTGAGGTCCGACGGCTCCGCGGTAGCCACGAACGCTGCTCCGCCCTCTGGGTCGTTCACAAGATGGCTGCCGAGGAGTACGGCCCCAACGGAGAGCCGAGCCGGACGAGACACGAATGGCTCGAATTCCAACACGATGGCTGCATCGTGGAGGCTTGGGTCGGGACAGCCTGTTGCTCCCGGATCGACGTCCCGGTCGCCCGACCGGGTGCTCCAGGCGGGAAGCTGGAGGTCACGCAGCGTCGATAGCGTCAGGCGCCACGCGCACTGGCCGATCGGCCTTGATGTCTTTGCGGCTGATCGCAAGATACGCGACGAAGATGACGATCAGGATGGTCAGGACGACGGCTACCTTTTCGTCGCCGATGCC
>JBEKCH010000120.1:0-5109 GCA_050014975.1 Candidatus Limnocylindrales bacterium
GCCGGTGACGGACTGGAACACCGTCAATGTGCAATCCCGGGGGACTCCCGGTGGCTTGGATCAGTCGAGGGTGGGGACTTTTACATGGCCACCAGTGGGGACTTTCTCATGGCCGCGGACAGGGGGCGAAAAGGCGAACTCCCGCAGGTCAACGAGCGCGGCGGGCAGGTCGTATTGGACCGGGCTCGACTGAAATATCCACGCGTTCTGAGACATTGCCCGTTTGCTCCCTCTTGCGATCTCCACAGCACCTGCAGCACGGGTTGGACATCGACAGCATGTGCAGTCGCAACCGGCTTGGCCGCGACCCACTGGCGCTAGCGGCGAGTTGCTATGGTCAGTCCCCCTGGTCCGCGACTTGGAGTTCCTCCCGAATCGCATCAACTGCCCTCACGGTGACGCCTCCAATTGACTCCCAGGCGGCAGAGGGATTGGAGGGCGGATACGGAAGCCGAAGCTCGCGGAAGGCTTCGGCCATCTCGCCGCTGGTTCCCGAGTGCTGGGTACTGGCTCGAATGCGCACCACCCGCTGGAGAACCATGATCGCAGCGTTGGCACGTTCGAAGCCCGGGCTTTCAAGGTGCTCTTCGAGCCGACGCCGCATGCGGGCCAGGCTGCGCTCGTTACCCTTCCTGGCTTCGGCATCAGCTACCGGAGGGAGGTCCACCTCGAAGTGCCCGATGACATCTGAGAGTGCACTTAACCTCGCCTCAAGTTCGTCTATCGACGCGCACGGCAAGGCGAGTTTCGCCGCCGCGGCGGGTTGAACTCGGCCGAGCAGAGCCGAACGGAATCGCAGCCTCCAGACTGCATCCAGATAGCCGAGAGCCTCCGGCAGCTGAAGAGGCGACGAGTACAGCGGCGATGGCTGGCCGTCGCGGTCGGCACCGAGCCATCGAACTACCCGGGACACGTAGTCATCGACATCCACGACGTCATCGAAGTCCGAGAGGCGTCCGCCGCGGACCGAGATTCGACGGTCCGGGCCCGGGCTGATGCTCCCCCAAAGCGGTGGCTCGTGTTCCAGGCTCTCTGCCAACGTGCCCGGGCTCCAGCCGCGCAGTTCGCGGCGGAGATCCGAAGAGAGGACATCAAGAACGGGCATGTCGAGACTGACTGAGCGATCGGGATTGGGTTCCAGCTGGGTATCCGCCTGGGCCAGTAGGCGCACGACACTCACGACCTGCTCTGCACGCGCTCGCCCTTTCGGGACATGTCGCAGACCGGCGACGGTAAGGCCGACTCTCTGGTCAGGCTCCGCGAACGGCCCGCCCCGCTCAGTGAAGATCAGGCGGTACACCACCTGCGGGTTGGGGCCCTGCGCAATTGGGAGGCGGGACATTGCTTCCATCGCATCGGCCCCGGCCCTTGCTGACAGGACGCGGTTCAGGTAGTCGAACACGGGCCACTTCCAGTTCAGCAGCCAGCGCTCTGCAAGGATCTCGACCAGGCTCTGATCAACGGGGCCTAGAGGGTTGATGATCGGGTGGTCAATCACGGCCTCGTTCCTCACGAATATCCAGCGGCTTGGCTTGAGACTCGGCGAATGCGTGAAGCTCTCGGACAACGGCCAGAGAGTTCTCAATCAGCTTCGTGGCCGCGGCCGCCCCCCGCTTTTCTCCGAACGCTCGAGTGAGGACCTTCTCGTAATCCGAGCCCTTTCGATGAGCGACGCCCTTTGAGCGCACAGACTGGAGGTTGCGAAGGAAGCCAATGTCCCGCTCAGCAGCCGGATACCCAGCCTGAACGAGCCACCGCTCAAGCTTGGCGATTCCCTTCTCGTCCGCCGGGCCCGGCGGCAATCGACCAGCAAGTTCAGCCTCGTTCAGGAAGTCAACAAGGAGCTTGGTGAGATTGCCGACCGTCTCCTCCAGCTCCGACTCGGAGTCGTGCAGCGGGATCCGAACAAGATCGAGGATGTGGACGTCACCAGGCTCAGGCTCTCGAAACAGCGGCCATCCGTAGGCTTTCGTCCACACTTCAGCCAGATCCCGATACTCGCTCCGGAACCGTACGTCGGGAGATTCCGAGTCCGCCCACTCCCCGAGGATGGCCCGCCTGTACGTCGAGTTGCTCACCGGGCGATTTGGGGGGATGTTGTAGCTCAGCCAGTAGAGTCGCTCCTTCGCCGGGAGATCCCGGCCAAGGTCGCCAAGCCACACGATCACGCTGTCCGCGGCATCGTTGTCCATGCGCAGTAGCCAGGAAGAGGCGCAGCGCACGCAATCGCTCTCGACCCTGTAGACCTCCGGTCGATCGTAGTACTTCGCCAGCACCGCGCGGCGGAAGTAGACCGGCGTGATGTAGTTGGGTGCATCGGGATTCGCACCGAAGTAGTTCGCTAGCCTGTCGGGATCGCACGTGAACTTCACTTCGTTGCCCAAGTCGTCCGTACCGAGGATGAACTCGGGGAACTCTTCATCGGCCTCCTCGTACGGCCAGATGCGGCATTGCTCCATGGGAGGTGCGGGCAGGACCTTCGTTCCCCACAGGAGCGAGGTTGGAGTGCCCAGCACGTCGCTACCGACGCGGGCAGCGTTGAGGTCGGCCTCGACCCATTGGTCCCTTTGAGGCATAGGGAGCGAGGGATCAAACCGCACGGTGCTGTCGATGAAGAGGAGCAGGTCCATCTGCTTGGCGGCCTGGTACTGACGGACAAGGGGCGTCGAGACCCAGATCCCTTCGGGCTCGATGACCGCAGCCAGCGTCTCGTTGGCCGATTCATCCAGCTTGAGGAAGCGGCCTCGCGACGAAGGGTCCTGCCAAAGGTTGTGGAAGAGCCGGAACTCCTCTGCTAGCTCCAGATAGGCTGGCTTGATTCCCTCGAACCCACGCTCGATCGCCAGGGGCTCAAGCGGCTCCGAGGAGATGCGATGGTAGCTTCGAGTCCAGCCACCCTGGCCGTCGCTCGACTCGCTGAAGCCCGGACCGTGCAGGCCGTGGAGGAGGTCCCAACTCGGCTTCTCCAGAGCCTGGGGTCGATAGGAGACCGGCGCAAGGGCCGAATACCATCCGACGCGGACGCCGCCTTCATCACGGTGCCCGCAGATCGGAAGCCATTGCCTGGTGCCTAGCTCGCGGAACCACTTGAGCGTTCCCAGCTGCTCTGGATCGGCGGAGTCTGCTGGTGGCAGTAGCGGCTTGAAGTCCACGTTGCCCCCCATGATCTTTCGTCTGAGAGTGGCTGAACCTGCCTTCTATCAGTATCGCCACCGGGGACACGCGGTTGGGTAGGAGTTGGTTGCGCGGGTGGCCGAATCCATTCGATGCCCCTCGTGAGCGGTTGGGAAGGAGGGTTGGGCGAAGGTTGGTCAGAACGCTGCAGCGGGGCCGAGGCCGAACGCGCCCCGACACGGCCGACGCGCCCTTGATGCACCCGTCGGGCAGGTTGTCGATCAGGCCGTGGTTTGGCACATCGCCATAGGTAACGCTGGCGATCCCGGTCTCCATGCTGTGGATCATCCGGGGCGCGTATTCGCCCGTGCGCTTGAGTTCGAAGATCTCCTCGACCAGCTCGGGCGGCATCACGCTGATCTCGAGCATCTTGTGGACGGCGGCGAGCATCTCGGGGCTCACGTCTTCGATGGAGACGTTGGGGTCCGCGATCCTGTCGTACAGGACCTCCCACATGCCGATCTCCCCTTCGCAGCGCCGGATGTACTCGTCGAGCGGGATCCTGAAGCGCTCGATCCGGTCGGGCCGGTCGCGCTTGATGAACCAGGGAACGTACTCGGAGAAGTGTTCACTCGACTCGGTGACGAAGTAGCCGAGTCGAGTGAAGGCCTCGTAGCGAACGCGGTTCCAGTCCGGCAACCCTCATGGTCTCCTCGGGGCGAATCCCAAGAACTAGCCGCCGGTCGAGCTGTATCGCGGGGTGTCTTCATGCCCCTGCCCTCGGCTGGCCATCCGCGTTCTCAGCTTCGGGCATCAAACCACGCCTTGTCGTACTGGAACGCATAGTCGGGGTGATCACGGCGCAACCCGTCGAGAGCGTCGCCGAGTGCTTGCTGAGCTGAACCGCCCTTCTTCGAGCCTCTCAGCCTTTTGACCTCGTACAGCATCCGGAACTCGTTTTGGGGGCTGGCCCGCTCGCCGCGTGGGATGTGGTCTAGCTCCACCTGCACAAGGCAATGAATCTCCATTTCAGCATGGCCTCCTACGCTCATTCTCGCACTCGTGAGTCGCACGGATACGCATGAGGGACAGGCGAAGTCTCGGGCGTTTCCTGCTGTAGACTCGCGCCGATGCCATCCGTCGAGAACTGCCCGGGATGCCCGTATGGTGGCCCAGCCATCGGGCCTCGCGGCAAGCCAACCGGTCGAATCGTCCTCGTTGGCGAGGCGCCCGGCAAGACTGAGATCGAGAGAGGGTGCCAGTTCGTAGGTCGAGCTGGCGGCGTCTTGAGTCAGGCCATCGCCGATGCCGGCCTACGGGAAGCTGACTTGTTCATCACCAACTCCATTGCCTGCCGACCGCAGCCTGTTCGCCCATGGGTCAAGGCTATCGACGCCTGTCGCGGAAGGCTCTTGCGCGATCTTGAGGCGCACCCCCGGGCCGTAGTCGTCGCCCTAGGCGCGACCGCTCTCCGCGCCGTCACTGGAAAGCGCGATCTCCGGATACTGAAGGCCCGGACCCAGGGTCCAATCTCAACCCGCGGTTGGCTCGTGGTTCCGACCGTCCATCCAGCCCTGGGTGCTCCGACGGCCGGCGGAATTTCAGCTCCTCGTCGAGGACCTCCGGGATGCCGGACGCCTCCTGAAGACCTAGCCGGCCGTTCTTCCGGCAACGCCATCGAGGCGCGAACTCTCACCCATATGGTGTCTGCCCTACTCTAGACGGGGCCAACACCGCTCCAGCGAAGCAGAGACGAGCCGCGCGTTACCCGCGTGGCATCTACCCCTTTGGCGTGCCTGCCCAAGAGGGCGTCCGCAATCCATAGGAGTGGACACCTTTCCTGCTGGTAACTGCATCCACTGGCTCGCGACACACGGGGTCCTGGGGGACCCGGTGGCCTGCCCGGAGCGTCATGCGTATGCTGACGTGCGTTCGCTTTGAGCCGAGCCGGAGCCAGCAAATGGACCGTCGCCTCGGGGACCAGAACCTACCGCC
>JBEKCH010000121.1:0-4995 GCA_050014975.1 Candidatus Limnocylindrales bacterium
CGAGATCGTGCGCCTGCTCGTCGGCATCGTCGTCCACACGGACATCACTCCAGACGGTAAGAAGAGGGCCCGAGCCGTCGTGACCTACCGCTTTCCCGGTGTAGCGCCGACTCACACGGGCATCCGTGAAGGTCTGAACTACACCACGCTGCGCCGGGTGATCGAGCTGCCGGTGGGCCGACGGAGGGTCGGGGCCGGATGAGCAGCCTCGAGCGCCTGGGTGACAGCCCCGCAGCCGGCCGTGTGTTCGCCCGTGTGGCTGAGCCGCGCCGGCGCGGCGTTGCGGCGATCGCCCCGGTTGAGCTGCTGCCCGAGGAGCTCGAGACGATCGATCTCTCCGCAATCCGGACCCGGCCGATCGACTGGCTCTGGCGCGGCTACATCCCGCTGCGCAAGGTCACGATCCTCGATGGCGACCCGGGCTTGGGCAAGTCGACGGTGATGATCGACATCGCGTCGCGCGGATCGGTGGGCGGTCTTGCCCCGACCGGGGAGCCTCTGGGCGACGCCTTCACGACGATCTACGTCACGGCCGAGGACGACGCCGAGGACACCATCCTGCCGCGGGTGCTGCGTGCCGGAGGCGACCCGGCACGCTTGCGGCTGGTTCGCAAGCTAGTCCTGCCCGACGACATCGACAGGCTTGAGGCCACGGCGGCGAGTACCAGAGCCCGCCTCATAGTCATCGACCCGCTCGTGGCCTACCTCGGCGACGGCGTCAAGACCAACGACGACCACCGAGTGCGCCGGGCTCTGGAGCCTCTCGCAGTGATGGCCGGACGAACCGACGCGGCCGTTGCTGCCATCCGCCATCTCAACAAGCGCGCCGGCGAGGATGCCATCTATCGCGGTGGCGGTTCCATCGGCTTCACCGGGCTGGCCCGAGCCGTGCTGGCGGTGGGACGCGATCCCGATGATCAGGACCGCATGATCCTGGCGCCAGTCAAGCTCAACGTCGCCCGCCGACCTGCGTCGCTGGCATACCGGATCGTCGCCGACGGTCCGTACGAGCCGGCCCACATCGCCTGGGAGGGAGCATCCGAGCGAACGGCGGAGGACCTCATCGGTCGGACCCGAGAGGAAGTGATCGGGCGCTCCAAGACCGCCGATCTGGCCGAGGCCATGGGTGATCTCCTGGGCGCCAACGGCGGCTCGATGGCGGCCGGCGACGCTTGTCGCGCTCTGAAGGCAGCGGGCTTCGACATCAACTCCCAGGACAACCTAGGGCGTGCCCGTTCCCGGGCTGGCGTCCGCACCACCAAGGAGGGGTTTGGGGGAGGGTGGGTCTGGTCCCTCACGAGGTCAGTGCATGGATCGGAGCCTTCGGTGCCTTCGGAGAGTCCATCGAAGACTCCGAAGAGCCCGAAGACACCGACCAAGACACCGAAGACACCGACTTCACGCTCCAGGAAGAAGCGGGGCTCTACGACCGAACATCGGTCTGCACTCGCTGGAGACGGCACCCTCTGGGGAGATGGCTCCCTCCTTCCAGGAACCGTTGTTGACAGTACCAGGAGATTCCTCGAAGGGAAACCAAGATGAGCGTCCAGACTCCCCTGCCCTCTCTGACCGTCGAAGAGGTCTCGATCGATCTGCTTCGTCCCGACCCTGCGAACCCTCGACGGATCGGCGAGGAGGAGCTCGACTCCCTCACCAGAAGCATTCGCCAGTTCGGCTTAGTTCAGCCGGTCCTCGTTCGGAAGGAAGATCGGACTGTCATCGGTGGTCACCAGCGCCTCCTTGCTGCCCGGCGCGCGGGACTCACGACGGTTCCGGTGACGTGGCTCGACCTGTCAGCCGAACAGGCTCATCTCCTGGGCCTCGCTCTGAACAAGATCTCGGGCACCTGGGACGAGCAGCTCCTGGCGCGCCTCCTGGCCGACCTGCAGGTGAGTCCCGACATTGACCTCTCCCTCTCGGGGTTCGGAGACGACGAGGTCCGTGACCTTCTCCGGAGTCTTGAGACCCGGGAGAAGCGAGAACGACCGGAGAGCTTCGACCTCGACTCAGCCCTCGAGGAAGCGACCCGTTCTCCTCGGACCAAACCCGGTGACTTGTGGGCACTGGGCGAGCATCGCCTCCTGGTCGGCAATGCGACAAAGCCCGAGGACGTCGAGCGGGTTCTCGCCGGCGCTCGGGCCGGCATGGTCTTCACCGATCCGCCCTACAACGTCAGCCTCGGCGACCACGGCGGCCACCAGAGAGAGTCTCGAAGGAGACGGATCGTCAACGACTCGCTGGACCCGATCGCCTGGGAGACGTTCGTCCGAGCCTGGGCGCGGACGCTCTTGGCCTCGGTCGACGGCGCGATCTACGTCTGCATGAGCTCCAAGGAGCTGCCGCTGGTGTCGCGGGTCCTGGCCGAGGAAGGCGGCCACTGGAGCGACACGATCATCTGGGCCAAGGATCGCTTCGTCCTCGGACGCGCCGACTACCAACGCTCCTATGAGCCGATCTGGTATGGCTGGCGCGAAGGGGTAAGCCACCACTGGTGCGGCGATCGAGACCAGGGCGATGTCTGGGAGATCGCGCGTTGCCCCGACGCACCACTCCACCCCACCATGAAGCCCCTGCCATTGATGGAACGCGCGATCTCTAACAGCTCCCGCCCAGGCGATCTCGTCCTCGACCCCTTCCTCGGATCCGGCAGCACCCTGATCGCCTGTGAGAGGACCGGGAGAGTCTGTGCCGGGATCGAGATCGATCCGATCTACGCCGAGGTCGCGTTGCGCCGCTCGGAGCGCTTCAGCGGCCTCGATGCGGAGCGGCTCGATGGCTAGACCAAGGCCCCACGTCTCGCCGTCGGGCGCCACGGGCGCGCGTGTGCGGCGAAGGCGATCGAAGTCGGCCATCGAGACGACTCGCGCCTTGGTCGCGAACGTGGAGGCCCTCGATGCCCTAACTGCCAGCCGCGCGGGAGGCGACCGCTGGGCGCTCCGCTACCTGGAGACCAGCCGTCCGACACGCCTGCTGATGGGGCGCGAGCCTGTTAGTGCCGCCGACCAGGCCAAGCTCGCCGATGCGCAGGCCGACCAGATCGTGGGCGTGATCAGGGCCGTCGTCGAGGGGCTCAACCTATCCGACGCCGACTACCAACGCGGCATCGACATCGCGATCGAGACTCTCCGGGCAGTCGCGGCGCAAGGCTGGGAGCCGCTGTGAACGGCCGACCCTATGGCGAGATCGTGACCTCGCGGTATACCAGAGGTAAACGATGGTAAACCGCGGGTGCACCTTCACCATGCCCGACGGCCTTGCCTGCCGGGCTCCGGCATTGCGCGGCAAGAGCGTCTGCTACTGGCACGACCCCGACAGCGCCGAGGAAGCGGCCGAGTCAAGACGGATCGGCGGGCTCCATCGGCGCAAGGCAAAGAGCGTCGCCACCATCTACGACTTCTCAGGCTTACGGACCGTGGAGAGTGCCCAGCGGCTCCTGGAGACCGCAGCCCTGGAGACTCTGGCCCTGGAGAACTCGATCGCGCGCAACAGGACCCTCATAAGCGCCGCCTCTGGCGCAGGCAAGCTCATTGAAGCCGGCGACCTGGATGCACGTCTGGCCGCAGTCGAGGCCGCGGTCGGAGCGAAGCTTGGCTCAGACGACGCCGCCTTCCCGACTGAGGCCACCCGATGACTGCCGAGCGACGCCTCGCCGCCATCGAGACCTCGCTTTCTCCAAGGCAGCTCGTCCTGCGCTGGCTGGCGGAGGCCCATAGCTTCGGCGATCTCGAGCCCTACGTGGCCTCGCTCCTGGCCCAGGACCCGCCGGTGGCTCCGCTGGATCGCCTGGCCCGCGAAGCAGCTCCTGGGGCTCGGACCGCCATGCGCGGCAAGCGTCCTGAACTCGTCGAAGCTGCCGTCCGGACCGCCCTGCGCGAGACGGTCTTTCGGTTTGAGCTGGTGATGCGGGTCAACGTCACCGCGCACGAAGTGCTGGAGAAGGAACAACTTCTCGATGCTCTCTTCGCGGCGCACCTTGCTCTCCTGGCGTCCGAGGACGAGAAGGGTCGTGCCGAACCGACGTACCAAGAGCGTTTCGCCACCGTAAGCCGTCTGGTCGCGATGCGGGTCGGTGAGCTTGCGGCCGCGCAGGGGGCTCGCGAGATCGTCGAGGGGCGGTACCTTGATGGCCACGACGCCCTCTTCCCTCAGTCAGCAAGAGCGTGGGACGCGCAGGTTCAGAGCACCGAGGACATCGCGGACATGGCTGTGCGCCTGGCCGCGATCGACGGCGTTCCTCCCGCCGTGCCTGCAGACCCCGAGGCGCTCTCGCGGCGCACCGCGGAGCTTGTGGCAGATCTCGTCGAGCCGGCCAAGGCCGACGCGCTCGACAAGCTCGGAGAGGGCAGACAGGCGCTCGGCATCGCGGTCAGCTGGCTCCGGCCCAAGTTCAGCGTGACCCCGGCACCGGTGCCGGACACGCGATCGCTATGAAAGCGCGATCGCCGATCGATTCGCGGCTCGCCGTCAGACGATCTTCAAGCCTTTGATGCCGGCCTGAGGAGGCGGGTACTGCGGGTTCAGCTCGTCGAGAACGTCGGCCAGGATCTCGCTGACAGCGAGGTTACGGAACCAGTTACGGTTGGCCGGGATCGCGTACCAGGGCGCGCAGTCGGTGCTTGTCTCGGCCAGCATATCCTCGAATGCGGCCTGGTAGCTGTCCCAGAGCTTGCGCTCGGCCACGTCGCCCAGTTTGAACTTCCAGCTCTTGGTCGGGTCGTCGATGCGTTCCTGCAAGCGCTCGCGCTGCGTGTCCTTGTCGATGGCTAGGAAGAACTTGACGATCGTCGTGCCTTCGTCGACGAGCATGCGCTCCCAGTTGCGGATCTCGCCGTAGTGGCGGCGCCAGCTCGCCTCTGGCTCGAGAGCGTGCACTCGCACGATCAGAACCTGTTCGTAATGGCTGCGGTTGAAGATCCCGATCTCGCCCTTGCCAGGGACTGCCGCGTGGACGCGCCACAGGAAGTCGTGGGCGAGCTCGATCGGCGTGGGCTCCCG
>JBEKCH010000122.1:0-4880 GCA_050014975.1 Candidatus Limnocylindrales bacterium
CGGTGACGGACTGGAACACCGTCAATGTGCAATCCCGGGGGACTCCCGGTGGCTTGGATCAGTCGAGGGTGGGGACTTTTACATGGCCACCAGTGGGGACTTTCTCATGGCCGCGGACAGCGATGGCATGCCCGCCTGGCGCGAACCTCGCCAGTCCGCCATACACCTCCGCCGAGGCTAAATTCCTGACCGGCCTGTGCGACTACGCGAGCCTCAGACCAGTTGGCACCGCACCCAGCGCAGACGGCCAATGGCTTGCCCCCAAGAGCCCGGCCTTTTCCCAGCTCTTCGTCTGGTCCTTGGCCGGTGCTCCCCTCGTCATGCGCGTGCACACGCACGACTCCGAGGCGGCTCTGTGCACAGCGGCACGCTTGGTCCAATGCCAGGAGTCAGTCGTTGTCGAGGCGATTCTGTGGCCCACGGTCCCGTCGCAGTTCGACGGCCAGCACGTGTACGGCGGCGACGAGATAAGCGCTGCGGCGGCCGCGGGGAGCATTAGCAGCCTGCCAGACAGCCTCCTGCTTGGCGGCGTAGTCTGGGCGGAGAGTGCCAGCACAATCGGCTGTTCACCTGCATCGCCAAGCGCTCAGGACGAGCTGCTGTCTAACTGTGTCCCCACGGTCACGATCGACGGCGCATTCGTGGCCCCGAAGAGCAGCTTCACCGCGGTAACGGGTCAGGTGGTGATAGTCCGCGGCCACGTGAACGACCCACTTGCCGCCCAATGCTCGGCCGACACGCAGACCGCGTGTCAGGAGGCCTTCGTCGTGGAATCTGTGGTCTGGTCCGAGGGCCCGTACCCGCTCGGGTCGCGATCACCCGCTCCTTCCGAACTTCCGACGCTCGCACCAGCTCTCACCACCCCCCGGACTGCCGCCTCTACTCCCTCATGACCAATCACTTCACGTTCCGCCCGAAGATCGGCTAGGCCGTTCAGGCGCGGGATCTGCTTCTGGCCGTCACGATGAAACCATCGTGGTTCACCTAGACTTGTCGCATGGACGTGAAGGCGAGCCGCGCGACACTGGCACCTGACGGCCCAGCGATCCACATCGAGGACCTCACCAAGGACTACGGCACGGTGCACGCGGTTCGGGGGATCAGTCTCGACGTGCATCGCGGAGAGGTCTTCGGTTTCCTGGGGCCAAACGGCGCCGGCAAGACCACCACCATCCGCTGCCTGCTCGACCTACTCCGGCCCACTGCGGGTCGCCTCGAGGTCCTGGGCCTCGACCCACGACGGGACAGCCTTCTCCTGCGCAGCAAGGTTGCCTATATGCCCGGGGAGCTTCGCCTGCCAGAGCGAATGACGGGCGCGGGATTGGTCTCGGCAGTCGGGCGCCTGCGCGGTGGGATCGACACGCGGCGGAGAGATTCCCTGGCGGAGCGTCTGGACCTCGATCTCTCGCGGCGCCTACGGGATCTCTCGAGCGGCAACCGGCGCAAGGTCGCCCTGCTGCTGGCGTTCGTTGCCGACGCGCAGCTGCTCGTTCTCGACGAGCCGACAAACGGGCTCGACCCGTTGATTC
Organism: Candidatus Limnocylindrales bacterium; assembly: GCA_050014975.1. Lineage (GTDB taxonomy): Bacteria > Chloroflexota > Limnocylindria > Limnocylindrales > CSP1-4 > Fen-1039. Next base: position 1,530 of record JBEKCH010000122.1, read on the forward strand.
AGCGTGAGTTTCTGGCGCTCGTGCGGGAGGCCAAAGAGCAGGGCAGGACCATCTTCCTCTCCTCGCATGTGCTGAGCGAGGTGCAACGGGCCGCCGACCGTGTCGCTGTGCTGCGTCAAGGCACCCTGGTCGCAGTGGGCGGCGTCGACGAGCTGCGGCGGCGAGCGCGTCAGCGTGTTGAAGTGTGGTTCGACGGCCCGGCCCCAACTGAAGAACTCGGGGCGCTGCCGGAACTCGTGAACCAGCACACCGAGGACCATAGGTTCACAGCGTTGCTGGCCGGATCGATCGAGCCGCTCCTCGCCGTCCTGGTCCGGCACCATGTGGTGAGCCTGCTGGTAGAGGAGCCCGATCTGGAGGAGGCATTTCTGGACCTCTACGAGGCGGCTTCATGAGCGGCCGGTGGGCCGAGCTCATCGGCGGTCCCTTCCGTGCCTCCTGGCGCGCCGCTCTCGGCTGGAGTATCGCCCTGGTGGTGCTGATCGTGAGCACGGTGGCCTTCTGGCCCGCCTTCCGGGGCGCCTCGGGCATCACGCAGGCGATCGATCAGCTGCCCGCGCCGCTGCTCGGAGCCTTCGGGCTGGAGGGCTTCGGAACGCCAGCCGGCTATCTGCGGGGTGGACTCTATGAGCTGGTTATACCGCTCGTGTTCGCCGCGGCCGGGGTCCTGTTCGCCAACATCGCGACCGCGGGCGAGGAGGATGCCGGGCGCCTCGAGCTGTTCGTCTCCCAGCCGATCTCGCGCGCTGCCTTCTTCGCCGGGCGATGCGTCGCCGTCTTCGCCTGGCTCGCTGTGCTGACGCTCGTCGCGCTGGCGGCGCAACTTGCCTCGGATCAGATCTTCGGCGTGCCGATCGGCGCCGGGCCAGTCGCAGCCACAGTCGTGCTGTGCGGGTTGTTGGGCGCGTTCGTGGCCAGCCTGTGTCTGGCCGTGGCGGGACTCGTGGCCAGACCGCAGCTCGTCCAGTCAGTCGGGTTCAGCGTGGCCTACATCAGCTACCTGATCCTCGCGCTCTTCCCGCTCAGCTCGCTGCTCGCTCCCTGGCGTGAGATCGCACCGTGGGGCTGGGCGCTCGGCGGCGACCCGCTCGTCAACGGCGCCGAGGTCTGGCGCTACCTACTCCTCGGTGGGCCAGCCGTGCTGCTCGCGCTCATCGGCGCTCTTGCCTTCGACCGGCGCGACATCCGGTCGGCCTAAGGCACGCCCGCCGGTAGAGCCGCGCCTGTACGTCTCGCCCGCGCGTCCCTGAGAACCACGACATTCACCATGGCTGAATAGGGACGCGCCGCGTCCATTCCGAGAGCTTGGGCCATCCTGCCTGGCAAGCCGGGCTCTGGGTCAGCTCACCCGCAGTCTTCCGGCCGGTGAGTACGAGGTCTGGGCATACGTCGGCTGCCCCTGGACGTGGAGTTCGTCAATCAGGTACGGCCGCATTCACCGAACCAGAGACCCATAGGTGAACGGCTCAGGATCGGCGCCGAGATCGACCGCTATCGACCTGTACGTCCCTGGCACGATGTCGCTATAAGAGAGCGTGGGCAAAGAAACGGGGATATTTCGCTATCCCCGGGACAACTCCGACCACCCCTCCAGCCCTCCCAGGGAGATTACCCTGCGACCCGCTTTTATCCTCCCCCCGCCCGCCGGAACCCCTCGAGACTCCTCTCGGTCAACGCCACGAAGGCGCCGATGGTAGCACGGGGCGGGCTACGATCCGGCAGGCGCGAGCGTCGGCTGGCTGGTGGGCGCCGGGATTACCGACCCGGGATTCGTCGGCTGCGACTGGCCGGCCGGCGGCGTCGACGTGGGCGGCTCCGTGATCGTCGGCGCGGGGCGAAGCGTTCCCTGAACGGGCGGACCGGCGCTCGCCTGCCCGAAGAACAGCCTGCCGCCGCCCTCGTACAGAACCCCGGTAGGCAGCAGCCAGGCCTGGCCGCCACCGGGCAGGCTGCCTATGTCTCCACCCTGATCGAGCCGGAGCCAGTGACCGTCGCCCAGGCTCACGAAGAACTCGGAGTTCCAGTCGCCCACGACCAGCACACGCTTTCCGTCGGACAGCTCCTGGTTCATTCCGCCCAATGCCGAGAGGGCCTGATCCTGATCGGCAATCCAGGTGACGCCGTCCCTCGAATGCAAACCTTCGGTTCCCATCAGGCCGGGACTGGAGAGCCCGAGGAGGCCCTGGAAGACGCCGGAGATCTGCGCTTGCCGGTCTGGCATTGCTGGCGAGAGGTTCGACCACGTCAAACCGTCGGCTGAAGCCCAGAACTCCGCGCTGCTCGGGTCAGTCAGGCTGGTCTCGCCAAGGGCCATGAAGCCGGCAGTCGTCGGCACGACCCTCAGGTCCACGCTGGCCGACATGTCGCTCGGCATCGAGGCCTGGCGCCAGCTCGTACCGTCGACCGAGACGTAGAGCACCCTCGGGCCAATCGGGTCCGCGGCGCTGATCGCCTCGACGGATATGACCGCGGCCCCCGACGAGACCGTCAGGCTCATGGCTGAGCCCTGGAACGGAAGCAGCTCCGACGTCCAATCCTGGCCGTTTTGCGACGACCAGATCCGGCCGGTCGTGAGACAGGACCCCGCGGCGGTTTCTTCGCACGAGGCAACGGGATCGGTAATGGCGATCAGGCGGCCGTCGAGCGAGCCCAGTAACTTGACGTACTGGGGTCCGGCGACGAGGCGCCACGTCCGGCCGTCGGGCGAGATCCATAGGCCGTCCCCGGACGTCGCAGCCAGGCCGCCCGGCCAGGTCACCACCGATGACGAGGTCGTCCCGCTGCTCCACGGATCCGTCGCGAAGAGGCCGTCAGAGGTGGCGGTGATGTCGTGCCACTCGAGGCCGGTCCAGAGTTCCTTGGACGGGACTGGCGTGCCCGCGGGCTGGGAGGCCGCGCCGGGGCCCGCTTCACGCAATGCGGCGAACATGACGCCACCGGCGACCGTAAGGACGAGCGCCGCGGCGATTCCGGCGATGACCTTGAGGGATGATCCTGACGTCCGCGCCCGCGGCCTGTCAGCAATCGAGATCGAGCCCGACGGCCTGGCTGGCACTTGCCCGTGCCTGGCAAATCTGGAAGACGACACGGGATGCCCCTCCGGAAGCTGACGCAGATAACTGCTCATGGACCCGGGCAACGGCGGCTGGGGCTCCGCGCCAATGGTTCGAAGCCGTCGCTCGAGTTCGCCGTCGTGTTCGAAAACGTTCATCGCGAACCTTCCTCCGCCTGCGGATCGAGCTGACCCCGCAGGGATCGCATCGCGTAGTGGAGCCTCGACTTGACGGTGCCGAGCGGCAGATCCAGCCGTTCGGCTATCTCTTCGAGCGACATGTCGCGCCAGAACCTGAG
>JBEKCH010000123.1:0-4798 GCA_050014975.1 Candidatus Limnocylindrales bacterium
GCCGGTGACGGACTGGAACACCGTCAATGTGCAATCCCGGGGGACTCCCGGTGGCTTGGATCAGTCGAGGGTGGGGACTTTTACATGGCCACCAGTGGGGACTTTCTCATGGCCGCGGACAGATCGTCTCCATCTCAGCGGGCGCCAGTTCGATCACTTCGGCGTCATCGAACAGGCCGCCGTTGAACCACTCAATGCGCTCCACTCCGAAGAGACCGCCGCCCTTCGCCATCTTGCCGAACAGATCGTGGAGGGCAGCAGAGAAGCCGGCGGCGTCGCCCTTGGTGGCGCTCGACAGGCGATCGATCAGGTTCTTGGGCAGGATGCCGGCATCCTCGGCGAACATGGCGAACAGCAGGCGATCGAGGAAGTGCGCCACGGCGTGGGGGTGGTGGCCACGGGCGCGGAGAGCATTGGCCAAGGCGGCGAAGTCCTGCGCCGCGCGCTCGGTCAGCTCCTCGCGCAGGCGGGTCGGCCGCAGGCTCTCGGGATCTGTGAAGACCGCGCGCAGTATGCGCAGCGGCTCGCCCGGGTCGGCCGCGAGGTCGTCGAGGGTGAAGCGATACACCCGCGGCACGGTGTTGGTGAAGTTGGTGTGGATCTCGAAGCGGGCCAGGTCGCAGACCACCAGCAGCGGTGGGTTGCCGAGAGCCTCGCGATAGCCGTTGAGCTGCGAGTAGGCGGCGGCGAGGTCCTTGCGCTTGCCCTTGTACTCCCAGGCGAAGTGGTCGCGCATCCAGACGTCGGCGAACCCCTCGCCACCCTCGGCCTTGCCGGCACCCTTCTCGAAGGCATACCAGTCGCCCGTCGGGTCAGCGTCGTTGGGCGTGGGTTGGCCGACCATCCGGCACAGGTCGATGAAGTGCTCCTGCGCCGCAGCCTGCTCGGTCCGCGTGTTGCCCTGCCACTTCGCCACGAACTCAGCCGGTGTCATACCCTCTCCAGCGAGACGTTCTACGCGAGAGTCTAGGAGGTTCGGCACGCGGCTTGCTGGTCCGGCGGCTCTGACTGGCACCTGCCACGCCGAGCCTAGGCGTCAGTCGTTCGGTTCGATCGGCACGTACAGCGTCAGGTAGTCGCGGATGAAGCGGGCCGGGACCTCGTTGCCGCTCTGGGTGCTGAGTCCTAGGATCTCAAGAACGTACGCGAACATCGCTCCCGCAATGATCCTCAGGTGGTATTGCTTGAACGGTGAACGGTCGCCCACGAAAAGAAGCCCCTCGGAGGACTCTTCTGCCGTAGCCTTGAACGACGTCGCTTCCGTGTGGGTCCACGGGCTGAAGGCTCGATAGGCGGCATCGTAGGCTTGGCGCATCGCAATCTCGTGACCCGGATCTTGCTCCGCGATCTCGTCGACCATTCGCGCGAGTTCTGGCATAACGCGCCGCCCATAGTTCCTCTCCATTGCGGCGGCGCGAGCCTTCGCCGTGTCGACGATCGCCTGCTTCCGAACGACCGCCTCTTCGACTGTCTCGCTCGGTACGTCCCCACGCACCTGGACGCCGAGGTGCTTCTCCTGCTCCCGGATCGCCTTGAGGTCCTGGGCCTCTGACTGGCCAAACCAGAGGGTTCCATGGTTGTCCGGGTCGAGCGAGATCCACTTGAGGATGATCGCCGCCTCGACGAGCGGTCGAAGAGCTATCAGCCGCCCAATGTTGGTGGGGCTCGCGAGCGAATGAAGGAAGTTCTCGTACAAGCCCGCTGCACGCGTGCCGATTAGCGCGGCATAAAACGCCCCGAGGTCGGTCTGCTGCACGGGGTCAGGAATCTCTTCTCCGAACTTGGACAGGATTACCTCAGGCAGGATCAAAGGATCGTCAGGAAGCTTCTCCGGTACAAGGTCGACGGGCGCCCCTAACGCCTTCTCAACGGTGTCCGGCTTGACACGCAGACGGGCAGAGCGGCGTTTGGCTCGCTTCTTCTGCCTCCGCCTCGATACCATCGGGAGCCCTCCAGGACAGTGCGCTATCTCGCGGCAGTCGCCATCGGTCGTGAGAACACACGTTCTATAATACGCTCATGGACGACGCGAACATTCGCAGGCTGGCGCACGAGGCGCAGCAAAGCACCAACAAGCCACTCCAGGACCTCGGGGTGCTGACGGGCGCTCGGTTCGCCGCGCATGTTCGTCAACTCCAGCGCCAGCTCGGGGGTCGGAAACTGACGGGGACACGAAACGGCCTCGTGGTGCCCGAGGCGGGCCGCCCTTACTTCCCGGGCACCATGGCCCCAATCGTCACTCTGTCGTTTGCCAAGATCAGTTCAGGCCTTCTCGTGCCTGCGAGTGTAGCCGCGGGTCCTTCGCCCCACGAATCCCTGACGCCCTATCTGACCGCCGACGAGGTTCTGCCCTTCGATGTTGGCGCGAGTTACACGCTCCAATGGTTGTCCACGGTGGATCGAGCGTCGGTCCTGATCGCGTGTGCGCAGCTTCTAGCGCGAGCAGATGCGATCGGTGCCGACTGGGCGGAAATCACGACGGATCTCGCGCGCCAAGGGCTAAGGGATCCCCTGGCGACTCGCATTGAGAACCTGATCAAGGCCGGGAACGTTCTGTTCGCGCCGCAGGCGATCCTGGTCGTTGCGAAACTCGCCCTGCAGATCTCGCCGCCAGCGGGCGGCTCTACAGACTTGGCTCCGCTCCTCACTGCCCTTCTGGCCCTCCAGAAGGACCTCAGCGTCCTCGATGAGACTGAGGATTCACCTGATGTAGCAGGCGACCCCGATCACTTGTATCGGGAAGTCGTTCGAAGTCAATCCTTCTCGTTCGAGCACGAAGAAGCCGTGCTGATGGCTCGACATCGCCTTAATTGGCACGATCTGCCCGGGGAGTTGGCGTCCCATCCTGAGTTCGTCGACCTGCCACGGACGTTCGCAGAGTCAACAGGCGTCTCGCTCCCCGACCTGGAGGTCTTGGGGATCGCGTTATGGGTGAGATCGATCAAGAGTCCTGGCCTGCCGATCCCTCTTTCGTTCTTCGATCCTCTCGCCTGGACCCCCGAGAGGTTGGCAGCGGTGCTTCGCCTCATCACGAGCACCTTGCCGGATCTGGCCGCTCAACTGGACGCGCACCAGCGGGAGTACGGCGTTCAGTGGTCCTTTGACCCACTTCGCCGGTACCCAGTGATTCTCCTCGACACCGCCGGACTTCTTGTCATCTCCCCTGCGTTGCTGCTAGAGAGGGTCTTCGGTTGGCTTCCACTTTTCGACCTCACGGAGAGTCTCAAGGTGGCAGGCAACGGGAAGCTCGCCGATCGTTCTCGTGCTTTCTACGCGCGTGTGTGCGAGCGCGAGACACTCGCCACGCTTTCCCAGATCGTCGCGAGCCCCGGGCTTGCGCCTCGACTGTACGACGATAGTGCGCTCCGCACCGCCTTCGGAACAAGAAAGAAGACGGCCGACGCAGCAGTCGACTGTGGCGACACCTGGGTTGTTGTGGAGGTTTCCACTCGCCATCTGCAACGAGCCTCCGTTCTAGGCGGAAGCTTGCAAGCTCTGGAAACCGATCTCCGATACGGAATCGATGACAAGGTCGATCAGATCGAAGCAACGATCGGAGAGCTTCGACACGACGAGAGCCGACTGACAGGGTGCCCTCCGGTGAAGGGGAGGAAGTACATCCCGCTTCTGGTCGTAACCGAAGGGTTTCCGGTGAACCCTATGACGTCGAGGGCGATCTCGCACCGGCTCGCAGCGAAAGGACTTCTCGCAGCGCCCGGCGTCGCACCCCTGCGGATCATCGACCAGCAGGATCTCTATCTCATCGAACATGTAGTCGAAGGCGGCCGAGACAGCCTCCTGGGTCTGCTGCAAGGCTACGAGCGCGGGAACCTGCGCGAGATGCCATTCAGAAACTGGCTCATCTCGGAGCGCAAGCTAGACGCTCAACGACCAGCGCGCCTGGAGCGACCGTTTACTCGGGCGTGGGCTCCTGCGTTGGCCGCTCTGCGCAAGACTGCGCGGAGTCACCAGGAGCCCGAACAAGAGCCGGACGCCCCTCGGAACGAGTAGCGGTTGGCGTACCAGGCAACCGCTTCGGACGCGCCAGGCCGCCAAGTACCCGTCGCGGCGACCTGGTCAGGAGATCGCCACGTATCACCCGTCAGCGCTCAGCCGACGGCACCTGGGCCTCCTACGGGCCCGTTCGCTTGCATTTCGACGCCCCCAGGTCAAACATGGCGTCATCGAGCGAGTTCACTCTGAGTTCTATCAATCGTCTGGGATCGCCCGGGCGCTTATCGCGAGGGCCAACGACGACAGGGTGCTCTCGGAGCAGGACATTGCGACGCTGCTCCGGGAAGCGACCATTAAGTGGCGACTGCCTCGAATCAGCGAGATCGACCCGGCGTTGACCTAGATTGCGGTGGACCACCACGACCTGACTGACCTAGTAAACGAGGTCAAGGCTAAGGCCGCCAGTTCGTAGACATGCCTCGGGCCAACCGTTTGGGATCAGCGGTGATGCTTTCGCGGCATCGCCAGCGAGCATCGGACTGTCGCGGCCTGGCGGTTCGCCGTCAGACGGGTGAGGACCACCATTCGCCCTGGCAGAGAAAGGGCCCCGGCCGATGGCCGGGGCCTCTGATTCGTCCGAACGACGCTTACGTCGGCACCGCGACCACGTTGGTAGGCGGAGTGATTGCGTTGGCGGCATCGTTGACGTGGGTCACGTCGAACGACTAGCTCTAGTTCCCAATCAGGTTGTTGACGGGCTGAGGGCCCGTATCTTTCGGCTGCTGGTGTCGAAGCCGCAGTCGAAGGAAGGGCCCTCATGTCCCATGCTAACGCCCGCCTGACG
>JBEKCH010000124.1:0-4782 GCA_050014975.1 Candidatus Limnocylindrales bacterium
ATAGACAGGCCCTCGCTCGTCGGGCGGCAGGTGCAGATAGACGATGACGACGAGATCGAACGAACGGGCCGGCGGCGACCACGAGAAGAGGTCACGCTCCAGCCATTCGACCTCCACGCCGGCCTCGTCGGCCTGGGCCTTGCCGTTGGCGAGACCGACCGGCGACCAGTCGACCGCCGTCGTCCGCCAGCCTTGCCGCGCCAGCCAAACTGCATTTGTGCCGCTTCCGGCGGCCAGCTCCAGGGCGGAGCCAGGCACCAAGCCTGCCACGCCGGCAACAAGCGTTGGGTTCGGGCCCTCGCCCTCGAAGTCTCCGCCCTTGTGACGTTCGTCCCAGTCGAGCCGGCGCTGATCGGCCACCGCGTCAGTCCCTCTCCATCGGTCGTTTCGTGCGAGCCCAGGCGCCGGTGCCGCCCTTCACTGAGACGGCGCCCGCGAAGCCATGGCCCAGCAGGAAATCAGTCGCGCTCAAGCTGCGGCTGCCGCTCTCGCAGATCACGGCATAGGGCTTGTCGCGCGGCAGAGCGGCGGCCTGAGCCGTCAAGCGCCCCAGCGGAACGCTGACTGCTCCGGGCACGCGACCGCGTCGGAACTCCCAATCTTCGCGAACGTCGAGAACCCGGACGCTTCCCTGGCGCAGGAGGTCGTCGAGCTCGTCGATGCCGATCTCGGGAGTGATGGGGCGAGAGAAGAGATGCATTCGTTGCTCCGCAGTGGGGGGTCGGGCGGCCGCTTCAGTTGGCTCTAAGCCCAAGGGCCCTGTCGATGCGCTCTCTGAGTGAGCCTCGCTGATCTACTGGCCAATCGCCGCCCGACGATGCGATGTATTACGTCGCACGCTTCGACAAGCTCGGGCTCGGCCAGGTGGTAGAGGATCGTCGTGCCGGCCCGACGAGTGTCCACAAGGCCGGCCGAACGGAGCACCGCCAGGTGCTGACTCGCGTTCGCCAGGCTGCAGCCCAGCTCCTCTGCCAGGTCGCCGACAGAGTGCTCGCCTTCGCGCAGAACATCCAGGAGCATCAGGCGCTTGGGGTCGGTGAGCACCCGGCACACTTCCGCGTGCAGCCGATACCGCTCTGGATCTCGATAGCCCTTATCGTTCATTTGTGCCTCTTGCCTGCTCCACCGGTCCGGCCGGGCGGAGGCTAGAATAGCGGCAGTTGCATTCTTGCGCAAGTAGCAGATTAGGAGATGGGTTGCTCTGATGGCCCCGCGTAGATGACGGCCGAAGCCGATCTGGGGATATTCTCGATCAGCGTTGCCGCGGGTCTCATCGGTGCCCTCGCCGGCGTCGGCGGCGGCATCCTTGTCATTCCGGCGCTGACCATCGGTTTCGGCGTGGACTTCCGACTTGCCGTCGGGGCCAGCATCGTGTCGGTCATTGCCACCAGCTCTGGCGCCGCGGCCGCCTACGTCCGCGACCGGATGACCGACATGCGCGTCGGTATGTTCCTCGAGCTGGCGACCACGACCGGGGCCGTGAGCGGGGCCTTGCTCGCCGCTGCGGTCACACCGGCGTTCCTGTATGTCCTGCTTGGGCTGGTCCTGTTGGGCTCTGCAGGCATGCAGGTGTCGCGCATGGGCGAGGAGACGCCGCCGACAGACCCACCCTCTCCGCTGGCCTCCCGACTTCGTCTGGAGTCCTCATACCCGGACCGCAAACTCGGCCGTGAAGTTCCCTACTCTGCGCGCCGAATCCCGCTCGGGTTCGTCCTGATGTGGGTCGCCGGATTGGTCTCGGGTCTGCTCGGCATCGGCTCAGGCGTGCTCAAGGTTCTGGCCATGGACGGTGCGATGCGGCTTCCGATGAAGGTCAGCTCCGCCACGAGCAACTTCATGATTGGCGTGACGGCGGCAGCCTCGGCGGGCATCTACCTGGGTCGTGGCGACGTAGATCCGCAGGTGGCGGCCCCAGTGGCCCTTGGCGTACTGGCAGGAGCCCTCCTTGGCGCACGCCTGCTCCACCACATCTCCAACCGCACGGTCCGGCTGGTGTTCGTGCCGGTCCTCATCGCCGTGGGGATCGAAACGATCGGACGCGGCCTGGGGTTCGGGGTATGACGCCGGAGCGCTTCAGGACGGTGGTCAGCGCGGTCCTCATCGTGGGCGTTGTCATCAGCGCGGCACTTATCGGAGTGGGCTTCGTCGCCGCGCTGGCAGTCGGCTGGCAGGGATCGCTCTTGGGCGTCGCACCCGAGACTGCCGCTACGACCGACTTCTCGAACCTGCCCGGCCGTCTGACGGGATTCGAGCCGGCGGCGATCGTCCAGCTCGGGCTGGTCACGCTGCTCGCAACGCCGGTTACGCGTGTCGCGGCGTCGGTCATTGGCTTCGCACTGGAAGGCGACCGTCTCTACGCAGCCATCACCTTGGCCGTGCTGCTGATCCTGTTGACGAGCATCTTCGTCCTGCGGTAGAAACGAGGAGCCGACCTGTATCCATCTCGTCGTCGGCCTCGTCCCTGGAGTGAGAGCGGCAGATCGGCTTTCGAGCCCCCATGGGCGAATCGCACCACACCGACGCGGTCGTACAGCACGGCATCGCTCAGCGCGTTTGCGAAGGCCCCGACCGGAGTCAGCTCCCTTCGGTCGCCCACACAAGCCCAGGTTTCGAGGCCGAGTGGGCTCTATCGGCCTAGATGAATAGCGTGGAGTCGGCCTCGGTCGAAAGCTGCAGCATCGTCGCCGCGCCGACCGGATCCTCGAGGCCGTCGATCAGGTCCTCCTTCTTGAGCCCGAAGAGATCCATGGTCATCTGACACGGGTAGATCTTGACCCCGAGCTCCAGGCACATGTCGAGCAGGTCCTTGGGCCTGGAGACGTTGTACTTCTTGGCGAGCTGGAACATCATCCACGGCCCCATGCCCATGAAGTTCATCTTGCTGAGCTTGCGGTGGCTGATCCCGGGCCTCTGCATCACGGACAGCATCTTCTGCATCCAGTTCTGGCCGGGCAGGCGCCTGCTGTCCTTCACGAGGGCGTGGAATCCCCAGAACGTAACGAAGATCGAGACCTCCATGTCCATGGCGGCCGCGGTCGAGGCGATGATCATGCTTGCCCAGGTCGGCTCGAGCTCGCCGCTGTAGGCGATGATGCAGACCTTCTTGGTCCTGCTGGGTGCCTCTGCGGGCATTCCGGATCCTTTCGTGTTAGGGCGAACCAGTTGGGCGCTCGTCGGTGTGGCTACTTGTGGCGCACCACGAAGCGGAACTTGCCGTTTGCGCTGTCCTGCTCGACCAGGGCGTTGCCGGTAGAGGCAGCCCAAGCGACGAAGTCCTTGACAGATCCCGGATCGGTCGCCACGACCTCCATGAGCTCCCCGGGCTGGAGAGTCTTAATGCCCTGCGTCGCCTTCAGGATCGGCAACGGGCAGGAGAGACCGCTGGCGTCCACCTTGAGCTTGATATCCATCGACAGTTCCCTTCCAACTCCGGCTCGGCCGGTCATATGAAGATGATTTGACCTTCGCCGGCGTTGATGTAGAAGGCCGCGACCCCCGCGATCCCGTCAACGATAGGGTCCAGATCGGCATGCTTGATCTTCAGGATGTCCATCGAGGCCGAGCAGGCCTGGATGTCGACGTCACCAAGTTCCTTCGCCATCCGCAGTGTCTCGAGCCAGTGGGCTTGACCGGCCTTACCAGCTGCATCGACCGCAGCCCTGCCGGCCTCTCCGGCCTCAGGTGCGAGCCCATGGTCCGCAGTGACTCGATCCGCTCGGAATGCGTCCAGGCCCCAATACTGGAGAAAGATCTTCACGGGCCGGCCAAGAGCAGCTGCGCCGGCCACGAGTGTTGCGGCAGCAGTGAGCTTGTCGTCGGTGCCGGAGAAGAGCACGATCGAAATGGTCTCGTCCATAGAGGGAGGCCTCAGCTAAGTTAGGTTTGAGGGGTTGTTGGCGCCTGAAGCCAAGGCTCGCGCCGCGACGACATCGGCCGGAGTCCGGGTGGCTGCTTGGGATATCCGCGAAAGGCGCCGAACCAGCACCCCTCGCATGGTTTCGCAGGCAACGATGATCTCCGGGTCGCTGAGGCGGTAGCGGACCTCGCGGCCATCCCGCTCGGCCTCGACGACCCCCGCAGCTCGCATGACCGCGAGGTGCTGCGAGACGTTGGGCTGAGTGACGCCCAGATCTTCCGCCAGCTTGCTCACTTCGCATGGACCGCCCGCGAGCAGGTGAACGATCTCCAGCCGCTTCGGGTTGGAAAGCGTCTTCAGGACGTCAGCCTGGATTCTGTAGACCTCATCCACGCTTCGGATTGTTGGTCATATGCGAAAGTGCGAATAGATCTATCGGGCTCGATGATCCGGGTCGAATGGCACAACCTGACGCGCTTCCAGGGCAAACGTGCCGGAGTGGGTCGCGACCCGGCGGACCACAAGATCGACGACCAGAGAAACGTCAGATGATGCGACGGGCCTAAGAGAGGGTCAGCAGCCTGGTCAAGTGGCGGCGGGACGAGAACTGCCGAGTCAAGGCGCGAGCCGGGGCCAAGAGGCAGCGGCGAGGATCGACGCTCCAACGACCGGGCCTCGGCCGCAATGATGCCCCTGGGCCCTAGAGCCGAACCCGACATTCTGCTGCGTCGGCAGTCGAGGTGAAAGTCGGAGGCTCAAGTGGACTTGAGGCCGAGATAACAAGCTAGGCTGACATCGAGCCAAATGACGCCGTCGAAGGCGAGTGACGGCTACCGCGGGGTTCCGGGTCCGTCGCCCAGCATCCGCGCGAGACGCGCGTTGTCTGTGAGCCCAACGTCGAGACGCCGCAGACGGACGTGCAGGCG
>JBEKCH010000125.1:0-5740 GCA_050014975.1 Candidatus Limnocylindrales bacterium
CCGGACCCGCGTCTGGCCGTCGCGCACTGAGCCGAAGGCTGTCGCGGCGTCTGTCGCGCCTCCGGCTACGCGGCCCCATAATCCACGGGTGACCTCACTTCCCATCGTTGCCGTCGTCGGACGTCCCAACGTCGGCAAGAGCACGCTTTTCAACCGCGTCGTGGGCCGCCGAGCCGCGATCGTGGAGGACCGCGCCCGCACCACCCGCGACCGCATCTACGGCGACGCGGAGTGGAACGGACGCCGCTTCATCGCGGTCGATACGGGCGGGCTGGAGATAAGGCCCGGCGACCCGATCGAGGAAAAGGTCCAGGAACAGGCCCGGCTGGCGATCGCCGAGGCCGACGCCATCGTCCTGGTGGTCGACTCGATCAGCGGCCTCACTCCTGCCGACATCGAGGCCGCGAACCTGCTGCGGACCGCGAAGGCGCCGGTGCTCGTGGCGGCGAACAAGGCCGACAACGACAAGCGCGAGCTCGAGGCGGCCGAGTTCTACTCGCTGGGCTGGGAGGAGACGTATCCGATCAGTGCCGCTCATGGACGTGGAGTGGCCGATCTCCTCGACGCGATCGTGTGGGCCCTGCCGCCGGAGAGTCCAGAGGAGATCGCGCGTAAGCGCCGCGAGATCGAGGCCGATGCGTGGGCCAGCGAGATGGCCGAGGGCCGGCTGGCGCGCGTGCGTCGGGGCGACATGGAGGCCATCGAGCTCGAAGGAGCGGAAGGCGAAGACGAGGACGGCCAGGAGGCGGAGTTCGGGGAAGAGGACCAGCAGGTGTCGATCGCCCTGGTCGGCCGGCCGAATGTTGGGAAGTCGAGCCTCTACAACTCCTTGCTGGGCGAAGATCGGGCGATCGTGAGCGATATACCCGGCACGACTCGCGATGCCATCGACACGCACCTGAGCTGGGGCCGCAGCGACATCGTGCTCATCGACACCGCCGGGCTGCGCCGCCCCGGCAAAGTCTCCAATGGGCCGGATGCGGAGCGTTACTCCACCCTGCGGGCACTCAAGGCCGTGGATCGGGCGGACGTGGCCGTCTTGATAGTCGATGCCGCCCAGGGGCTCACCGCCCAGGACGCCCACGTTGCCGGATTCGTCGTGGAGGAAGGGCGCGGCCTGGTCGTGGCCATCAACAAGTGGGACCTGGTCGAGGAGAAGACAGGCCGGACATTCGACGACTTCACCAACGCCATGCGAGCGGAGGTCCCATTCCTCGATTTCGCGCCGATGGTGTCGATCAGCGCGAAAACTGGCCAGCGCGTCGGCAAGGTGCTCGAGCTGGCCGTGGACGTCTGGGGCGAGCGCCGAAAGCGAGTCTCGACGCCGGAGCTGAACCGGGTGCTGAGGGCGGCCTCCTTGAGGCAGCCGCCGCCGTCCGGAAAGCTGGGCCCGCCCAAGATCTTCTACGCGACCCAGGTGGCGGTGGCCCCGCCGACGTTCGTCTTCTTCGCCCGGCACGCCAGCCAGATGCACTTCAGCTATCAACGCTTCCTCGAGAACCAGCTGCGCGCGGAGTTCGGCTTCGACGGCACGCCGATCCGCCTCATCTTCCGTGAGCGGGCGAGCGACCGGGCCGGGCGGGAGAGGGGAGCCGGGCGGAGTCGTCGCGCCGGCGGGTCCGGCGCCGGGGCAGCAACTCCGAAACCGCGCACGGTCTCCGGTGACCGGCCGGCTCGCGGAGTCAGCAGTGCCTGGCGGCGCTCGCCGGGACAACGGGGTCGGCCCAGTTGAGCGGCACGCGCATGGATCCTTCTCGCTGAGGCCGTTCCCGGGTCTGCTATGCTGTCGGCCGATCGGGGCGTGGCGCAGCCTGGTAGCGCACCTGAATGGGGTTCAGGAGGCCGAGCGTTCGAATCGCTCCGCCCCGACCATCTTGCGAACGTGAAAAGGCCCCCGGCTGTGACGGTTCGGGGGCCTTTGCTTGACTCCGTACCCCAATCCGTACCCCTTAACCGTTCCCGGCCCGGCCCTTCGGATCGAGTACGGCATCCATCCGATCCGGCGCACGAGCGGACAGCGAGCGCGTGAAGTGGGCGTACACGTCGCTCGTCGGGGAGATGTTGGAGTGCCCGAGGATGCGCGATACGACGCCCAGCTCTTTGCCCTATTCGAGTAGCAGCGACGCGTAGGCGTGCCGGGGCGCGTGGAATGGCTGTGGGGGAGCACTGCGCCTGCTAGGGCGGCTTGGAACCGCCGCGTGACGTGGCCGGCGTTGAGCGCCCGACCGTCCGGTGAGAAGCTCGCGCTCGACCGACCCGAGAATGGCCTCTGTTCGCTCGTTCGCGAGCAAGAACCCACCCCGTATGCGGGAACGGCGGAGTACGCAGCCGCCAGGGGGTTCTACTGGGACGGGCACTTGGAGCCGCTGAGGCACGAGTACCGGAAGTGGCTTCGTCACTACGCCGAACTCGGGCTGCCAGTCCGCGTCGAGAAACCGGAGGACGCCTGCCCGTCCTGCCTCACGATCGACACGGGGGTTTGCGCTCCTTCGCAAGCGCCGGAGTTGCCAAGCCGGCGATGCGCTAAAGGTATTTGCTCCTGCCAGTACCGTCCGGTCATGCCGGGGCGATAAGCCGCGCCCGGTAAGCTCCCTTATCTACTCTCGCCCCCTGCCCCCGCTCCGCTGGTTGCCGACGATCCCGGCGTGCCGGCCAGCTCGAGCGGCCGCATCACCATCCGTTGATCGTTGTAAGCAGTCCCGGCTCGAGATCGCGCCAGGCCCGCAAGAGGGCGTGCCCGCAATGGGTGGGGGGCAAGGTGTGGATGGCTTGACGGCCCTGAGTAACCTCAGGGCCATGGGACTGCCCCCGGCGACTACGCCCCGCACACGCTTCTCACACGATGACCCCCCGGCCCAGCCATACATGGCGGTCGGGCTGCTGCTTGTCGTGGTCCTGTCGTTCGGCTTGTGGAGCCTCGGGCGAGGATGGGCGCAGATCGACTACTTCCAGTTTTGGGCCGTTGGCAGGCTGGCGCAATCCGGAGTCACGGACATTTACTCAGAGCCTGCACGCCAAGAGTTGGCAGCGCGCATCGATACTGATGTGAATGCGGGTTCTTCCGTTCGGGCCGTCCAAGCAGCCGCTAGCTGGCCGGTCTTGCAGACCTACGGCACTCCGTTCTTGTTCGCTCTCTTTGGCGTGCTGTCCACCGGCGACTACGACCTCGACTCCGGTCTATGGCAGCTGCTGAGCCTGGGCGCCCTGATCGCCGCGGTTCTCGCGTTGTGTGCCTGCTTTCGCTATTCCAGGCCAGCCGGTCTCTTTCTCCTCGCGCTGATCCTGGCCGCGTCGGGTCCGCTTGCATCGGACATCCGGACCGGCAACGTTAACCAGCTGCAGGTCGGTATCCTCGCGGCCATCCTCGTCACCCGTGCGCGATGGTCCGTGCCCCGAGGCGACCTCGCCAGCGGCGTGCTGCTCGGCCTCTTGGTGGGGTTCAAACCGGATGCTGCGCCGGTCGTCGGTGCCCTCGTGGTCCTCTGGCTCCTCGATCGGCGCTTCGCGACCTGCGCGACTGCATTCCTCGGTATGTGCCTCGGCGGCGTTGCGGCCCTGGTGGTCGGGGCCCTTGTGTGGGGGAGCATCCAGCCCTGGTTTGACTGGATCGGCGCCCTCGGTGAGCTGGCCGGGCGGGCGCAGTACACCGTGGCCCGGGGCAACTACTCGCTGGCGCGTGTGGCGCTCGAGGCAACGGGCGTCAACCTCGTGATCCCATTGGGCGCCGCACTCACCGTTGCCACGACCGCCGCAATATGGCGCAGTTCCCTCCGCCCGATCTCGGCGGGTGTCGCGATCGACGATCGCGGAGAGAGCACCAACGGCGAGTCGAGGCTCCGCCTGCAGTTCGAGCGCGAGTGTCTGGTCCTTGGAGCGGCGATCGCGATCCTACTGCTGGCGTCGCCACTGGCATGGCTTCACTACTTCACGTTGCTCGTCCCCCTCCAGCTCTTCCTGTTGCGGCCTGGAGACGTGTCCGAGGCTCCGGTCCGAGTTCGATCACGACAACTGCTCGTCGGAGGTTCGATCCTACTGCTCGCATTCGGACCGATCGACACCCTCGTCGGATCCTCTCCGCAGGTTGCCGCCGTGCAGGCCATCGCTGCGGCCGCGATTCTGTTGGCCGTCGCGATCGCCGAGCTGGTGCTTCCAGATCAGCGGCGTGAATGGACTGGCGCCGACTAGCCAAGGTTGCTGCCCTCCGATCTGCCGTTCGTGCCGTTCCGTGAACCGTCCTGCGGACCTGCGAGGAAGCCGGCCGTCCAGCACGTATCCTCGTGTCGGCGAGCGCGCCCCGTCTCCGGGCGCCGCCGGTTCAACGGAGGGCAGCATGGCGGCCGAGTACAACGCAACCGTGGTGGGCCGGGTAGAGATTGCGCCCGGATTGGTCAGCATGCGCGTCGCACCAGACAAGCTTCCGTTCGAGTTCAAGTCGGGCCAGTACGTAGTGCTCGGGCTGAAAGCCACGGAGCCGCGGGTCGAAGAAGCGGACGCCGACGAGCCAATCGTCGTGGCCGGAGAGGGGCCCGCCGGCACGCCGGGAAGCCAGTCGGCCGTGGCTGCACAGGCCGGGATCATCCGCCGCGCTTACTGCATCGTCTCGGAGAGCCGCGCCGACGAGTACCTCGAGTTCTACCTGACCCTGATCCTGAGCGGCGAGCTCACGCCGCGGCTGTTCAACCTCAAGGTCCGGGACCGGTTGTACGTCGGCCCAAAGGCCGTCGGTGTGTTCACCCTGGCGAGGGCGCGCGGTAAGCACGTCCTCATGGTCGGGACCGGGACGGGCCTGGCGCCGTACATGTCCATGATCCGCAACGAGCTTGCGCTGAGCATCGATGGGAGCATCGGGGCGCGAGCGCTGTGGCAGCGCAACGGGTCGCGGCATTTCGTGATGGTTCACGGGGCGCGCCACTCGTGGGACTTGGGCTACCGCACGGAACTCACCGGCCTGGCTCGCCACTGCAGCAACTTCCACTACCTGCCGGTGATCACGCGGCCCCAGGAAGACATCACCTGGCGCGGCCGGAGCGGCTACCTCCAAAACCTCATCGCCTCCGGCGCGGTCGAAGAAGAGACGGGCCTGGCGCTCACACCCGAGAACTTCGACATCTTCCTGTGCGGCAACCCCGGCATGATCGAGACGGTGATCGGCTGGGCGGAGGCACGCGGCTTCACCAGGGACAGGGGCCACAACATCGGCACGCTCCACGTCGAAAAGTACTGGTAGTGCGGCGGACGCAGTTGGGCTCTCGCAACGACCCACTGGGGCTGCACCCGACGTGCTATGGTCGCCTGCGGGGTATCCCCAGACCACCTTGCCCGTGAGGTGGGCCGTGCACTCATGAGGTGTCATATGCTCGTCCACAGGACCGAAGGCCAGGGTCTCACTGAATATGCCCTTATCCTGGCGCTGATCGCCATTCTCGCGATCACCGCCCTGCTCTTCCTCAGCGGCCAGATCGACACGATCCTCAGCCAGATCGGCTCTGCCCTGTAACTGCCGCCGAGAGCAGTGGAACCGGGTCGCGAACGACGCGACCCGGTTTTGTGTACACGGAAGCCGGCTGCGGCCCCCAACCGGCGCACCAGGGTAAACTCGACCGGCTGACGATCCGGCCGAATGACCGGCGGGGCGAACCCTGGACGAGTGACGAGCGTGGACAAGACAGGCGGACGAGGCGCAAGCCCCGGATCGGAGACTGGCTCGCTGGACGAGCAGCAGCGGTCGGGTTTCGGAGAC
>JBEKCH010000126.1:0-4491 GCA_050014975.1 Candidatus Limnocylindrales bacterium
CATACGCCGTGCAGGCGCAGTTGGATGGGAAGGTGTGGAGGCTGACAGCGGCCGCGGTGGCGAAGCGATCGGCCCCGGCATAGCGGACGGTCTGGCCGGCCGGGGCGTAGGCCGCCAGGGCGGTCATGACGGCAGCCGAGACCACTCCGGTGCCGCCCAGCACGACGATGTGGTCGGGCTTCAGACGCAGTAGCTCGGTTGCCGTGTAGGAGTCGATCGCGCCACTGGGGGCAACAAAGAGGACCGGGCCCTTGATAGTCCCGGCGGCGGCCGCTCCCGCGAGGGCGTCGGGGAAGTTGTAGGCGGTGGCGAGATAGGCCGTGCAGTGGCACGGCGAGCCGAAGGTGTGGGCCGATACCGCGGCCGCGGTGGCGAAGCGATCGGCCCCGCTGTAGCGAACAATGCTGGCCTTGACCACGATGCCGCTCTGGGAGCCTGTGATCGAGCTGCTGACGGTGTCGGTCGCGGTCACGGATTGAGAGCCCAAGGTCTTGAGGGTCACGCTGAAGACGTGGATGCCCGCGTCGAGGCCGTTGAAGGTGTAGTTGGCCGGCAGGACGGCGGCAGGATCGGAGCTGGTGAAGTGGATCGTGCCGTGATAGCCGGTGGCGGTGTTGCCATATGCGTCGCGGGCGGTGACGGTGAGGTTGTGGGCGGTGCCAGCGAAGGTCGGGCTCGGGTACCCCGAGACGACGAGGTGCGTCGCGGCGCCGGGGATGACCACGATGGCGCTCTGAGCCCCGGTGATCAAGGAGTTTACGGTGTCGGTCGCGGTCACGGTCCGCGTTCCGGAAGTCCGAAGGGTGACGCTGAAGGTGCCGGTCCCAGCGGTTAGCGTCCCGTTGGCCGGCAGGACGGCAGCGCCGTCGCTGCTGGTGAAGTGGATCGTGCCGGTGTAGCCGGTGGCCGTGTTGCCATATGTGTCCTTGGCGGTGACCGTGAGGTTGTGGGCGACTCCCGCGACGGTCGGGCTCGGGAACCCAGACACCACGAGCGTGGTGGCAGATCCCGGGTTGACCACGATGGCGGTCTGGGAGCCTGTGATGCTCGCCGTGACGGTGTCGGTCGCGGTGACCGAGCGCGTGCCGGCGGTCTTGAGGGTCACGCTGAAGACGTGCACCCCGTTGTCAGCCGCTGTGAAGGTGTAGTCGGCGGGCAGGCCCGCCTTGGCATCGGTGCTGCTGAAGTGGACCGTGCCGCGGTAGCCGGTGGCGGTGTTGCCGTAGGCATCGCGGGCGGTGACGGTCAGGTTGTGAGCGGTGCCCGCGACGGTCGGGCTCGGTAGGCCGGACAGGGCGAGCGTAGTGGCAGATCCCGGGTTGACCACGATGGCGCTCTGGCTGCCGGTGATCGAGGAGTTGCTTGTGTCGGTGGCGGTGACCGAGCGCGTGCCGGCGGTCTTGAGGGTCACGCTGAAGACGTGCACCCCGTTGTCAGCCGCTGTGAAGGTGTAGTCGGCGGGCAGGACGGCGGAGCCGTCGGTGCTCGTGAAGTGGGCCGTCCCGGTGTAGCTGGTGGCCGTGTTGCCGTAGGCATCGCGGGCGGTGACGGTGAGGTTGTGAGCGACACCCGCGACGGTCGGGCTCGGTAGGCCGGAGACGGCAAAGGTGGCAGCAATCGAACGCGCCACAGCGAGGCTGTGGGATTCGCCCGCGGCGATCTCGGCGACGCCCGACAGCCCGGTTGGGACATCTGTCTCGCCGTAAGAGTTGACCCCCCAGCCGACGACGGTGCCGTCGGACCTCAGGGCAAGGTTGAAGTCGGCGCCGGCGGAGATCGCGGTGACGTCCGACAGGCCAGCCGGGACGTCTGTCTGATGGCAGCAATCGTAGCCCCAGGCGACGATAGTGCCGTCAGACTTCAGGGCAAGGCTGTGCTCGCTGCCTGCGGAGATCGCGACGACGCCTGACAGGCCGGCTGGGACGGTGGACTGGCCGAGGTCGTTTCGGCCCCAGCCGACGACGGTGCCGTCGGACCTCAGGGCAAGGTTGAAGTCGGCGCCGGCGGAGATGGCGGTGACGTCCGACAGGCCAGCCGGGGGGAAGAGGTCGCCGTAGTCATTGAGGCCCCAGGGTACGAGGGTGCCGTTCGACTTTAGGGCGAGGCTGAAGTAGTCTCCGGCGGAGATGGCGGTGACGCCCGAAAGCCCGTACGGGATGCTCGTCTGCCCGTAATCGTCGTCGCCCCACGCCACGACCGTGCCGTCTGCCTTCAGGGCGACGCTGTGCCAGCATCCCGCGGCGATGGAGGTGACGCCCGACAGGCCGGCCGGGACATCCGTCTGCCCGTAAGTGTCGTCGCCCCACGCCACGACCGTGCCGTCTGCCTTCAGGGCGACGCTGTGCTGGCACCCGGCCGCGATGGAGGTGACGCCCGACAGGCCGGCCGGGACATCCGTCTGCCCGTATTCGTTCCAGCCCCAAGCCACGACGACGCCCGGGCTGACCACGATCGAGCTCTTCGTTCCGCTGATCGAAGCGCTGACCGTATCGGTTGCAGTAACCGAGCGGGTGCCGGCGGTCTTGAGGGTCACGCTGAAGGTGTGAGTCCCGTTGTCGGCCGCGGTGAAGGTGTAGTCGGCCGGCAGGAGGGCAGCCGGATCGGTGCTGCTGAAGTGGACGGTGCCTCGATAGCCGGTGGCGGTGTTGCCGTAGGCATCGCGGGCGGTGACGGTCAGGTTGTGAGCGGTGCCCGCGACGGTCGGGCTCGGTAGGCCGGAGAGGGTCAGGGTGGTAGCCGGTCCGTGAGCCATGAACGCGCCAAGGCCGTTCGGCGTGCCCAGCCCTGTCGGCCCGTCATAGCCTGCCACGCCGTTGCAGAGGTAGGTGACGGTGCAGGCGTAGACCGTGCCGCCCCAGGTGACGTCGTTGTTGCCCCCTATTACGTCGTTCAGGTTGGCGGTGTCTCCGTAGAGATAGCTCGCCGGATAGGTTCCGGCCGCCGGAGCACCGGCCAGGGCGAAGGTTGAGGCGATGATCGGGGACGCGGCGCTGGTGCCGCCAACTGAGTACCAGTAGCCGTTCTTGTAGATCCACACGCCAGTCTCAGGATCGGCGACGGCCGAGACATCGGCCTCGGTTCGATTGGCGCACCCCGTGTCCTGCTGCCATGACGGCTTGGACTCGTACACAGAACAGCCGCTGCCCGCTCCCCCATCGGCGTCGCCCCAGGCCGACTCGGTCCAGCCGCGGGCGCTCGTGTCGGGCGTCAGGCTCGTGCCGCCGACCGCTACCACATATGGCGAAGCGGCTGGGTATCCAACGCTGTTGGAGTAGGTGCCTCCAAAAACGCCAGCGCAGTTGTAGCCACAGTCACCGGTGGCGGCAGTGATCGCCACGCCTGGGTGGTTGTAGTACGGGTCGAGGTAGGTCGACTCGCCGCTCGACTCGGGACCGCCATAACTATTCGACACGGCGATCGCGCCCAGCGACACGGCGGTATCGACCGCAGTTCCCAGGTTGGCGTAGGTGGTGTCGTTAGCCTCGAGGAGCAGTATGTGACAGTTGGGGCATACGGCGGAGACCATGTCGATATCGAGAGCGATCTCGAAATCCCAGCCTGTCCCAACTGCCGAGGTCGGATAGCTCGTGCCACCGTTCTGGTCAACCTTGCTGAAGCAACCGTTGGCGGTTGTGCACGCGGGCAGGCCAAACTCGCTTCGATAGGCTGCTAGGTCGGTCTCCGCCGTCGGCAGGTCGTACGCGTCGACTATGGCGACCGTCAGCCCGGAACCCTTGCTTCCCGACGGAAGTGCGTAGGCACTCTGAAGATCAGCGGGGGTGTATGGGGGCGACGGCGTCGTTAAGGGTAAGACCGCCGATGCGGGACGCGCCGCTACGTCAGTGCGAAGGAGCGCGAGACATTCAGCCGTGCCTGGGGTTGCCGGAGGACAGACAGCTTCAACGTTGACACTCTGCGTTCCGACTGAGCTGGCAACCGAGTGCGCCGCTGCCGCAGTTGACGCGGGAGCCGGTGCCGCACTCGCCCCAGGCGCGACCTGCGGGCTGAGGCAGGCGCACAGCAGGACCAGAACGGCGGCAAGCATGATCGGACGACGGCGCATGATGTTCCCTCCTGCGCTCAGGCGCCCGTACTCCTCCGGGTGCCGACGCATTCGGGCCGGGTGTCCTGAGCCGCTCGACGCTTGCAACAGCCAAGACGCTGGCAGTCACTGCTTCCCCCGACCCCGACCCCGACCCGTTATGACAGGCCCCGAGCGCCCAGTCAAGCGAAAATGGACTGGTCGCCGCAGCACCATCAGGGGCATCGTGGAGGCTTGGGTCGGGACAGCCTGTTGCTCCGCATCGACGACCCTGTCGCCCGGCCGGCTTGGCCCAGGCGGGAGAGCGAAGGTCACGCAGCGTCGATGGCGTCAGGCGCCACGCGCACTGGCCGATCGGCCTTGATGTCTTTGCGGCTGATCGCAAGATACGCGACGAAGATGACGATCAGGATGGTCAGGACGACGGCTACCTTTTCGTCGCCGATGCC
>JBEKCH010000127.1:0-4341 GCA_050014975.1 Candidatus Limnocylindrales bacterium
GCCACGGGCCGCACGTCGAGCCGACCTGCGCCCGTCCACCAGATACCCCACTCGCGGGGCGTTCGCGCCACACGAGCGCCCACAGGGCCCGACGGCGCAACGGGGCCGGTCATGCCGATCGAACTTGCGCGGCCGCCACCCACTCATCGCGGCCCTCGATCGGAATTCGATAGGTTGTTAACGCGTGTCCGACTCCTGTCGGGCGCGCCATTGCAACCTGTTCTGGCAGAGCTAGGGCCAGGCCGTGGGCGTAGGCGGCAGGCGTGAGGCGCGCCGACACGAATTCCCTCCCTGCCACAACGATGCGCTCGTAGATCGCATGGAGCAGTTCGCTCCTGGCCTCCGGGACGTCCGCTTGGTGCCAGGTCTCGGCCAGCGCGCGGAGCCACTCCACGGCTCGATCCGCTGGGACACCCACCTGAGCGGTTTCCTCGACCTCAGCCAGAGAGGCACGCAGGTGCTTGAGGCGTTCCAGGTAGGTCTCGTCGCTCATCCCGCCTCCAACGTGGTCCAAGGCAAGCTCGCGCATCTGGCGCTCGATCCGAGTTCGGTCGATGGCCACGGGTCGCCGCGTGGAGCTCAGAGCCGCCACGACTCCCGCGATCACCCCATCGTCGAACTCGATGCCGCCGACCTGGGCGAGGATCGGCACCTCCCATGTCTCAGCGGGCAGCCGAGCGGCGGTACCCCACGCCTGGCAGGGCTTGGGATGGAGCTTGCGGTAGCGCCGGTCGGCGGCCCATCCGTCGCTGCGGATGCGCCGGCCGCAGACGCAGTGGAGGAGACCGGCGAGCATATCCACCCGACCGAGACGATGTGGACCGCTGCCGCGGCACTTGGCTCGCCGGACTTCCTCCACCCGTGCCCACAGCTCATCTGAGACTGGAGGGTTCGAACGCCAGGGGGCCGGCTTGCGGGTCTCGTCGGGCCCTCGGTGTCTCCTGATCCAGCCGTTGTACAGCGGGTTCATCAGGATGCACCGGATGCGAGAGGCTTCGAGGCCGGTCTCGGCAGCGAGCTGCTGAGCACTCAGGGTTCCGAGGGCATAGCGCTCGAAGAGGCCCACCGCGGTGCCGATGGTCATCAGGTCGATCTGGAGCGTGTTGGGGGGCTCGGGAGACCGTCGGAACCCCAACGCTGCATGGCCGCCGGGGTCGTTCTCCTGGGCGAACTTGGCGGCATAGCCCTGGGTTATCCGTTCTGAGAGGCGGCGGCTGTACTTCTCGGCTCCGGCCGACTCCGCCACGAGCTCGTCCCAGTCGTTGGGATCGGAGCTGATGATCCGCCGGTCGCACATGACCAGGGCCACACCCGCAGGATGAAGGTGGTCTTCGAGAAGTTCGAGAGTCCGACGGAGGTTGCGCTGCCAGCGGTCCGAGTAGCCTGCGAGCAGGAGATCGAAGCCACCGGCCTTGGCTTCCGCGAGCATCTGGGTCATCGTCGGGGAGCGCCAGACCGTGGTGCCGCTGTGGGCCACCTGGAAGACCCTGCCGGTGTCAACCAGACCGTGGCGCTCGATGAAGCGGTCCTGCTGCTCGCGCTGGCTCGCCGGCCCGAAGCGGTCGTACTGCCCCGCCGTGGACTCGCGGATCCAGCGCGCCGCCCGCAAGCCCGGGATGTCGTCGAGAGAGCCAGGCAGTCTCTTCATGCCGCCCTGCCTCTGGCGCTCTTGCACATCCGACGCATGTTCCCTCTGGCGTCAAGCGCCTCAGCGCGCATCTGGTCGGGACCGTCGGGATAGCGCTCGTGAAGCGCCTCGACGTAGCGGGCGAGGGCCAGGACGAGCTGGTCGGCGTGGCACGGACCCGGACCCGTGGGCGACTCGCTGACCGTCGGTTCCGGAGCGGCCGGGACGGCTCCCCAAGAGGCGCCAATGGGCCCGGTCTGGCCCGCGGGTGGCCTCGCATTGGGCCGACCACCCGATCGGGGCGTGGTGGCGCTCAAAGGTGTTACAGAGGCGTTACCGGCGATGTTGCGAGACCGGCACAGCCGGGCCCGGCAGGCCGGGCCGCAGCTAGTCTTGTCGATCCGCGCCGAAGGCAGAAGGGGCTCGCCGCAGGCGAGGCAGACCCGGGCGGTCACGGATGACACGTCTGGCAGGTCCACGTGCCGTCCGGGCGTTGGACCCAGGTCCGCTCATGGCGATGGTAGTGGCAGTCCGGCGGACGAGACCGTGGAGCCGATGGCAACTCGGCTGGCTCCGGGCCGGAGGGCTGATGGGCCTCGCGACCGCTGACGGTTGCTTGCGGGGAGGGGTCCGAGCCATCTGGAGCCGAGCCCGCGGCAGACGTGCTCTGGCGATCGGGCGTGATCTCCTGCCCCACCTGTGGACGGCTGAGGACGGAACCTTCGGTCACCCCGTCTGGCGGCGCCTCGCGCAGGTCGGACGTCGCAGGTAGCCAAGGTGCCGTGGGTTGGCAGACTCCTCCTTGGGCGCTGCCGCAAGCCGCAGTGACCGGCTGTGGGGGTAGCACGCGAAGCTCGAAGAGCAGGTTCGTCGCTGTCCCTGTGCGGCTGAACCATTCCCGAACGAGAGGAAGGAAGTCGGCGCCGTGGACTCGGTAGCACGCGGCCAGGAGGTTGCGCTTCTTGGGCGAGCGGACCAGATCCCCGGTGGCCTGCTCGTACCCGCGGGCCTGGGAGTCGAGGGTCGTCCCGTCACATCGCGGCCCGGGGAATGCCGGCGCTCCCGCCAGCCGCCTCCTGGTTTCTTCAGTCGAGAGGCGTCTCGTAGCACTAGCACCTTCCCTCAAGGAAGAGGTGCTATCTCCTGGTGCTACGCGCGCACGCGCGTAGCTACGAGGCTCGGACATCGCTCAGCCCGGCCGCCTGACGGGGCACGATTTCATCTCCGTCCGTTTGACGCCCACGCGGAAGCCCGCGTACCCTTCTTTGTAGTGGAACTCAATAGTCGCTACAACAGTTGGAGCGTTAGCAAAGCGTGACGGATCAGGTCAGGATCGCGTGGGAGATTGCTGGTCTCGACGAGGGGCGGCCGCCTGCCACGGTTGGCTGGCGCCGGCCAAAGCGAGTCCGCCTCGAAGGCGAGGAGCTGGTCTTCGAGTGGCCGGACGATCTTGTCCTGCACGCGCACGCTCAGGCGGCAGCCCGCTTGGAACCCTATCCCTGGTGGGAGTGGCGCGAGCACCGAGGCTTCCTCATGACCTTCGGAGTAGCTGACGTCTATCCGAGTCGCGCCATGCTGCTCAGGTTTGCCGGGCTGAAGGACGCCCCTGACGAGAAGATCCGCGCATTCGCTGAGCGCTTCGGGGCACTCCAAGAGCAGATTGTCCGAGTGCCCGACTGGCCCGCACCGCCACTACTCCCGGACCGGCAGCCCGTCAGATACTGGCGGCTCATCAGCAGCCACTTTTCGCGGGCTCTCGTGCTGGCCGCGAAAGCGCGTACGCCTCGGGAGGAGAACGAGATCACCTGGCAAGTCAACGGCCATCTATGGCAGGCCGGCATCGAGGACTTCCTGATGTTCGTAGACGGGCAGCCTCGAATTCTCCACTCCGCTGGGGGCCTGTACGGAGGCCTTGCTGTCGAACTTCTCTCGGCGGTCGCACGAGTCGGGCTGCGGCTGTGCGTGGGCTGTGGCGCACCGATCGAGAAGGGTGGACGCCGGTACTGCGAGGAATGTCGAGCCAGCGGCGTACCCGAACGGAACCGACAGACGCAGTGGCGTAGGCGTCAGTCCAGGCTAAAGTCAGAGCAGGAGACTCGGCTCCCGTCGTAGCACCGGCTCAGAGCCGGGTCGGGACGCCCGCGGCAGCTCCCTCACCGGCAAGCTCACCGTCGCCCGGTATCGGCCCGGTCATAGAGCGGAGCCCGACCTCACCTAACTTAAGCAAACTGGGCTTATCCGGGGCTTATCTGAGTCTGAATATCTTCGCCATAGACTTTTCGGAAAGAAGGTCGCGCCTCCTACCCGGGCGTGGTCACTCCTCCGAGCCCTCGCTGCCTTCCCCCCTCAGGCGGCGGGGGCTCTCCCTTGTCACACGGGTCCGGCTACACCCCGATCGCCTCGGCCACCTGGCGCCAGGCTCGATCCTCCTGGCCCTCCAGGCGGCGCAAGTACGTCGTCGTCGTAGCCAAACTCGAATGATCGAGGTAGGCCGACACCGCCTCGATCGACTCACCGGCGTCCCGGCGGAGCTTGGCCGCGGTGTGCCGCAGGACGTGAACGCCCGTCGGGGCCAGGCCAGCCGCCCGCAGATAGCGGCGGAAGCGAGCGTAGAACGTGCCGCTCGTGACCCCTTCTGGCCGAGCGCCAGCCTGCCAGAGCGACTCCTCGGGGGCCATCGTCGCCAGCTCCTTGCCAGCGTCGTCCAGTGTCGC
>JBEKCH010000128.1:0-4253 GCA_050014975.1 Candidatus Limnocylindrales bacterium
GGACCGTCGTTCGGCAGATCGCATTCTCTATGGACAGGTGACCCGCCTGAACGAGCTTCCGATCTCAACGCCCGCTTGTCGCATCCACACAGGAGTCTTGACGGCGCCTCGTGCGGCGGCCGCTACTCGCGCGGGATCAATGCGCGCAAGTACCGGATTGCCTGTGTCGCCGCTTCGTCGGCGGACGGGTACGGCAAGATCTCGACCGCGACGTCGTCGTCGTAGCCAATCTTCGCGAGGGCTCGAACGATCGCATGGAAGTCCGTGTGGCCCTGTCCGGGCGCCCATCGATTACTGTCCGCAAGGTGCACGTAGCCAACGAGAGAACCAGCCGCCACGAGGCTGTCCGCGATCGACGCGTCCTCGATGTTCATATGGAAGACATCCGGCATGAGCTTGACGTTGGGGTGTCCGAGCCGATGAATGACGCCGATGCCATCAGGGAGCACGCTGTTGATGTAGTTCGTCTCGTAGCGGTTCACCGGTTCCAGCACAATGTTGATACCGTGCGGGGTCGCGTACTCGGCGCAGGCGCCGATCCCTTCAAAGAAGCGCGCCTGGGCGGTCTCGACCGACTCACCCTCGTGGACAATGCCTCGCACGCGGCCGATGTTCACACGTGGCGCGTCCAACTCGACCGCAACATCGATGAGCCCTTTCAGGATCTCGACCGCGCGCCCCCGGACGCTCCGGTCGGGATGTGTCAGCCAGACCCTCTGTTCCGCGAACACGCGCCCCGTCGACACGGCTGCCAGCCGCATTCCCTCATTGGCGAGCAGGCGTCTCATGAATGGGATTTCGACGTCCGACGCGACCGCGAGCGCGAGCTCAACCCCGTCGTAGCCCAAAGCGCGGGCTTTCCGCACGCTGGCGTCGAGCCGGTCGCGGAATACCACGAAGGCCGACGGCTGCGCCTCGGGCGGTGCGATGACGAGGGATATCTTCACAGCCGCGCCTCTGCCATTCCTGTCGCTCTCTCCGCCTGCTCCGCCCCGGCGAGAAGGGCGCGCCGAACTTCGGCGAGTGCCAGGCGCGGGCTCGCGAGCACGGGGACCGGAACGGGCGCCCCGGCCATGGCGTCGAGGACGCGCGCCATCGATGCCTGGGCGAGGACCACGACGTCCGCCTCGTTCGCCTCCCCGCGCACCGCGCACTCCACGAGCCGGTCGTGGACCGCGTCGTCGCCGCGCAGGCGTGCCTCGAGCGCGCCGGCAACCGGCCGGAGGCGAATGTGAACCGGGTTACCGATGCGGTGTGCCTCGTCCTCGATGAGCCGCCGTGACGCTTCGAACGTCGTTGGATTGGTGGCGACGATGCTGATGCGCGTTCCGAGCCGCACGGCTTTCGCAGCCATCGCATCGTCGATCTTCGTGATTGGAACGCGGAATCGATGCCGGATCGCGTCGACGCAGAAGGATACGGTCGAGCAGGTCACCAAGACTGCTGAGGCGCCTACCGCCTCGGCAATCCGGACATGGTCTGCCAGTCGCTCGTCATCCTCGGGGGTGGCGGAGCCGTGCTGGCGGATCCGCTCCAGCAGCGGCTCGTCCAGCACGTGGAGCAAGCGAACGCCAGGAAGCACCTCCTGGCAAAGTTCGGTGAACTCCCCCACGAGCGGCGGAACGGTGTGTATGAGGACAAGCAGCTGCGGCATCGCTCTCTGTTGCGGCGGGTTAGGAGACCGGACAGCCCGTTGTGATCGGCCCTACATGGTGGCCGACCGGTCAGCCGCCTTATGATACGCCATTGACGAACCGACTACCTCTCAGCTCTGCCTGGCGCGACGGACGATGGCCAGCTTCGAGGCACTCATCCTCTCTGTAGTTCGCTCGGCGCTACAACGCCCGCATCGACTTCTCATCGCGGGCGTCCGCTGAAGCCGAATTGGCCCGGACCAACACAAGGATGACCAAGTGCGGGACCAGCAAGATGGCTGTGAGATCGAGCCCGTCCGGGTGTCGCAGCGCGGTCG
Source organism: Candidatus Limnocylindrales bacterium (assembly GCA_050014975.1). GTDB lineage: Bacteria > Chloroflexota > Limnocylindria > Limnocylindrales > CSP1-4 > Fen-1039. Next base: position 1,973 of record JBEKCH010000128.1, read on the forward strand.
CGATAGCCGTTGCGACACGTCATCGGGCGCTCGGGCGCTCGCTCGCCCTTAGGCACGCCTGCGAGTTCGGTCACTTAGGCTTCCATACGGCCCTGAGCGAGCAGGCGCAGCGTTTCACGCAGGAAGTCGCCGTCTTCGGTCGCCTTGCGCGCGCCTTCGAGCACGGCCATGCCGCGGTCTGCCACCGCGATCGGCGCGTGGGCCCATTTTGATCCCTTGCAGGCATTGCCGGATCTCGGGGCGCCCCGGCCCGCGAGATGAGTCAAACCTGCGTTGATGAGTTGCAAGCCCTCCGGAATGCCGATAGCGCCTGACATCTCCAGCAAGCTTGATCTAACATACAGCTGAGTTACTCCCGATGCTTAGGAACCAGACACACTGCCCGGCCGGTCGCGATTTGGGGAGCTCGGAAGATGAAGAAACTCATCAACGATCCACTTAGCGTCGTAGATGACACTATCTCTGGCATCTTGAAGGCATATCCCGACCACCTCCGACTGGCCACTGGTAGCTCGCGCGCATTAGTCCGAAGTGACGCCCCAGTGAGAGGTAAGGTGTCGATTTGCACCGGTGGCGGCTCAGGTCATATTCCACTCTTCCTTGGCTATGTCGGGCCCGGACTCCTGGACGGAGTGGCAGTCGGGAACGTCTTCTCCTCGCCAAGTGCGGAGGAGATACTAGCAGCCACGCGGGAAGTCCATGGCGGCGCTGGGGTGCTCTACCTGTTTGGGAACTACAGCGGCGACAAAATGAACTTCGAGATGGCGGCGGAGTTGGCTTCTGATGAAGGCATACCGGTAGAGCTCAGCATTGCAGCAGATGATGTAGCATCGGCGCCGCGATCCGCGAAGGATCGGCGACGCGGTATTGCCGGTATCTTCTTCGCCTATAAGATTGCGGGCGCGAAGGCTGATACCGGCGCTAGCCTTCACGAGGTCAAGGCGACTGCAGATCAGGTCATCGAACAGACTTGCACGATTGGTGTCGCCCTAAGTCCCTGTACCATACCGGCGGTTGGTCGACCGAACTTCATCATCGGAGAGGACGAGATGGAGTTGGGGATGGGCATTCATGGAGAGCCCGGCATTGAACGTATGAAACTCAGGCCGGCCGATGAGGTCGCCGAGATCATGGCTGAGAAGGTGATTGGCGATCTGCCATTTGGTCGGGATGATGAAGTTGCGGTGTTGGTCAATGGCCTCGGCGCGACGCCCCCAGAGGAACTGTTCATTCTGTATAACAGGGTTCGCGACAGGCTCGACACCGAGGGCCTGAGGGTATACCGAACGTTCGTGGGGGAATACGCTACGTCAATGGAAATGGCAGGGGCCTCACTCACCCTAGTCAGACTGGACGAAGGGTTGAAGCATCTGTTGGATGCACCAGCCTTCTCCCCGTTTCTGCTGCAGTGGAATCGATGGTGACTTCAGGGTTGGACGCACGGACGATCGGCTCAGCGATGACAGAGGCTGCCGCTGAGTGGGGTTGTCACGCGGAGGAGCTGGGGCAGCTCGACGCCCTCCTCGGAGATGGCGACATGGGAGTAACGGCGGCCCTGGGTAGCAATGCGATGGCTCGATATCTGGCCGGCCAATCCGAGGATGACATCGGCAAGTTGATTATGGACTGCGGCACGGCCGTCAACCGCGCCTGCCCATCCACCTTCGGAACTCTGTTAAGCTCGGCATTGCTGGGGGGCGGTAGAGCAATTCTGGGGCGCCCGGAGATCGATATCCGGGACCTGGTAGCTGTCGGCCGCGGGGCCATTGATGATGTCAGGAGGCGGGGCAAGGCTCAAGTCGGAGACAAGACTCTGCTTGATTGTCTTGTGCCCGGAGTGGAGGGACTAGAACGGGCGGTGAGAGACGGCGCTGATAACAACAGAGCCATCGAGGCCGCTCTCGCAGCCGCGAAGGCCGGGATGGAGGCGACCATCCACATGAAGGCTAAGCTGGGGCGCGCCAGTTACCGTCATGATGGTGGGGTCGGGATCCAAGATCCTGGCGCCACGGCCATGTACTATCTGATCCAGGCCTTCGGACGAAGTCTGTTGAGGCACGGCGACCGGCAAGTTGCTACAGCGCACAGCCGCTCCAGCCCACTTAGCACACGTCGCGACCGGGCTAGTGGCTCGAGTTCTTAGCGTCGGCGTACAGGCGCGTCAAGACTCCTGTGTGGATGCGACAAGCGGGCGTTGAGATCGGAAGCTCGTTCAGGCGGGTCACCTGTCCATAGAGAATGCGATCTGCCGAACGACGGTCCGATAGGGCACGATCGGCCG
>JBEKCH010000129.1:0-4831 GCA_050014975.1 Candidatus Limnocylindrales bacterium
TGAGCAGCTCACCGACATGACAGGGGGCTCAGAACGTGACCGGCCGAAGCGCAGAAGCTTGTGCCCGGCATGCAGCCGCGACTCCGCTCACCGATAGGCTAGCTCCACGTCTTTGAAGCAGGCTGCTGTTGAGTTCTCAAGAATGGCGATGGGTACGATGACGCTCGTGAAACCAGAGTCGAGGGCCGAGCCGGCGGGACGGTGGGTGCCGCAGCCCGACTGTGGCACGGCCAGAGCCGCCCGATGCAGCCGCTGCTCGGCATTCGAACCGATCGGAAGATCGGGCGTCGAGAGGTGATGGCAATGGACGAGAGAACGCGCAATCGGGTCATGCAAATCCTCGCACAGCGAGTCGGGAACCCACCCTGGAGGATCACGACTGAGGACGATGGCACCGATGTGATCCAGGAAGTTCGTGGCGATCGCGCCGTGAGCGTACGGGTGTGCGGCGTCGAGTTTGACGATGCCTACAGGATCGTTCAGGCATGCGCCACCGCGCACGACATTGCGGATGGGCTGAGCCGCGACGCCTCGCTCGCGGTGAGCGTCCAGGCGTACCCGAAGCGGTAAGGCCGATTGCCGGATGGCGCTCCGAAAGGGACGCCAGCTTTTCTCCCTCGTTCTCGTGCTCAACTCCGAGGAGTTCGAGCCCGCTCCGAAACGAGGGCCAGCAGGTCGCCATCGAGGGCCGCCTCCAGACGCGCCAGTGAGATGACGATCGCGGCAGTCGCCACTGTCAAGTTAGACAGGGCCAGCCCTTCAGCCACGAGGCAAGGCCACGGCAAGCCGCCCGGAGAACCCGAGCGGCTTGCAGGTTGAGGGGCGCAGGTCTGGGAAAGCGGACCTTCAGTACCTAAGGGCCGGTCGGGCCGAATGTGCCGGTCTTCGGGTCATACAACTCGGCCGACGCAAGAAACGATGTGGCGTTATTGCCGCCTCCGACGATCAGAACGTCGCCGTTGGAGAGCAGCGTGGCAGTTTGGTCAACGCGAGCGGTAGCCATCGAGCCGGTCGCGCTGAACTTGCCGGTCTTCGGGTCATACAGCTCGGCTGAGGCAAGAGCGTACCCGGCGACATTGTCGCCCCCGACGGTCAGAACGTCGCCGTTGGACAGCAGCGTGGCCGTAAAGCCGCGGCCCGGAAAGAAGTCGATATAGCCGCGGCGAGCGGTAGCCATCGAGCCGGTCGGGCTGAACCTGCCGGTCTTCGGGTCATACAGCTCGGCTGAGGAGAGGATCTTGGTGCCATCGGGGGTGCCTCCGACGATCAGAACGTCGCCGTTGGACAGCAGCGTGGCAGTTTGGTAAGCGCGAGCGGTAGCCATCGAGCCGGTCGCGCTGAACTTGCCGGTCTTCGGGTTGTACAGCTCGGCCGACGCAACAGCGTTCCCGGGGACATTGTCGCCTCCGACGATCAGTACGTCGCCGTTGGAGAGCAGCGTGGCAGTTTGGTTTTGGCGAGCGGTAGCCATCGAGGCGGTCGGGCTGAAGGTGCCGGTCTTCGGGTCGAATAGCTCGGCTGAGGCGAGGACAGTGATGTTGTCGGGGCTACCTCCGGCTACGAGGACTCGGCCGTCGGACAGCAGCGTGGCGGTGAACTGGAAGCGTTCGGTACTCATCGAGCCGGTCGGGCTGAACTTGCCCGTCGCCGGGTCATAGATCTGGGCACCGGCGAGGACAGTAAAGCCGGTGTTCGGGGTGCCTCCGGCTACGAGGACTCGGCCGTCGGAGAGCAGCGTGGCGGTGTGGCCCCAACGACCCGAGTAGGGTTCGGTACTACCGCCGGGTGCCAACGAGCCGGTCGCGGTGAAGGTGCCGGTCTTCGGGTCATAGATTTCGGCTGAGGCGAGGACCGTGGTGGAGTCGATCCCAGCGACTATGAGGACGCGACCATCGGCAAGCAGCGTTGCGGTATGGTCCACACGGGCAACCGTCATCGAGCTGACCGGGCTCGGGGTGCCGCTCGTCAGCGAAGGTGCAGACGTCGCTGCAGGCGTCAGATTCGGCGTAGGCGTAGCTACCGCGACAGTTGGTGGCGGCGTGGGCGGCGGCGTTGCCGGCGCTGGGGTGGGACTCGCGCTGGCACTGCAACCGGCCAGCCCGAAGACAACGATCAGACCGACGAGAAGCCGTCCCGCCGGGTACGGCCCGCGCATGCCTCAATTCCCTTCAGGCGCTCTTCGCGGGTCAGTCTCGCCAGTGGCTCGGCGCGGTTCCGGCGGCCAGCGTGTGGACCGCGTGTCTAAGCCCCCCGTGCACAACGCACATTCTCCCACCGACGTATACGGCCCCGACGCGACCGCTCGAACTGGCCGGCGCGGCCGGGATGGTCGGCGACTGGCGGAGCGCCTGAGGTCAGGGACGACGCGGTCAGCGCGCCATCCGGGACTTGGCCGGGAGGCCGCCTATGACGCCGCTGGCAGCGGCGTGGCGTTGACATCCGCGGCCGTGATCCCGCCGGACTGGACGCCCCACTTGGTGAGGATCTGGGTGTAGGTGCCGTCGTTGATCATGGACAGCAGGGCTGCCTTGACCGCGTCGCGCAGGCCGGTGTGGTTCTTGGTCACGCTGATGCCCTCGGCGCGGCGGTCGAGGGTCATGGCGCCCACCAGCTCGAACTTGCCGGCGCCCTGCGCCACTCGGTAGCCGGCCTCCGGCTCGTCGATGAAGTAGGCGACGATGGTGCCGGCCTGGAGCGCGAGGAGCGCGCTGGTGTCTTCGTCGAACTGCTGGAGGGTGATTGCCGGCTTGCCCTTGGCCGTGCAGTTGGCATCGAGGCTGTTCGTGTTGTCGTAGCCGAGACCGGTCCCGGCGATGTGGTCGGCCTCCACCGGCCAGGCCCCGACGGCCTTGCCGCACAGGTCATCGATCGACTTGATGTTGCTCGGGTTACCCTTCAGCACGATGAAGGACTGGCCGGCCGCGAAGTAGGGGATCATGTCGACCTGGGCCTGGCGGTCGACCGCGATCGTCATGGCCGAGATGATGATGTCGCAGCTGCCGCCGGTCAGGGCCGGGATGAGCGAATCCCACGCCGTGGTTTCGACGGTGGCCGTAAGGCCCATCCGGGCCGCGATCTCCTTGATCAGGTCGATGTCGGAGCCGACGGCGTTGTTGCTGGTGTCGAGCGACTCCTGGGGCGGGGCGCTCGTGTCGGAGCAGACGGTGAGGACGCCCGCCTTGATCAGCTGACCGGCCGGAGCGGTGGCCACGACCTTGGCGGCCATGAGGGTTGGCGGCGGCGTGGGGGCCGGCGTGGGGGCCGGAGTAGGTGCCGGTGTGGGACTCGCGCTCGCGCTGCACCCGGCCAGCAGGACTGCGAGGGCAACTATGGTTAGACCGCGTCCGGCCATTCCCCTGCTCTCCTTTGGGGCGCCTCATCGCGGGTCGGTCTCGCCAGTGGCTCGGCGCGGTCCCGGCGGCCTGTGTTTGGGCCGCGTGTCCAAGCCCCCGTGCTCAGCGCAGATTCTCCCACTGGCGTATACGGCCCCGACGCAGCCGCTCGAACTGGCCGCTGGGCCGGGATTGTCGGCGACTAGCGGAGCGGGGGCCGGACGGAGCCTAGCGGGGCGCGGCTTGTCTGCGGCTTCTGCCTATCCGGTTGCTTCAGGTAGGCACAAGATGTTGTGGTTATCAGCTCGTGGGCGTCGGACTGGGCGGCGGTGCCTGGGACGCCACGACCCTTGCGGTCAGTGATCCGTCCGGCCCGGAAGCGAACGTGAGCGCGGCCACCTTGTCGGTCCCGACGAAATAGACGTAGGCAGCCGGTCCGCGCAGGACGGCGAGACAGGTGATCGGAGGGTTGAATGGAACTCCGCACGGCCAACCGTTTGGAATGATCTCGATCCTCGCGACAGGGTAGCCAAAGCCCGAGACGGCGGCGAGGGCAGCGCGTTCCTCTTCGGCACAACCACCCGGCGGAAGGGTGGGCCCTCTCGGGTCACCTGGCGGGCACACGAATACGGGGGTCGGGCTCGGGGCGGGTGTCACGGTAGGGGTCGGTATTTGTGTGGCGGAAGGCGTAGGCTGCGGCGTCGCGCATCCGCCGAACACCACCGCCAACACGAAGACGGCGAGCAGTTTCATGGCCTTACGACGCTCCTGCTGCTTTGCGGGTTCCCGAGCGGGGCCGGGTGCGTGGTTGCCGGGGACCTGGCTGAGGCAGAACGGATGTGCCAAACTGCCGTCATGTGCGGACGCTTCACCCAGAGACCGACCAGCGAGATGGCGGCCATCTTCGCCGCCGAGGACCGCCTCAACGACGTCGGCGCCCACTACAACGTCGCCCCGACACAGCGCATCGCCGTCGTCGTCGAGCGCCCGGACAACGAGCGGGCGGTCGTCGGCTATCGCTGGGGTCTCGTTCCTTCGTGGACAGAACGGAGTGCCCGGGCTCCCGAGAGGATGTTCAACGCCCGAGCCGAGACGGTTGCGCTCCGGCCCGCCTTCCGGGGCTTGCTGGCCAAGCACCGCCTCATCGTGCCGGCAGATGGCTTCTACGAATGGCGCCGTGGCCCACAACTCGCCCGCCAGCCCTACTACATCCGCCGCGCCGACGGCCGGCCGCTGGCACTCGCCGGGCTGTGGGCCTCCTGGCACGATCCGGACGCGCCCACGGGCGCGGTCGATCCGCTGCGCTCGGCGACCATCCTGACGACCGGGCCGAACGCGCTCCTGGGGCAGATCCACAACCGCATGCCAGTCATCCTGCCGGAGTTCGACTGGGATCGCTGGCTGGACCCTACAATCAGGGTCGCGAGTTGGTCGAAGCTGTGGGTCCCGCGCTCCTTGTGTGACACATCGACGGGACACAAGAAAGCCCGCCTCATCGG
>JBEKCH010000130.1:0-4142 GCA_050014975.1 Candidatus Limnocylindrales bacterium
TCCGGATGAAGGAAGCTCGAACAAGAGGAGGTGGGCCACCGACGACGCTGTGATCCACCCGTCAAGGGGTGGGGACTTTTGATGGCCGCAGATGGGGACTTCTACGTGGCCGTTGACACGCCAGACCCTGGTCAAGGGGGCAGAAGGTGAACCGCAAGACGATCGCAGAACTGATGCAGGTAGACAGCCGGACCGGCCTGTTTGGCCCCGAAGGCTTGATGACGGACAGACGACTCACCGACGAGAGCGCCGTCAGCTTCATTCAGGGACTTGTTGAGGGTCTGGATCTGCCCTCCTCGGTGCCAGAGGAAGTTCGAGGGCACTTCGACACGCTGCGGCATCTCCACACCTACGGGGCGTTCTCCTACGACCTGTTCGGCATGTGCGCCTCGGCGGCGGACATGACGATTGAGTTCGTCTTGGGTGTCCGGTTCGTGGAATGGCATTCCGGCAGGGTGCCCCTCGTCGAACATGGAACCGGGAAACAGGAGACGGTCCCCGTCGACGACTATGCCCAACTAGTGCCCCGGCTCGGCCGACGACGTCCTGATGGAACTGGCGGCTGGCACCTCAAGGGCGATTCGCACTTCGACGGCAGCCTGGCCAGTCTCCTGCGATGGGGCCGAACAAGCGGAGTCTTGAGTGGTTGGCTCGGCACGATCTGGTCGCAGGCTTATAGAAACATCCTCTCGACGGAACTCACGCAGTCGGGATCTAGGCGACGGATCCCCGCTGAATGGGAGACCTGGACATCCGATGAAAGGACGCACTGGATCGAGACGAGCCTGCGCCCGGATTGGGAGCAGGAGTACCTCGACAACATCCGTCAATTGCGGAATGTCACCGCCCACCGCACGTCCCACTTCATCACCTACCCACCAGACTCGGCTCGGACCCTACGCTGGCTCGCCGAAGTGATCACAGCCATGTGGCCACCGGCGGATGAGCCGGGCTAGGACGCACACGTGCCGGGTCCCCAGACACTAACCGCGCATCGTGGTGGGCTCAGTCCAGCCAACGACATGTTCGGGGCCGGAGACTCCTCCGCGCTGCGGATACTCTCTTGCAACACTTGGGGCGCCTCGGACGTTAGACCGGGCAGATGGAGAAGCTGGCGACTGTGACAACCCAACGGACTGCGGTCGAGACCCGCGATCTTGAGGCCGCGTTCAGCGTCCATATGCCCTGGCTCCAGCGGCGCATCACTCTGATTGTGGGCGACCCCGACGAGGCTCAAGACCTGGCCCAGGAGGCATTCGCCCGTGCCGTCCAGAGATGGCCGATCGGATCGCACGACGACGTTGCGCGCTGGCTTGCGGCGGTCGGGATCCGGCTCGCCATCGACGAGATGCGCAGGCGCCGAAGGTGGGGCTTTCTGCAGCTGCACGAGACCGACGCCGCCTGGGCAATGAAGACCGACCCGGATCTCTGGCGGGCCATCTCCGAGCTCGAGCCAGCCGTGAGAGCCGCCCTTCTGCTGACCGTTCTCGACGGGTACACACAGGAAGAAGTCGCCGACGCGCTGGGCCTCGCCCGGGGCACGGTGTCGAGCTGGCTGTCCCGGGCACGCGATCGCCTGCGCCCGGCGATTGGGAGCACGAACGATGAATGACTTCGACGAGCGTTTGCGCTCGAGACTCCGGACACTTGATGCGGCTGTTCCGACGGCATCGACCGACGTTCATGCAGTACGTGGCGCGCCGACATCACGTCGAGCGGGCGGCGCCCGCGTCGCGAGCAGGCTGCCCATTGGCCTCGCCGCCGGCCTCGTTGCGGTGATCGCTGGCGCGGCCCTCCTGGGCATAACCCTGCGCCAGCAGCCAGGCACCGAACCAGCTGCCTCCACCGCCACCACGACGGCATCGGTCCCGGCCAGCGCATCGTTGATCACCCTGGGCTCCGACGGCATCCCTACCCAGATAGACGGCCAGCGTGTCTATCTCATCCCCGAACAGGCCGAATGGGCGAACCTGAATGGCAGCTTCCTGCTGGCGGCGTTCCTTCCGAGTGGCGCGATGCCCTCCTGCTTCCTCGTCCCGGAGAACACTGGTGCAGCGGGCGACCTCATCGCCCAGTTCTGTGGCGGGCTGGCCCTCTCGAGCACCACCATTTCCGGCTCGGATCAGCCCACCTTCATCTACGCCGCGCCAAAGAGCTCGCCATATGCGTTGCTGCACAGCGGGGGGAACCACGCCGCTGTGCTGCGGGTCCACACCCACGACCCCGAGGCCGCCCAGTGCAGCGCCGACCAGCGAGCCGCATGCGAAGCCGCCGTGGTTGTCCAGGCGGTGGTCTGGCCAACTGTGCCGAGCGAGATCAACGGCGAGCCGGTCTACCGCGGCAGCGACGGGTCGTTCAACAGTCTGTCCGGCAGCTTCCTGCTCGGTGGGGTCGTCTCGGTCACTCCGAACGACTGGGCACCTGGGGCTTGCGCCACACCTGCCGACCTGAACGCGGCCGGCCAGGGGCTGCTCCAGGCATGTGGTCCCACGGAGATCTCCATCGACATGCTGGCCATCGCGCCGGCCAGCACCTTCGACGCCGTCGATGGTCAGGTGGTGGTCGTCCGGGCCCACCTCGACGATGCCCTCGCCGCTCAATGCCCGGCTGACCTTCGGACGCGATGTGCGGAGGCAATCGTGGTCGACTCCGTGGTCTGGTCATCGCCGGATCTGACGCCCCGGCAGAGTCTCGCCACGCCAACCCCGACGCCCACCACCGGCCCGGCCTCGACCAAATAGGACAGGCCTACCGGCATATCCGAGCGGCTCGAGCGCCGCCAAGCGATGTGGTCATCGTGTCCGCAGTCGGGTGGCCCGGAGTACAGTCAGTCCGCACGCGGTGCGGTCCGCTGCGGGAGGCCTCATGGATTTCGTCGAGTTCCACCGTCTCACTGGCCGGGTTGTCGCGACTCGAAACTCGGAATCGCGCGCCTTTCTCAAGGCGTTCGACGTGGCTCCGGGGATCACCTCCAGGTGGACGGAGCGAAGCTGCGCCAACTGGCGGGTGTGGCGTAGCGCCAACGACGCGCTGCGAGACGCAGTCGCGGAGCTGGAAACCTTTCTCGGCGCGGGTGGCCCCCAGGCCAGCTAGGCCCTGCACCACCTGACCCGCTCGGCCACGATCAAGCCATAGTCTCGGGTTATCCGCAGTCAATCTGGCACGACAATCCGGCATGCTCGGTCTGAGGGCCTACTCCTCTCGCCCCGACCATAACAACCAATCGAGCCCCATTCCAGGCCACGTCCCACCCTTGAGCTTTCGCCGATGCGCTCGGGTGTAGCTTGACCTTGCGAGCCCCGAGAACGTCGATCCGATCGAGGAGCGCCTCGGCCAGGAGCCGACGGCCCGACGGTTCGGCGTCGTCCCACAACTTGGGCAGCTCGCGCAGGGATTCGACCGCCTCCTCTGGCGTCGGTCCATCGGCACGCGCCTCCATGGCCTGGTGCTCTTCCTGATCAAGCGCCCGCATGGTCGCCTCCAAGGCGTCGGGGTCGCGGTCCCGGCGGTAGCGCGCCATGGCCGTCTCGCGATCGCGCTCGATGCGGGCAAGGGTCACCGGATCGGGCGCCGTCTCGTCATCGGCGAGCCTGCCCACGACCGCCGCGACCAGCTCGGCGTTGGCGCTCACATGGCCCAGTGCCTGGCGGACCAGCCCCTCGAACGAAGAGGCCGGATAGCTCACGCCCTTGTGGCGATGGTCGGTCGAGTTGCGGAAGACGCGCCGTGCGGCCCGGCCAGCTCCAAGCCATTCAGGACACGGGAAGTTGTGGCGATAGCGGCCGGCCTGGCCGATGAGGTGACGCCCGCATGCGGCACAGTGGAGCATCGAGAGCGCATACGGCCGGCGGGCGGTTGGCCGGCCAGGGTGCCGGCGGCTGAAGCGGGATCGCGCGAGCTGGACGCGGTCCCAGGTGAGCCCGTCGATCACGGCCGGTACCCGGGTGGCTATTCCATCGCGCAGCCGGCCGACGTAGACCGGATTGGTCAGGATGTGCCTTGCCGTGTAGAAGGGCAGGCCTGTCCGTTTGGACACCTCGGCATCGGTCATGCCTTCCGCGGCAGCGGCGAATGCGGCTCGGACGCGGTCGAGCTCGGCGGGGACGGGCTCCAGGACCGGCGGCTTGCCGGAGCGGATATAG
>JBEKCH010000131.1:0-4135 GCA_050014975.1 Candidatus Limnocylindrales bacterium
CGCAAAGCAGATGCAGGCCACGATGACCAACAGCGACTTGGGGTTGCCATAACGACCCATCGGAGGCTCCTCCATCGGGACCTGGCCCGCTCGACCAGCCATACGCAGAGCGGGAACCGGCCAGCATTGAGTCTAGCCCCGATCTGGCCCACTAGACGCCAGGATTCAGACTATGGGCGAGGCCGCTGGTAGTGCGAACACAGGTCTTCGCCAGCGCCCGGCGCACGATCTCGGCCTGTGACGCGCTCTGTGACGACACCTGCCCCGACCGGGCCTCTGCTAACGGACTCGTCAAACCGACGTCAAGCGTCACCCCGTCACGATGGCTGCATCGTGCACACTGGCAACGTGATCCCCGCGAGATGGGATTTGCACGTTTGTGCTTTCGAGTACCCTCTGACGCCAGTCCTAAGGAGGGGCAGTACTGAGGCAGACGCTTATTGGCGACCCGGAAGGCGATCCCGATGAAGCTTGATCCTCAAGCGGCTCTTGCGGAGGCTCGCTCCGCAGCGACGTCCCGACGAGTCATCAGCGTGGTCGGCTTAGCCGTACTCGTCGTGTTCGCCGCGGCACTGAGGGGTGCTTTCCTGGGGGACCAGCAGCTGTTTCGTGACGAGGCAACGTCCTGGTACCTGGCTAGCCACTCCCTTGGCGACATGCTCCGCCTTGGGGCGCAGGAAACCTTTCCCCCGCTCTACATCGCGCTGCTGAAGTGCTGGATGGCGGTATTCGGCGATTCCGAAGCCGCCATCCGGTCCCTGTCGGTCGTCGCCGGGATCGCGACGGTGATCGTCACCTGGCGGTGGGCCCGGGACGCTCTGGGCGAAACCGAAGCGTGGATTGCGGGGATCGTTGTCGCCTTCTCCCCGCTGTTGGTGGGCAATTCCCGCGACGCGCGGATGTACAGCCTAGAGGGCCTGTTCGCCACGAGCGCGTGGTGGGTCATCTGGCTTCTTATCGCTCACGACGATGATTGGACCAGGCGGCGTCGAGCGGTCGCCGGGATCGCCCTTGTCCTGTTGGTCGCTGGTGAGGTCTGGACGCTATCGCTCGGATCCCCAACGCCGTGCTACAGCTCGCGTTCGCCCTCGTAGCCCTTATCTGGCTACGCCGCCGCGCGTCGGTCCTGGCCGCCGGATGCGTCGTGATCGGAGCCCTGAGTATCACTCCCTGGCTGCCCAATCTGATCGCCGCGGCCACAAACGGCCACCCCTTCTGGACCCCTCGACCGGATGTCGGTGCGCTGGCCAGCACGTTCCGAGACTGGTTCGTTGGCCAGACGGGAGGCGAGTGGGGATTGGTCGTGCTTTTCGCCGCCGTCGCGCTATTCGGGCTGGCCTCGATGCTCCGCGGCGTTCGCACAGGACAACCGGACGACGGTGACGGACTTCGACCCGCCCCAAGCCACTGGCGGGGCCGCCTTCTCGCGCTGGCGCTCGTACTGGACTTGGGTTTAGTGCCGACGGTATGGGCCTACTCGCAGCTGCATTCGATCTACGATCCGCGATACCTGGGCAGCGCTGTGCCTCCGTTCGCGATCGCCGTAGGAGCAGCCGCAGCCGCGCTGGGTCGACTCCTGCGGCGGAGATTCCGTGTTGCCCGACTTGCGCCCACTGGCGCACTCGCGAGTCTCATCGTGTTGCCGCTGATCTGCACCACGGCGATTGCATCCGGTCAGTCGGTCTTGGACTCTCGCCAGGACGCGGGCAGCGAGCCCGGCCGTGAGGTGGCGCAGGAGCTCGCCGCGCTGGTCCAGCCCGGCGACGTGGTGATCGCCGTGAACGCCCAGACCTACTTCCCGCTGGAGTACTACCTCGATAGGACGGGGGAGGCGCAGCGTCTCGAGATCGAGTTGTACGACTGGCATGCGCCGACGGCGGCGTTCTTCACGGGATGGAGTGATATCGACAGCGCGCAGCGGATCGAACCGTCGACCGTCGCTCGCGTTGGATGGCGATCGGCCCTCAAGCTGGGCCCGGGTAAGTCGATCTGGGTCGTGTCGCTCGTGGACAGCGACCATGAACGCATCTACTTCTCCCCGCTCGAAACGGGCCAGCTGCGTGAGATCGGCAGGGTTATCGTCCACGGCCGCAGTCTTCTCGCCCAGATTCGGAGGGCCGTGCCCACTGGACCGTAGCGCCCGTCCGAGGGTCTGGCCGGACTCCCGGCTCGACCTTGACCCTGACCCGAGCAGTTACAGCGCACCCGACCCCCGCACACCATGACCTGATCGTGGACGGTGTCGCACGGGACCCGACCTGAACCCGCCCGCCTCGAGGCCTAGCCGAGGACGACCCGGACCTGGTGCGTGGCGCCGTCGTCGGCGAGTGCGATCGCGGCGCCGCCGCCCGTCAGCGCCTGTCCGTCGAGCTCCGACGATGCCACCCCGCGACTGACACCCTGCGGGTTCTCCACGACGATCTCGTATCTGGCGGAGTGATAGCGGAAGTGGATCTCGTAGCCCGGCCAGGCGCGGGGGATGCAGGGGTCGAGCAGGAGCGTCGTCCCGCGCAAACGGAATCCAAGGATCCACTCGACGCCGGCCTGGTACATCCAGCCCGCCGACCCGGTGTACCAGGTCCAACCGCCGCGGCCGACATGCGGCGGTTCGGTGTAGACGTCGCCCGCCATGACATACGGCTCCACCTTGTAGCGCTGGACCCCGGCCCGGGTGCTGGCATGGTTGATCGGGTTCAGGATGGAGAACAGCTCGCCCGCCTTGTCGCCGTGGCCCAGCGCCGCGAAGGCGAGGATCGACCAGATGGCTCCGTGGGTGTACTGGCCGCCGTTCTCCCGGATACCCGGCAGGTACCCCTTGACGTAGCCCGGATCGACGTCGGAATGGTCGAACGGCGGGGTGAACAGCAGGACGAGACCGTCACCTCGTCGGACGAGGTACTCCTCCACCGCGGCCATCGCCCGCTCCGCGTGGGGAGGATTGGCGGCTCCCGACAGGACGCTCCACGACTGGGCGATCGAGTCGATCCGGCACTCGGCGTTCGTGGCGGAGCCGAGCGGGGTGCCATCGTCGAAGAAGGCTCGGCGGTACCAGTCGCCATCCCAGCCGTGGCGCTCGAGCGCCCGCCGGAGCGCCTTCATGTGGTCTCGCCAGCGCTCCGCGCGAGGACGCTGACCGCGGGCCTCCGCGATCGGCGCGAAGGCGGCCAGGACGGTGTGCAGGAACCAGCCCAGCCAGACGCTCTCGCCCCGGCCCTCATGACCCACCCGGTTCAGGCCGTCGTTCCAGTCGCCCGACCCGATGAGCGGCAGCCCGTGGGCGCCCACCGCCAGGCTCCGGTCGAGAGCCGCCGCACAGTGCTCGAACAGCGAAGCCGACTCCGGTGAGCGTTCCGGCTGGAAGTAGGCGTCCGTCTGGTCCGGCCGCAGTGCCGGTCCCTCGAGGTATGGGACGGTCTCGTCGAGGACCGCCGCGTCGCCCGTGACCGCGAGGTAGCGACCGACCGCGTACGGCAGCCAGAGGCGATCGTCCGAGATGCGGGTTCGGATGCCCCGACCCGACGGCGGATGCCACCAGTGCTGGACGTCTCCCTCGGCGAACTGATGCGCCGCAGCCCGCAGGAGATGTTCCCGGGCGAGCTCGCGCTTCGAGGTCACCAGGGCGATGATGTCCTGGAGCTGGTCGCGGAACCCGTAGGCGCCGCCTGCCTGGTAGAACGCCGTCCTCGCCCACAGCCGGCACGCCAGCGCCTGGTAGATGAGCCAGCCGTTGAGCAGGATATCCATCGAGCGGTCGGGTGTCCGCACCTGGACAGTGCCCTGGGTACCGTCCCAGTAGCTCGCCACGTCGCGCAGCATCGCCTCGTGGTCAGCCGTTCGCCCGCGCCGGATGAGGTCGGCCGCCGCCGCGGCATCGCGCGCCTCGCCGAGCAGCACGACGACCTGGGTCCGCGCTCCGTTGGCCAGCTCGAAGCTGGTCTGCAGGGCGGCGCACGGATCCATGCCGGCGCCGGCGGCTCCCTGCAGCCGGTGTCCGCGGTCCAGGCCGGCGGGCCGGTCCGGAGCGCCGTTGCGGCCGAGGAACTCGGTCCGGTCGGCCGTCCACGCCGTCTGCCGCCCGCCGAGGGCGAGGAAGGCGATCCGGCCGGCGAATTCGGTATTCCATGGGTTGCGCACG
>JBEKCH010000132.1:0-3991 GCA_050014975.1 Candidatus Limnocylindrales bacterium
GTCGGGGTAACGGGCGGGGCCGCCACTCAATTGAGCGCAGTAGGGGTCAGTGCTTGGGCAGCCTGCCGACCGGGAGAAGCGCCGCCTGCGCGGCCCCGTTCCGGTTGTCCAGGCTGACGATCATCCAGCCGAGCGCCGGAGCGGTCTGCTGGAGCGCGGGATTGACGCTGAGCGACAGCGTCGCCGACTTGCCGGGTGCAAGCGTCAGGAAGTCGCCATTCGAGACACTCGGAGCGAAGGCGTTGAACGCGGCCGTCCCGGGCACCGAGTCGATGGCGCCAGTGATCAGGTCGAAGCCCGTGATCGAGTACCGGAAGCCCGGCGCAGCGGAGGTGACACCCATGTCGCTGGCGAGCGCCGGCAGCTCGATGACCGAGCCGTTCATCGGCGCATCCGCGTACCAGGCGTCGATGAGGTCGCCTGAGGCATCGAACGTGAACGAGGCGTCGATGCCGTCGAAGGACCCTGTGAGCACGTAACCCAGATCCAACGACACGACCAGGTAGTCCGGGACGCCGTCGCCGTTGGTGTCGATGCCAATGTCGAACTCGGCGGCAGAGGCGTTGGACCACTGGTGCCAGCCGTTGATCGTGAAGATCAGGCAGCGGTCCGTGTTCGGGATGCTCGGGTCGCAGAACGACCCGGGCTGCGACTGGACGCCCACGGCCCGGACGCTGGCGAT
This sequence comes from Candidatus Limnocylindrales bacterium, assembly GCA_050014975.1. Taxonomy (GTDB): domain Bacteria; phylum Chloroflexota; class Limnocylindria; order Limnocylindrales; family CSP1-4; genus Fen-1039. The sequence continues at coordinate 683 of JBEKCH010000132.1, forward strand.
GCCGGGGGTGTGGTCCTTGTCAAAGAGACCCCACGCGTATACGTCGGCCGTCCCGGAGTGGATGCCGTAGTTGTGCAGCTTGACGTTCGTGCTGCCAACGCTGGCATTCAGCTTGTAGGGCCCGGACGGCCCGACGACGACATTCGAGACGCCGCGCGGCACCACCAGGAACGGCACGTGCAGCTGGTACACGCCCGCCCCGGCGGCGGTCGGAGTCGCGGTCACGACGCCCTCGACGGTCAGGACGGCGCCGGGACCCATGCCCGCAAAGGTGTCGGCCGCCGGCAGCGCCGCGACCGCCGAGGCGGAGAGGGTCAGCCTGGTGGCGACGTCGCGCGACTGGTGGCCGGGGACGGTGATCTTCGACGGCGAGACCGAGACGTGAGCCCCGGCCGAGCCGCCGATGAAGGTGGCGGACAGTTTGTACGTGATCGGACTGGAGCTCTTGTTCTCGATTGTGAACGATCGGGTCGCCCAGTAGGGGCCACCGAGAGCCACGTTGTCGAACGAGAGCGTGTCGAGCTTGTCGCGGGTCAGGGCGATGGCGGCGGTCGTCGTGGCGAGCTGCGCCTGGACGACCCCGGAGCCGGCCCCGACCGGGTCGTAGCCCAGGATCTTGGCCGAGGAGTCGTCGGCGGTGCTCAGGATCGCCGCCTTGACCTCGTTCACCGACCAGTTCGGGTGGGCGTCGATGACGAGGGCGGCGACGCCCGCGACGTGCGGAGTGGCCATGGAGGTGCCCGAATCCACGAGCACGCCGGTGCCGGTGCCCATGCCGGCGGCAACGACGCTCACGCCCGGAGCGGTCACCTCAGGCTTGAGGGCGCTGTCGCCGAAGCGCGGCCCGTAGGACGTGAAGCTGGCCAGATCCTTGTACGTGGGGTTGGACAGCAGGCCGGCCGACGCGATCGTGACGGTCGTGCCGTCGGCCGCGACCAGGGCTCCCGCGTCGGCGGCCTCGACTCCGATGAACGGGATCGTGACGCCGGGGATCGGGCCCTCGAAGGGCGGCAGCCCGGCACTAGTGTTGACCATGATGACTGCGACGGCGCCGGCCGCCTGGCCGAGCTGGGCGCGGAGGACCCGCGCGCAGACGCCGCGCTCGGTGACGACGATCTTCCCGCCTACGCCGGAGTAGTCCGAGGCGTCACAGCCGAGGGAGATCCCACCGCCCGACATCAGAACGTCGAGCGGGGCAGTCACCGGAAGCGGCCCGTTGTTGGCGTCGAGGGCGGAGATGTTGCCGGAGGCCAGCTGGATCGTGGCACCCGGGAAGGTGGCGTTCGAGTCCAGGGCGGCGACCGAGATCGCGCCGGTGCTCGAGGCGGGCGTGCTCGTCATGTACGCGCTGGAACCCTCGTTGCCGGAGGCCGCGACGACCACAACTCCGGCCCGCGAGGCGTTGCTGGCGGCGACGGCGTCCGGCGTGTCGGAGGTGCCGAAGTCGGAGCCGAGAGACATGCTGATCACGTCCGCGCCGTCCATGACGGCCCGGTTGATGGCTTCGGTCACGACGTCACTGGAGCCTTCGCAGCCGAAGACGCGGTAGATGTAGAGGGTCGCCTGCGGCGCCACCCCGGGGCCGATGAGGAAGTCGGTGGACCCGTAGATCGATGAGTTGTACGGCCCGGTGTAGGTCGAGCCGTCCGAGAGGACGCCCTCGCCTGCCGCCGTGCTGGCCGTGTGGGTGCCGTGGCTGTTGCAGTCGAGCGGGTTGCCGTCCGGATGGGGGATGGTGTCCGCCGGAATGGAGGACGAGGCATCGTAGGCATCGCCCACGAAGTCGTAGCCGACGGGCACCTTGGCGCTCGGGAAAGCGACCGTGGTGCCGTCGGCATCGTAGGCCGGCACCGTGGTGTCATGGGCCTCTCCGTACGTGTAGTCGGCCGGATTGCCGGACCCGCCGAAGTCCGCATGGTAGTAGTCGATGCCGGTGTCGATGACGGCGATCTTCACGCCTGCGCCGGTGTACCCGGTCGTGGTCCAGGCCTGCGGCGCGCCCACGTAGGGCACGCTTTCGGTGAGCGCCGGCTCATAGGTGGGAACCAGGTGGATCCCCACGACCCCGGGCATCGCGGCCAGGGAGGTCAGCTGGGCGGCCTTCACGTGGACGTGGATGCCGTTGTAGGCATCCTGCATCTGGCTGATCACGACGCCGCCGTCCTTGCGCACAGCGTCGACGACGGGCTTCTGCTTGGCCTGGATCTGGCTTCGCCAGGCGTTGCGCGTGGGATCGGACACGGTCGTGCCGTTGTCCCTGGCGTCCCCGACGATGCCGGCTACCGGCTCGTCGGACATCTGGACCATGACGTCCATGACGCGGGTGGGGTCGATCAGGGCCGGCAACAGCTGGGGATCGATCTTGCTGACGTCAATCCGTTGGAAGCGTCCGACCGCACCGGCGGCGACAGCGGTCGTCGGAACAAGCGCTCCGAACAGCAGCGCCACCACGGTTAGCGCGGCAAATACACGACGTCTCATTCGACTCCTCCCGTCGAGCTGCTTCGTGAGAGGGTCGCGTCATCTCCCCGACCGGCTCCCACGGTGGACGTCCCTGCCAGCGGGCCAAAAGCCCGTCTTTGGACAGGCGCCGAACGTACATCGCGGGCGCCGGCAGGTCAACGAGGAATCTCAATCCGTCGCGTGCCACGCCGTCCCACCGGGGAACGTCGCTCGCAGCCCGGTTGGCCTACCTCACGAAGTAGCCCGCCACATCGAAGACGACCGGCCGTGGTGTTGCCCTTGGCAGCCCCATAGATGACCGAAAGCTCGCCTCCCGGACCCCAGAGGCACGGTCCCCCCTGCGGCGCCCCTGGCGCCCTCGGGGAAGTTGAGGTTCGATGTGGGGGGGGAGGGGGGAGCGAGAGCCGGACAGCCGCGGACTGCACGACACTCGCCTTATGTCACGTAGGCCGCCAATAGGTTGTAGACCGCGGCCGAGACAAGGGACGTGTTGCCCACGACGATGATGCGAAATGGCTTCAGACGCGTCAGCTCGGTCGTGGTGGCGGCCGGTAGCGCTCCGCTGGTGCGTACCAGGAGCAGCGGGCCCGTGATCGTGCCGGCCGCGGCGGCGGCGGCCAGGGCGCCGTTGAAGTCGGTGCCCGCCGATACATAGACGCTGCAGCCACAGCTGGCCGCGAAGGTGTGGGCGCTGATCGATGCCGCGGTGCCGTAGCGATCCGATCCCGCATAGCGGGCGATCTGGCCAGCTGGGGCATAGGCTTTCAGCAGGTTGTAGACCGCGGCCGAGACAACCCCTGTGCCACCCAACACGACGATGTGGGCGGGCTTCAGACGCACCAGCTC
>JBEKCH010000133.1:0-4801 GCA_050014975.1 Candidatus Limnocylindrales bacterium
GAGCTGGTGCGTCTGAAGCCCGCCCACATCGTCGTGTTGGGTGGCACAGGGGTTGTCTCGGCCGCGGTCTACAACCTGCTGAAAGCCTATGCCCCAGCTGGCCAGATCGCCCGCTATGCGGGCTCGGATCGCTACGGCACAGCGGGCTCGATCAGCGCCCACACCTTCGCGGCCAGCTGCGGCTGCAGCGTCTATGTCTCTGCGGGCACCGACTTCAACGGCGCCCTGGCGGCCGCCGCTGCCGCCGGCACCCTCAGGGGCCCGCTGCTCCTGGTGGCCACGACCGGCGCGATCCCGGCCGCCACCGCGACCGAGCTAACCCGTCTGAAGCCCGCCCAGATCATCGTCGTGGGCAACACCTCAGAGGTCTCGGCCGCGGTCTACAACCTGCTGGCGGCCTACGTGCCCTAGGCCGGGTGTCGGGCGGCGGGCACGATCAGGTCATCGTGTCGACTCGGCAGCTCGTTGAGTCCCGGAGATCGGGGGTGTTCGGTCGGAGGTTCTAACCCTCGGCGACCTCCGACTTCACCGGGGGCGCGCGCGGCTTCCCGACTCTCAGCACTCTGAACGAGCCGCCGGGAACCTAAGGCTGGCACAACTCCGCCGAGGCCAGATCCGGGTTAGTCGATCCAGACGCATAAGAGTTGCCACCAGCAATGAGTACGCGGCCGTCGGCGAGCAGAGCGGCAGTCTGTTCGGAGCGAACGATGGTCATGAAGCCCGTTGGGCTGAAGGTGCCGGTCCTCGGGTCGTAAAGCTCGGCTGAGGCGTCCCCGGACCCGCCGACAATGAGCACGCGGCCGTTCGGAAGCAGGGTGGCCGTCTGGCCGTTGCGCACGGCCTTCATCGTTCCGGTAAGGCTGAAGCTGCCGGTCGCCGGGTCGTAGAGCTCGGCCGACGCGTCGCCCGACCCGCCGGCAATCAGCACGCGGCCATTTGGCAGCAGCGTGGCCGTGTGGCCCTCGCGAGGGGTAGTCATGGAGCCGGTCCGGCTGAACTTACCGGTCGTCGGGCTGTAAAGCTCGGCCGAGGTAAGGAGCGTGGGGGCCATGGCGTTGCCGCCCACGAAGAGGACTCGGCCGTCGGAAAGCAGCGTGGCGGTATGGAGGCCGCGACCAGTAATCATGGTGCCGGTCGGGCTGAACCTGCCGGTGGCCGGGTCATAGAGCTCGGCCGAGGCGAGCGACGCCTGGTAGCCCAGACCTCCCGCAATGAGCACACGGCCATCAGGGAGCGGTGTTGCGGTATGCCACTCGCGGCGGGTGGCCATCGAGCCGGTCCGACTGAATTCGCCGGTCTTCGGGTCGTAAAGCTCGGCGCTGGCGAGCGTCGGAGGCGGTGGGCCTCCCAGGTTCGGGACCGTGGCACCACCCGTGATCAAGACCCGGCCATCTCGGAGCAGGGTCGCAGTGTGACCGCCGCGAGGTGTCGTCATCGAGCCGGTCCGGCTGAATGTGCCTGTCTTGGGGTCGTACAACTCGGCCGACGCGAGGGCCTGGCCGGAGTCGGTTGTGCCTCCGGCGATGAGGACCCGGCCGTCCTCGAGGGTGGTGGCGGTGGCGCCGTAGCCGCGAACGGTGGCCATCGACCCGGTCGCGCTGAAATGAGGCGCCGGCGTGGCCGAAACGGGGGGACTACCGGCGCCCGGACTCGAACTTGCCGATGGCGCCGGCGCAGGTTGGTATAGCTCGGCCGAGGCGAGCATTTGATTGTTCGTGCCGTCGCCGCCCGCGAGGAGTACTCGGCCATCGGAGAGGAGCGTCGCGGTTTGACCCCAGCGATTGGTGAGCATCGAGCCGCCCGGACTGAAACTGCCGGTTCTCGGGTCATACAGCTCGACGGGAGCATCTTCTCCGGCGATCAGGACGCGGCCGTCGGCGAGCAGGGTGGCAGTGTGCTGGAAGCGAGGGGTGGCCATCGAGCCTGTCTGGCTGAACGTGCCAGTGGTGGGGTCATACAACTCAGCTGAGGTCGTGCCGCCGTCGACGGCTCCGGCCATCAGGACGCGGCCGTCGGCGAGGAGGGTAGCCGTCTGTCGGGCGGTCGACGTGGAACCGGTCTGGCTGAAGGTGCCGGTCTTCGGGTCATACAGTTCGGCCGGCCCTCCGCCAGCCACTTCATAGCCTCCGGCGACGAGAACGCGGCCGTCGGTGAGGAGCGTCGCGGTGGCGCCGGAGCCACGCACGATGGTCATCGAGCCAGTCGGGCTAAACCTGCCTGTCGCTGGGTCGTACAGCTCGGCAGAGGCGTAAGCCGTGGTGAAGCCGACCCCGCCGGCTATGAGTACGCGGCCATCCGGCAGCAGCGTGGCCGAGGCGCCGAGCCGCGCGACGGTCAACGAGCCCGTCGGGCTGAAGGTGCCGGCCTTCGGGTCGTAGAGCTCGGCCGAAGCGAGCGTAGGATCGGTGGCCGGCTTCTCCATGGAGAATTCGGAGGTACCTCCTGCGACCAGCACGCCACCATCGTGCAGCAGAGTGGCCGTGTCTCCCCAACGCGCGGCCATCATTGAGCCCGTCGCGCTGAACGTGCCGGTCTTCGGGTCGTACAACTCCGCTGAGGCTATAGGCGGTCCAGTGGGGCTGAGCCCTCCGGCGATCAGAACCCGGCCGTCGGCAAGCAGAGTTGCGGTTGCGTTGCTGCGGGCGGTGGTCATCGAGCCGGTCACGGTGAATCCGGGGACACGCGACGGCGAGGCGGTGGGGGTCGGCGTAGCCGTCGGGGCCACCGTCGGCGTCCGAGTCGGGGAGCAGCCGGCAGGCGCGACGGCTACCAGCACGCCCACGATGGCAAGGCAGGTCGCTCCGCGCCATGTGACATTGCCACCGGTTCGGGATTGGATCGCCATCTCTTCGACCCCCTTGGCCGGCGCCCATTACCTCCGCCGACCACCCCTCGTGTAATGGTCTTCCCGGCCCCGGAGCCCGTCAAGCCGAGGCCTGTCCCTTCGTGGCTCCCACCGGCCCACTACGCACCTTCACCCGCATAGTGTCGGCTTGACTCCCGAGAGGCCTCCAACGCCATCCGGATTCTTGGTCTGCTCGCCTTGCGCACAGGCGACGAATGACGCGCTCACCCTAAGGCTGATACAGCTCGGCTGACGCGAAAGAGGCTCCAGAGTCGCTATTCCCGGCGGCCTGGCCGCCGGCGATGAGGACACGGCCATCCGGCAGGAGGGTCGCGGTGTGACCTTCGCGACCGACGGTCATCGAGCCGGCGGAGCCGAAGGCGCCGGTCTTCGGGTCGTACACCTGGGCCGAAGCGAGCGACGCCCTGCCGATGTCGCCACCGACGAAGAGTACCCGGCCATCCGAAAGCAGCGTCGCGGTATAGAACTCGGCTGCGAAGACCATCGAGCCGGTCGAGCTGAAGGTTCCCGTCTTCGGGTCGTACAGCTCGGCTGAGGCGAGCGGCCCATTGCCAAGAGGCCGATCAGTCCGGTCGAAGGACGCGCCGCCCGCGACCAGGACCCGGCCGTCGGACAACCGCGTTGCGGTGTGTTCCTCGCGAGGTTCGGCCATCGACCCGGTCGTGCTGAAGGTTCCCGTCTTGGGGTCGTACAGCTCGGCTGAGGCGAGGCCCCCTGAAGTATCGGCTCCTCCGGCGATCAGGACGCGACCGTCGAGCAGCAGGGTCGCCGTCTGGAAGGCTCTGGCCGAACCCATCGACCCGGTCGGGCTGAAGGCGCCGGTCTTCGGGTCGTACAGCTCGGATGAGGCGAGCGGCCCATTGCCTGCATCGCCTCCGGCCACCAGCACGCGGCCGTCGGAGAGCAAGGTCGCGGTGTAGTGGTCGCGAGCGATGGTCATCGGCCCGGTCGGGCTGAAGGTGCCGCTGGTGGGGTCGTACAGCTCGGCAGAGGACAGCCCCAATCCTCCGATGATGAGGACGCGGCCGTCGGCCAGCAGGATCGCAGTCTGGCCGGCGCGAGCGATGGTCATGGGCCCGGTCGCGCTGAAGGTGCCGCTGTTGGGGTCGTACAGCTCGGACCGTCGGCCAGGAGCGTCGCCGTCTGCTTGGAGCGCGCGCTGGCCATAGAGCCAGTCGGGCTGAAGCGGCCGCCGCTGCCGCGAGAGCCACCGATGATCAGCCCGGCTGCGAGGATGACCACGACCAGTCCGATCATCGCCAGGCCTCCGACGACGGGGGTCCTGTGCCTGACGATGATGCTGCGCGCTGCGCTGATGGTCATCTGAGTCCCCCGCCGGCGATCGATCCAATGCCCAGCTGGTCTCCTGGCCAGATCCGGCGTACCGCCCAGAGAGGCCAGCATAGCGTCGCCGGCATGGCTTTGTGGGGCAGGCTTAGGAGGGATGTCAGGCCGAGACGCGGCGCGCCTCGCCGGACACGGCTCCGCTGAGAACCATCACCCGTGTGGTGTCGGGCTGGCAACTGGCGGGCCGACACGATGCAGCCATCGTGTGGGAACCGGGGCAGTGACGGCCGCGTCATAGCTGCGCAAGAGTGGTTCAGCATCCATGCAGAGGCGAGCGAGATGAGCCGACTAGGGGACCCCATCGAACGATCCCGCGCCATCCGACGAGGGCTGTGCGGTCTCGGAGCGCTGGTCCTTGTCGGCGCCATCGTGTCGGGCTGCGCGGGCCAGGCCGCGGCCATGGCGGAAGCCACCTCGCAGGCGACCCGCGCTGCGGGCTCGGCCAGCGATGCCACGCAGGCCGCCACGGCCATCGACGCCTTCGGTTTCGACTTCTACAAGAGCGATCTGAGGTCGGGTGGCAACGCCGTCGTCTCGCCCACCAGCATCGTCCTGGCCCTTTCGATGTCCCAGGCCGGAGCCGCCGGC
>JBEKCH010000134.1:0-6961 GCA_050014975.1 Candidatus Limnocylindrales bacterium
GGCAGCCTGGTGCGACTGGAACTGGCACAACCCGTCACTGCGTCGGTCGGCCGCCTGCACGTCCGTCTGCGGCGTCTCGACGTTGGGCTCACAGACAACGCGCGTCTCGCGCGGATGCTGGGTTACGGACCCAGAACCCCGCGGTAGCCGTCACTCGCCTTCGACGGCGTCATCTGGCTCGATGTCAGCCTAGCTTGTTATCTCGGCCTCAAGTCCTCTCCCCCCGACCACTAACTCGATCTGGTCGGCCGTGGCGGGCGCTCGTCAGCCGCGACGAGCCCGGATCTCGCGAGCGCATCCGCGGCCCGGACGCCGAGTGCCTCAGGGGTCTGCTGGGCGTAGCGGCGGGTCGGCACCGTCGAGGAGTGTCCCAGGTAGCGGCTGACTTCTTCTAGTGGCATCCCGTTGTTGACGAGAAGCGTTGCTGTGCCATGGCGGATGCGGTGTGAGCCAAAGCAGCGCAGGCTCCCACCTCCGGCGTGGTAGCGGCGGGTCAGCATGAGCGACAGGGCGTTCATGGTGAGTGGCCGTGGTATACCGCCTGCATGGGAGAGGAAGAGCCAGCCTGGATCATCGGCCGGGGTAGGGGAGTCAGGCAGGAAGGCGGCTCGCCCGCGTTCGAGGTAGGCGAGAAGGGCGGTTGCGGTTCCCGGCTGGAGGGCTAGCTCGAGTGTCTTGCCGCCCTTGGCTCGCCGGAAGCGGATGACCGCTCGATCGAAGTCGATATCACCCAGGTGCAGCAGCCGGACACTCGAGTTGCGGGCGGCTGTCGTGACCAGGATCGAAACGATGGCCTGATCGCGAAGGTCCAGGGCGCTATCGCCGGCGCAGCCTCGTTCGAGGGCATGGAGGTCGTCGAGCGTGGCGCTCTTGGTCGGGGTCTCTTCCGATGGGAGTAGGGGATTGAGCGCCGCCCGGCGGCGCGACCGTCGGAATGGGTTGACCGAGAGAATGCCTTCGTCGACTAGCCAGATTGCGAGCGATCGGATGGGCCGCACATAGGCGTTGACACTGTTCGCACTCAGCGTATGGACAGGCCCCGCCGCTAAGGAGCGCCCCAGGGCACCGGCAGCTCCTCGCCAGACACCTGCGACCTTGGGTCGGGAGCGAAGGTCGGTCACGTAGTCGACCAGGGTCATGAAGTCGAACGATGCGGTCGTCACCGGCAGCCCGTGGGCTTCGAGGTAGTCGACCAGGCGAGCGAAGTCATCGGCATGCTTGCGCCGTGTCACCGCAGCCCAGGTCGAGCCGAAGGTCGCGGTGTACTCGGCGATGAGAGGTCGCAGGGGCAGGGCAGGGAGGGTGTCGGTGAGGACCCGGCGCCTGGGAAACACCTGTACCTGACCGGTCTCGACAGCCTCCTCCATCTCCGCTAGCATGATGTTATATTACGTCAGTCTCACGCTCTCAGCAACCATTTCATGATCACTGTGTCGAGTCGGGAGGACCGCGTTTTGACCCCAAACGATGAGGAGTTTCGAGACTCCCTCCGCGACGTGCTCGCGCGATCGGGTCTATCGATGCGTGCCCTCTCGGCCGCGATGGGCCGCGACACCGGGTATGTCGCCTCACTCCTAGATCCCTCCCGGCCGTCGCGAGCACGACCCACACCTGCCGACATGCTGGCTGCCTCGGATGCCACTGGCATCACCTTGGTCGAGTTGCTCGAGGCACTCTGGGGGATCGATCCTGAGCGCCTGGCGAGAGAACTCCGCGGGCCCGGGAGCTCCCGAGAGTCCGTTGCACCGACGCACCGCCTATCCGCCGCGGAGCGGGCCCTTGTCGAAGACTTCGTTGAGTTCCTGATGGCGCGTCGAACCAGGCGCTCGCGGCGGAGCTCAAGGCCATAGCGCCGAACGCGTCGAACCAGGTGTCATTGGGCGCCCTGGAACATCGCCTGGTCTGAGCGCGTGTAGAAGCCTTTGCTATTGCTGGGGGTGGCGATGCTCGTGTGCGTAGGCCAACAAGGCCGCAGCCAGTCTAGGGAGATCACCGCCATGACTGCCAACGCCACGGGCTCGGTTGCGACCGAGATGGTCGCGATCGGCGCCCCACGGACATGTCCTGATTTAGAAGCGCAGGTAGAACTGACCCCTCTTGCGCAAGGGCCTGATGCTTTGCGGGCGTACGGGCACTCATTCGAAGGCCCGCCGCATGCAACGGAGATTGCTCCCATGACCGCCACGGCTACGGGCTCGTTTGAGACCGAGATGGTCTCGATCGACGCCCTTCGACCAGATCCGGCCAACCCTCGCTCTATTGGCTCCGACGAGCTTGACGCCCTCGAGCGGAGCATTCGGACCTTCGGCTTTGTCTCGCCTGTGGTTGCCCGGCGAGCGGACGGCGTCGTCATCGGCGGGCACCAACGCCTCCTCGCTGCCCGACGGCTGGGCCTCGCGAGCGTGCCTGTCGTGTGGCTCGATCTCGACCCAGAGAGGGCGCACCTGCTCGGTCTGGCGCTCAACCGCATCGCGGGCACCTGGGACCAGGCGCTGCTGGCTCGCCTGCTGGCCGAACTCAACGCGAGCCCAGACGTCGATGTCACTCTCTCGGGCTTCCGCGCCGATGAGATCGGGAACCTGCTGCGCAGCCTCGAGGCCCGCGAGAAGCGCGACCGGGTCGAGAGCTTCGATCTAGATACGGCTCTAGAAGAGGCCCGCCGGAGCGGGCGGGCGACGCCCGGCTCTCTGTGGGCCCTAGGTGAGCACCGCCTCTTGTGCGGCGATGCCACAAAGCCCGCCGACGTCGAGCGTCTCCTAGCCGGTGGGCGCGCCGACATGGCCTTCTGCGACGGACCATACAATGTGGCCCTGGGCAACCACGGCGGTCAGCGGCCCGGCTCACGGCGGCATCGGCCCATCGCCAACGACGACCTCGCTCCTGCGGCGTTCGAGGCGTTCGTGCGGGCCTGGGCCGGTACCCTGCTGCGCTCGGTCGATGGGGCGCTCTATCTGTGCATGAGCTCCAAGGAGTGGCCGCTGCTGTGCCGCGTTCTCGCAGAGGCTGGCGGCCACTGGAGCGACACGATCATATGGTCCAAGCGCTTCGTACTGGGCCGAGCCCCATACCAGCACGCCTAACGCCTATGAACCCATATGGTTTGGCTGGCGGGGAGGGGCGTCCCCCTACTGGTGCGGCGATCGGGACCAGTCCGACGTCTGGGAGATCGAGCGACCGTCGGCCTCGCCGCTGCATGCCACGATGAAGCCGCTCGCGCTCATGGAGCGGGCCATCACCAACAGCAGCCGCCCGGGCGCTCTCGTTCTGGACATCTTCGCGGGCTCGGGCTCGACCCTGATCGCCGCCGAACGCACCGGCCGTCGGTGCGCGACCCTCGAGATCGATCCGCTCTACGTCGATGTGACGATGGCCCGTTGGGAACGCTTCAGCGGCGGTGAGGCGGTCCGCATCGATGGTTAGGCCGCGGCGCACATGCGCCGCGGTCCACGCCGACGGCCGGCCATGTGGTGCCGGACCCCAACTCGAGCGCGACTTCTGCTTCGTTCACGATCCCGAGCGGGCCGCCGAAGTCACCGAGGCGCGCAGGCTCGGGGGGCTGCGCCGCCGGCGTGAGGTGACGGTCGCGACGGCCTATGACCTAGAAGGGCTCGACCACACCGATGGCATCCGCCGCGTGCTCGACATCGCGGTCACCGACAGCCTCAGTCTCGACAACGGCATCGATCGCAACCGGACATTGATCGCCGCCGCAACCGCGGCCACGCGTCTGCTCGCGGTCGGTGACCTCGAGGCACGTCTGGAGGCCGTCGAGGCAGCCCTGCCGCGCCGCGCCGCTCGCAGGCTCCCCCGCGCGGTCGACGACGAAACCCGCTTCGGGGGCTCGGACCGATGAACGCCCGAGCGCGCCTGCGTGCCCTTGAGGAGTCGCTCTCGCCAACCGAGGCGGTTCTTCGCTGGCTGGCCGAAGCCCGGGCGTTCGGAGGCTTCGGGGCATACGCGGTTGCCACTCTGGAGGCTCCCGAGGGTGCGGCGCCACTCGAGCAGATCAGCGCGCGGGTCGAGGCGGCGACCCGCCGTGAACACCGCGGCGCATCGCGGGCCACGTTGGGCGCCGCGATCGCGGGTGACCTCGAGGAGGCGCTCTTTCGATACGAGCTCATCCTTCGGCTCAACGCGGCGACCCTAGAGCTAGTCGAACGATTGCGGCCGCGCCTGCGGGCGCTCGTCGCGGCGCTCGCCAATCGCAAAGCGGATGCCCCCGTTGGAGTGGCGGAGACTGCCCAGTCGGGAACGACCCCGACTGCGGTCGATGGCCGCTCGGCGGCCTGGGGCGAACAAGTGAACGAGCTCATCGCGACGGTCGCGATCCAGGACGAGGCCCGCTCAGCGCTCGAGCACGGCTACCTCGATGGCGCCGCGGCGCTGTTCGCCGACGTCGCCCAGGGGTGGAGAACCCTCGGCGCCGAGGTTCACGAGATCGCTTCTGGCGCGAGGCGTGGCACCCGGTCTGGCCCGAGCAACTCACTGCCGCGGAAGGCGCAAGCACGAGCCGGGGCGATCGCGGCTGATGCGCGCCTTGCCGCGCTACTGGCGCTCGGCGAGCACGCGCGAGCAACCGAGCTCCTTCGTGCCCTTGCCGCCGATGTCCGCACCGATCCGTGGCTCGCGGTGCACGCCCTTGAGCGTAACTCGAGGCCGCTCGCAGGAAGGACCGCAGACGAGCGCTCCGATTCGGCGACGAGCGCGGCCCATCCGCTCGATGGGCTATCCGCGGCCGAGCAGGCGCGCCAGCTGCGCCTCATCGCCGCTGAGCTCGAGCCGCTGGTATGAGCCACGCCGAGCTGATCCGCGGCCTGGCGCGGACATCTGATGCGGCCTTCGCGCTCTACGTCTCGGGGCTCGAGTTCCCGCGCCATCTGGCCGAGGCGTCCCGCTTCGCCGAGGCGAACCGCAAGGGCGTGGTCCTCATGCCCCGCGGTCATGCCAAGACGACCCTGTTCATCCATAGGGCGGCCCGTCAGATCGGTCTCGCGCAGGGCCGGCGTCGACTCGGCATCTTCACCGCGGTCGAGGCCGACGCCCACGCCCGTTCGGCCGCGGTGCGCTCGATCGTGGAGAGCGAGAAGTTCGCCGAGGTCTTCCCCTGGGCGCGGCATGGAGTCCGCGGGCCGCGCTGGACCGACTCGGGCTGGAGCGTGCGCGGCGCGGACCTCGGCAAAGACTTCACCTGCGTCGCCCGCGGCCTCGGCGGCATCCGCGCCGGCGCCAGGCTCGATGACCTGCTGGCCGATGACATGGTGGGCCTCCAGGAGAACGAGACCGCGGGTCAGCGCGAGAAGGCCAGCCGAACGTACTGGTCGGTCGTTGACCGCATGGTCGTCCCCGGCGGCACGCGCTGGTTCCTGGGCACCCGCTGGCACGAGGACGACATCTACGCCGAGCTGATCGCCAAGGGCTGGCCGCACATCGTGCGCAAGGCGATAGCCGACGACGGCACCGCACTCTGGCCGGAGATGTACGACCTGGCCGAGCTGACCAGGATACGCGAGGATCTCGGCTCGGCGATCTTCGATCTGCAGATGCAGAACGACCCGAGCGGCATGGGCGGCAACATCTTCAAGCGCGACTGGTTCGACTGGGCAGACGCCGTGCCCGATGGCGCGCGGCGCATGGGCATGGACCTCGCGGTCAGCAAGGGCGAGCGCAGCGACTACACGGCGGCGGTCGAGGTCATCGAGGCCATCGACCACGACCTCTACATCGTCGGCGCCTACCAGGCCCGTCTGGATGAGGGCCACCGCAAGTGGCTGACCGGGCAGGACGACCAGGGCGCCTACATCGAGACGGTGGGCGACAACCCGCCTGGACCGCGGCTGTTGTGGCCGGTCAAGATGCTGCCTCCGAGCTTCGCTGGCATCCACTCGACCTACCCCGAGGTGCCACGCCAGCTCAGCGCGCTCAACATCGAGGCCACGCAGCACCAGAGCACGTTCGTGCGCGAGATGCTCGCCCGAACGCGGCTGCCGGCCAGTCCGGTGTACCCGGACACCGACAAGGTGACGCGGGCGCGCACGCTGGCCGCTCGCTTCGAGGGTCACAAGGTCCACTTCCTGCGCGGCGGTCCCGGCTTGGGGACCAGCCCGACCGATCTAGGCATCTACCCACAGCAGCTCCTCGCGTTCCCGAACGGCGAGCATGATGATCTCGTGGACGCGGGCGTCATGGCCGCCGACTTGGGAGGCACGGACTTCTACTTCACCGCCGCCCGCCGATAGGTGGGGCGGCCCGATACATCGGTCGACCCGGCCCCTCGGGAACAGACCTCTCCTTTCGAGGCACGTCCGCGACCCATGCCCCCTGCGGGCGAGACCGGTCCGCCGACGGACGCCGGTACTACGCCCGTCAACAGGGGCGCTATCTACCCGACTCCCTGTGCCTTCAAGGGCACCGCCCGCGCCGCAACCGCGTGTCCGACGCGGCGCCGCACGGGTAGATGAGCGGGCTCTTGACCGGTGTGGTAAGCGCCGCGGGGGGCTACCAATGGGCTAGCTCTGGTAGCCTACGCGCGATTGGTAGCCCCCGAGCTAATGTTGTATTGGAACCACCAGATCGTGCTATTTAGAGGGCTTTAATAGCCTCTGCTTGGGAAGCAGACACTCTGCCAGCTGAGTTACTCCCGCTCGGGAGCCGGCAGCCCCGCGGGACCGCCGTTCGGGCGCAGTCTAGCGTGGATGCACGCCGAGCGCGAGGCCCATTGAGCGCGACGACTAGCGCGGCGCTACGGGTGGTCGATGGTCCAGGTGCTCGGGGTTGCCTTCGGGCTCGGCGCAGACAGCTGCAGCGAAGCCTGCGTCCTTGAGGATGCTGCCGTGGTGCCTTCGACCTCAGGCGGCGCTGGCGCGTGGAGGAAGAGTGCCCCACTCGGCGCGGCCGACGGCGCCAACAGGGACTCGCGCACGTCGGGAGGCGGGGACCAGCCCACCGCGCCCAAACAGGCCGC
>JBEKCH010000135.1:0-3821 GCA_050014975.1 Candidatus Limnocylindrales bacterium
CGGAGCGAAGCTCGTTCAGACTCGGTGATGACCAGTGGAGACGCTGGGTGGTTCGGCATACACCGAATCGTAGCTGCGAACGGCGAGAACTGCTGAGCCTGCTGCGGGCCGAGACACTAGAGGGACTCGACCACACCGATGGCATCCGCCGCGTGCTCGACATTGTCGTGGCCGACAGTCTGGGTCTCGACAACGGCATCGATCGCAACCGGACACTGATCGCTGCCGCTGCCACGGCCACACGACTCCTCGCGGTCGGGGACTTGGAGGCACGTCTGGAAGCCCTAGAGGCGGCCCTGCCGCGCCGCGCCGCTCGCAGGCTCCCCCGGACGGCCGACAACGAAAGCCGCTTCGGGGAGGCGGACCGATGAACGCCCCACGAAGACTGCGCGCCCTTGAAGAGTCGCTCTCGCCAACCGAGGCCGTTCTTCGCTGGCTGGCCGAAGCGCGAGCGTTCGGAGGCTTCCAGGAATACGCGGTTGCTACCCTTGAGGCCCCCGAGGGCGCGGCGCCACTCGAGCGGATCATCGCGCGGGTCGAGTCGGCGGCCCGCCGTGAACACCCCCGCGGATCGCGGGCCACGCTCGCCGCCGCGATCGCGAATAGGCTCGAGGATGCGGTCTTTCGATACGAGCTCGTCCTGCGGCTCAACGCCGACATCCTGGAGCTGAGCGAGCGTTTGCGACCGCGCCTGCGGACACTCGTCGCTACGCTCGGCGAGCGCATCGTGGCCGCCACCCTTGGACGGGCGGAAACCGTCGAGGCGCGAACGACCCCGACTGCGGTCGATGGGCAGCCGGCGGGCTGGCACGAGCAGGTCGACGAACTGGTCGCAACGATCGCGATCGAGGACCAGGCCCGCACGCTGCTCGAGCACCACTACTTCGGCGGCTCTGGGGTGCTGTTCGCCGATGTCGCCCAGGGTTGGCGAACCGTCGGCGGCCAGGTTCGCGAGATCGCTGTTGGCGAGGCGCCGGCCCCACACCTGGTCGGGTCGGGGCGGCGGCGTCGCGTGCGTGGCACCCGCTCAAGCCCGAGCGCCTCACTCACGCGACGGGTGCAAGCACGGGCCGGCGCGATCGCCGCCGATGCGCGCCTTGCCGCCCTAATGATGCTCGGCGAGCAGGCGCGGGCAACCGACCTACTGCGCTCGCGGGTGGGCCTTGGGGCCGATGAACTGGACCTGCGCCTCGCGGTGCGTGCTCTCGAGCGCTGTTCGCACCCACGCCGAGGCAGCGAACCCGACGAAACCGCCGAACAAGCGGCCGCAACGGCGCATCCGCTCGATGGGCTATCCGCGGCCGAGCAGGCGCGCCAGCTGCGCCTTATCGCCACTGAGCTCGAGCCCCTGCCATGAGCCACGCCGAGCTGATCCGCAGTCTGGCGCGGACATCTGATGCGGCCTTCGCGCTCTACGTGTCGGGGCTCGAGTTCCCGAGCCATCTGGCCGAGGCGTCCCGCTTCGCCGAGGCGAACCGCCAGGGCGTGGTCCTCATGCCCCGCGGTCATGCCAAGACGACCCTGTTCATCCATAGGGCGGCCCGTCAGATCGGTCTCGCGCAGGGCCGGCGCCGCCTCGGCATCTTCACTGCGGTCGAGGCGGACGCCCACGCCCGCTCGGGCGCTGTGCGCTCGATCGTGGAGAGCGAGAAGTTCGCCGAGGTCTTCCCCTGGGCGCGGCATGGAGTCCGCGGGCCGCGCTGGACCGACTCGGCCTGGAGCGTGCGCGGAGCCGACCTCGGCAAGGACTTCACCTGCGTCGCCCGCGGCCTCGGCGGCACCCGCGCCGGCGCTCGACTCGATGACCTGCTGGCCGACGACATGGTGGGCCTCCAGGAGAACGAGACCGCGGGCCAGCGCGAGAAGGCCAGCCGGACCTACTGGTCGGTCGTTGACCGCATGGTCGTTCCCGGAGGCACGCGCTGGTTCCTGGGCACCCGCTGGCATGAGGACGACATCTACGCCGAGCTGATCGCCAAGGGCTGGCCGCACATCGTGCGCAAGGCGATAGCCGACGACGGCACCGCGCTCTGGCCGGAGATGTACGACCTGGCCGAGCTGACCAGGATACGCGAGGATCTCGGATCGGCGATCTTCGATCTGCAGATGCAGAACGACCCGAGCGGCATGGGCGGCAACATCTTCAAGCGTGACTGGTTCGACTGGGTAGACGCCGTGCCCGATGGCGCTCGGCGCATGGGCATGGACCTGGCCGTCAGCAAGGGCGAGCGCTCCGACTACACCGCAGTCGTGGAGGTCATCGAGGCCATCGATCACGACCTCTACATCGTCGGCGCCTACCAGGCCCGCCTGGATGAGGGCCACCGCAAGTGGCTGACCGGGCAGGACGACCAGGGCACATACGTCGAGACCGTGGGCGACAACCCGCCTGGACCGCGCCTGTTGTGGCCGGTCAAGATGCTGCCACCGAGCTTCGCTGGCATCCGCTCGACCTACCCCGAAGTACCGCGCCAGCTCAGCGCGCTCAACATCGAGGCCACCCAGCACCAGAGCACGTTCGTGCGGGAGATGCTCGCTCGAACGCGGCTGCCGGCCAGCCCTGTGTACCCGGACACCGACAAGGTGACGCGGGCGCGCACGCTGGCCGCTCGTTTCGAGGGTCACAAGGTCCACTTCCTGCGCGGCGGTCCCGGCTTGGGGACCAGCCCGACCGATCTGGGCGTCTACCCGCAGCAGCTCTTGGCGTTCCCCAACGGTGAACACGATGATTTGGTGGACGCGGGCGTAATCGCTGCTGACCTGGCCGGCAACGAGTTCTACTTCACGAGCGCGAGCCGCTAGCCCTGGCGCGGGGTGGAGGTCCGCGCGTGCCGCACGTGCCGCGCGTGCCGCGCGGCGAGAAAGGCGACGTAGTCGGCCACGCTCGCTCGCTCGGCGTCGCTCAACACGCCCAGTCGGTCGTCGAGCGTCGTGCCCACGCCGAGTTCGGCGAGCTCGCCCGCCAAGCGGGAGGACGGGATCCCCCAGAGGCTCTCAAGCAGCTCTACGAACGTGATCCCGGTGGCATCCGATGCCCGCAGCAGATCGGCCGGGGTCGGGCGGGACCGCGACGGACGCGAGGGATCGAGCAAGGCGGCGATGTATCCGGTATCGCGGCCCATAGCGGCGGAGAGGGCCCGCATCGAGAGGCCGGAGCGTTCGAGGATGTTACGCACGCGGGCTCGAAACTCGTCTTCGTCTGGTGGCATTTCGCGATCCCTCCGGGCTCGATCGAACCTGAAGTGATGGTTGCTGGAAGCGTGAGACTGACGTAATATAGCGGCATGATACAGCGCACGGACGACGGTGTCGAGACCGGTCGCCGCGTCGGGCGACGACCCCTCCGGCGCAAGCGTCCGGAGCCTTTGGGGTGGACCCCAAGTCTGGTCGAAACCACTCGTCCCGCGAGCAGGTTCGGGCGCCCTCCGGCACAGGATCGTCTCCCCGCTCTTCCCCTGCGACCGCTAATTGCCGAATACACCGCGATGTTCGGCTCGGCCTGGGCTCCGGTTACCCGGCGCAAACATCGCGACGACTTCGAGCGCTTCACCGACTACCTGGAGGCCAATGGGCTGCCGGTGACGACCGACTCGCTCGACTTTCTCACGCTCGCCGACTACGTGATCGATCTTCGCTCGCGACCGAAGGTCTCAGGGGTCTGGCGAGGAGCACCGAATGCCCTCGCCCGATCCCTCCAGCTCGGTCCGGTACAGACTCTGTCGGCGAACAGCGTCAATGCCTACATGCGACCGCTGCGCTCACTCGCGATCTGGCTGGTCGACGAGGGCCTGCTCGCCGTGAACCCGTTCCGGCGCTCTCGG
>JBEKCH010000136.1:0-3662 GCA_050014975.1 Candidatus Limnocylindrales bacterium
GAGCAGCGCCGGCTGCGAGGCCGCCAGCGCGAGGCCGACCAGCAGGGCCGCGATAAACGCCACGAAGAGGGCCGTGCCCGTGAGCGCAAACGCGACGAGCTTGGCGCGCAGGATGAGGGCCAGGGCGCCCGCTACGATGAACGGCAGCGCCGCCAGCAGATCCACCACCAGCACGACGATCAGCCCAACCGCCGTCCGCGCCCCGGATTGGCCGCGCGCCGCGGCGTCGTCGATGAAGACCGCGGCTGCGGGAGCAGCCGTGAGCGGCAGGACCGTCTTCACGAAGATCGAGGCCAGCAGGACCGGGACCAGCCGCAGCCCCCCGCTCGTCACCCCGACGGCGCGGAGGCCATAACGGTAGAGCCCTCCGTACAGCAGGAAGAACACCGCCTGCATGACGAGCGCTACCCCCGCCCAGCGCCAGTCCGCTCTCGACAGGTCCACGTCGAGCGCGCGCGCCGACATGAACTGGCCGATTACGAACGCGAGGAGGGCCGCCCCGAGCAGGACGAGGAGCCAGCGCCCCCAGGCATATCGGCGTGTCGCCGCCGGGGCGATCACCGTCCCGACCGCCGCAGCGCGCCAGCGGCGCGCGGACGCGACGTGTGGCGCTGGCATCGTCGGTGGATGTCCGACCGACGACGAGAGCTGGCGCGTGAGGGCTTCATGGCTCGCCAATCATCCCCCAAGACGGCCGGAGACTCCAGCTGCGTGCCTGGCCACGGGGGCATGCCCACCATGCGCGGTTAGTGGCGCCCGTTCCATCGTGAACTCCACTGAGGGTGTTCCGCCACGGTAATTGCCGATGAACTCGTAAGGCGGCGACCAATCGACCTGTAAGATGCTGGCATGGTCGAGATCGACGCTTACGCCGCCGACTGCCGCGTGTACGGCCAGGTCGAGTTCGGCCAGGGTCGGGTGTCCGACCAGCTCAATCGGACCTCGGAGCTGCTCATCCGAGACGCCCGACTCGAGGGCCTTGCCGACGGCCACGTGGTCGCGATGCCCGAGCTCACGATCGCGCGCAACGAGCTCTGCGCGGTGGTCGTGAGCGGGCCGAGAGGCGACGCGGCACGTCGGCTGCACACCCAGACAACCCGCGTTGAGGTCGAGGTCGGGCCGTACCGGATCGAGGGAAGGGTGCACGGCACGTCGACGTCCGAACCGCTTGGCTGGGTGCTGCGGCAAGCGGCGTGGGTGGCACTGACCGAGGCGAGGGTGACGTATCGATGTGGCGCAGGCGACGTCAGCGAGGAGATGGCGACGCTCCTAGTCAATCGCCACCTCATGCGGTCCTTCCGAGCGGTCGAAGAGGCCGGCCTCGACCTTCCGTGGGAGGCTCCCCGAGCGCCAAAGACCGCGGCGCCCGGTGCGATCGGCTCGGCGGGAACGCCCCGCGAAAGGGCTCGCCCAAGAGGTGATGAGACCGACCCTCCGGCGCCCTCGAAGCCGATTGCCTGATCGCCGGTCGTTCAACGGAGGCTCCCGATGGGTCTCAGCGGCGCAGAGTCGCTGAGGTCCGCGACCCGCGCCGGTCAGCTCGTCGAACGCACAATGTTCGCATCGTAAGGAGCACCCGCCGGGTAACGGGACCGATCTCAGCCGATCTCTCTCAGACGGCCGAGCTGGAATGGGCCGCCCGCCCGAGCCACACGAGCACGTCGGGGATAGCTCGCTCAGGGATTGAGGCCGCGTGGCCGCCGCGGTGGTTGGACAGGATCGCCTCGATGGCCTTGGGCAGCCGAGTCCGTCGCCTGTCGCTCTCGGCATCTTCCAAGGAAGCCCTCGCGATCGGCTCTTCGGCGGATGGACCGCCGGCCCGGACCGGTCGCTTACACCGCCAGATCCCGCTGGCGGAACGCCCACAGGGAGATGAGCCAGGCCGCAAGCGCGACGCCGCCCAGCAGCAGCACATCTCCGGTCGGGAATACGCCCTGGTCGATGATCGGCTTGGCCGCGAAGTAGTGGAAGATGCTCAGACGAGCGAGGCCCGAGAGGTCGGGCTGTAGGTTGGCGATCAGGTTGAGCAGGTACATCGCGATGAGAATCCCGGCCGCGATCCCCGCGGCGACTCCGCGGTTCAGGGTGATGACAGCGAGTAGGGTCGTGCCGCCGGCAATGGCCGCCCCGAACGCACGCTTCACCGTGGCCGCGGCCCATCTCGGCTACTCATGCTCAGCCCATGTGAGTAGGATGGACGTGCTCGTCCGCCATCGGGCAGCAGGCCATCCCGACGAGCAAGGGCGGACCGAACTGGTCCGATCCGACCCGCTGATGGGGTGTACCAACGTAGATCGCGCGTCGTCGGTCGATGCGATCCGTTGCAGATCCGGAGCAGCTGATCTCGGATCTGTCCGGTACCAGAAGGAGCGGGGTTCGATGAAGTCACTCGTGTCGGCTGCTGTTCAGTCTGGGTCGGGCTCGTGGACTTCGCGCCGGCGGCTGGTCCGGCTCCTGGGCCTGGCCCCTGCGGCGCTCCTGCTCTGCGGCCTCTTCACGGTCTGGGCCGGGCCGGCCGCCAGACCTGTCGCGGCGGGGACCGCTCTTGCACAGCCGCAATCCGTCGCCGTCAGCGGTGACTGGACCCAGTTCCACAACAATCCGACTCACCAGGGCTACAACAGCGCCGAGACGACCCTGTCCGCCTCCAACGTACCCGCCCTGGGCGTGGCCTGGACGGGCACGACCGGCGGCGGTATCTACGACTCCTCGCCTGCGGTCGCCAACGGCGTCGTCTACGTCGGGTCCTTTGACGGCAAGCTGTATGCGTACGCGGTCGGCTGCGCCAGTGGCGGGGGATCCTGCACCCCGCTCTGGACGGCCGGCGCCACCGGAGACGAGATCGACTCCTCGCCCGCGGTCGCGAACGGCGTCGTCTACGTCGGCTCGGACTACGACAAGCTGTATGCGTACGCGGTCGGCTGTAACAGCGGCGGCGGATCCTGCTCGCCGCTCTGGACGGCCGCCACCGGCGGCTGGGTCGTCTCCTCGCCCGCGGTTGCCAACGGCGTGGTCTACGTCGGCTCCGAGGACGACAAGCTATACGCCTTCGACGCGGCCGGGGTCAGCGGCTGCAGCGGCAGCCCCAGGACCTGCACGCCGCTTTGGACGGCCACCACCGGCAACTGGATCCTCTCCTCGCCTGCGGTTGCCAACGGCGTGGTCTACGTCGGGTCCTACGATCACAAGCTGTATGCCTTCGACGCGGCCGGGGCCAGCGGCTGCAGCGGCAGCCCCAAGACCTGCACGCCGCTCTGGACTGGCGTCACCGGCGACTACATCGAATCCTCGCCCGCGGTCGCTGATGGCGTCGTCTACGTCGGCTCCGAGGACAAGAAGCTCTACGCCTACGCGGTCGGCTGCGCCAGCGGCGGCGGATCCTGCACCCCGCTCTGGACGGCAACCACCGGCGGCGCCATCTACTCCTCGCCCGCGGTCACCAACGGCGTCGTCTACGTCGGCTGCGGGGACGACAAGCTGTATGCCTTCCATCTGGTGGTCGTGCGCTACAGCGGCGCCGATCGCTTCGCCACCGCGGCCGCGGTATCGGCCCACACCTTCGGCTCGCCGTGCCACTGCACGGCCTATATCGCCACCGCCTACAACTTCCCCGACGCCCTCGCGGGAGCGGCAGCCGCCGGGACTATCAAGGGCCCGGTCCT
>JBEKCH010000137.1:0-3592 GCA_050014975.1 Candidatus Limnocylindrales bacterium
AGACCGACGAAGACGCCGACGACAAGAATCACGCCCTCCCTGCCGACAAGGTCGGCTACCGGACCCACGACGATGATGGGCGCCAGGCTGGCGATCGAGACGAGCATGTTCAGGACGCCGAACACCCGGCCGCGGACATCTTCCGGCAGCTCTTCCTGGAGCTGTGTCTGTGACGCGATCGAGACGATGGCAAAGGCAAAGCCAACGAGGAAGGCGAGGACGATGACCAGGGAAAGCACGGAGACCACCCTGCTGGCCTCGCGAATCTGGGCCGCGACGTTGTTCTCCAGGAGTTGCGAAATGGGCCCCGCGATGGAAAGGACCGCCAGCAGGATCCCCAGGGCTATCATCCCGGCCTCGATCGTGCGCCGCCGCGGCAGCCTGTGGCCGTACACGTTGAGTGCCACGATCCCGGCCACGACCCCGAGTCCAAGCGGCAGCACGACCACCACGAAGTCCTTCTGGCCCAACTGCAGCGTCGTCTTCGCGAAGCCCGGTCCCAGGACCCCCAGGATGCCCACCAGAGCGCCGGTGATGCCCAGGTAGGACAGCGACCAGCCGACCGAACGGTGGTCGCGGATGTATGCCAGGCCCTCGGTCAGCTGCCCGAGCATCGTTTCGACGGCGCGCTCGGCGTCGGCGACCGCCTGGCCGGCCGTGACGCCTTCGTCCCCCACCGGAGGTGACGCTGGCAGCGTCCAGCAGAAGACCGCGGCCACGAAGTACAGGAAGGCCACGATCACGATCAGCGCCTGAGGGCTCGCCAGGGCTACGACGGACGGTCCAACCAGGGCGAAGCCGACCGCGAAGGCGGCGTTCATGGTGAGGGTGAACAGCCCGTTGGCCGCGAGCAGCTGGCCCTTCGGCACGAGGAACGGGATCATCGACGCCTCGGCCGGACCGAAGAACGTGGTGACGGTCGCCACGAAGATCATCAGCAGGTAGAGCATCGCCAGGTTGTTGCCTACGAGGACGATCCCGAGAAAGAGGAGGCCCCGCAGCACATTGGTGACGAGCAGGATGTGGCGCTTGTCCACGCGATCGACGAACACACCCGCGATGGCCGAGAAGATGATCGCCGGGACGAGGAAGCTCAGGAGCAGGGCGCTCACGGCGGTGGCCGAGGCGTAGGTTGTGGCGATCAGGATCGTCAGGCCGTAGATGACCATGTTGCCGCCGACCTGCGTCGACAGCTGGGCCAGCCACAGCAGCAGGAAGGGACGGTTGTGCAGGACGGCCAGGGCACCCGCCTGCTGGCTCGGCTCCACCGCAGCGGGCCTTGCGGTGGCCCGGACACGAGCTGGGCGCATGGCGCCTTCCCGTCGACTGGCGCGTCCCGGAACGTTCATCGACCGCTTTTCCCGCCCGGGCTCGACTCCAGAGCGTCGCGGGGCGTCGGGGCCACTGCGCGGCTCAAGGCCGCGTCGCCCCGCGCGACGAATCCCGTGCAGCGCCGCTCCAGCGTGCGGCGATCGAGAAGCACGTGCCGCCCACAGGTCTGGCAGCGCAGACCGATGTCGGCGCCGAGGCGATCAACGAGCCAGTCGCGGCCGCCGCAGGGGTGAGCTCGCCGCAACCGCACCACGTCCCCAAGCCTGAAGTCGACGACTTCGGAATCAGCGGACGACACTGAAGGTGCCCTACCTTGAGCGCTTTGTGTGGAAAGAGAAGGCCCGCACAACGGCCGCCCAGCCTACCAGAGCGGAGCCTGCCCGTGGCGGCAGTTCGGCTGGTGAGCGGCGGCGACCGAGGCCGCCGCGCCGCCGGCCGCGCTTGCAGTCGCCCGTCAAGGCGCCCCCCGAGAGGTCAAGCGGCGTGATAGCGCCACCGCCACCAGCCCCAGGCCGACCACGACAACGCCCGCGCCAACGATCAGGGCCACGACGGTCCCGTTCGGGCCGCCCTGCCCCCGGCCCGAACCGCCCTGGCCCGAACCGCCCTGGCTGGAGACTGCCGACGGCGGGGGCGATGCCGTTGGCGCTGCGCCCGCGGTGGCAGCCGCCGCAGATCCGGTCAGCCCGGTCGCGGTCCAGCCTGGCGGAAGCGGGCCGGTTGGAGCCGGCTGGGGGCCGAAGGACTTCAAGCCCGAGACTCCATTCGCCTTCTGCCAGGCCGTGTCGAACGCGGTGACGTCGATGCCGATGGCGGCGCTGAAAGCCTCGTCATCGGAGTCTCCGGTGCCGTAGGCCTTCAACAGCTTGTCGAGGTCGGCCTGGCCGTACGTGCGCACGAAGAAGTCCACCGCCGAAACGGCTTCCGCGTAGGCGAGGTAGAACCTGTCCGCGGTCGTGGGAAACTCGCCCTGGAGGGCCGCCAGCGGCATGAGACTGCCGTTCGAGGCGGCCTGCTTGACCAGTTGCCTGTCCGAGCTGTCGAAACCCTGGGACACGTATACCGCGATCCCCTCGTTCAACCAGCGCGGCGGGTAGTGGTAGGGATTGCGGGTCACGTCGGCGAACACGACGTGAGTCAACTCATGAGGGACGACCGTCGAGGCATACGAAAGCTCGTCTGGCGTGATGAGCGCGAACAGGGTCCTCGTGTCCGGGTTGGCCTCGCCGCCGACATTCTCTCGCGTGCCCGGGCCGAGCGCGTCGTAGAAGGACGTCTGGTCGGCATAGATGTAGAAGTCGATCGGCGCGGTCTCGGTGAAGCCCAGGAAGCTCTCTGCCTTGGCGATCCCCTGCTCCCCCATCTGCAGCGCCTGCTGGGCGAACGAGCTGTCGCCGTCGTACCAGTGAAGCCGCACGATCTTCCCGGTTATCGTCCGCCACTGGAACCTGTCGTCCAGGTAGGTGATGTGGATATCCGGCCCGTTTTCGACCGTGCCGTCGGCGAACGTCACCTGGAAGTGCGCTACGAGCTGGCTGTTGGGCTGCAATTGTCCGGCCGACGTGTCGAGCTCGTACGTGAGGCTGCTGGTCCCCGGATTCTCGAGCTTGACCACGGACGGTCCAAAGCTGCCCGGGTAGCTGATCACGATGTCGGCCTCGCGCAGGTCGCCGCTGCTGCTGTACGGCTGCTCGAAATCGACGCCCTTGCCGAAGCTCGAGCTTGCGGTGGGCGTTCCGAACGTGATCGACGCGGCGCCGACCGAGGCGGCGCCAGCGCCGATTGCCGCCGCCGCCAGAACCGCCGCGGCGATGGCGACCCGGACAATCCTGTGCCCCATCGACGGCCTCATGAGCCGCTCGCCCAGGCCAGGCCGGCGTACCGAATCAGGCCCTGACCGTTCGGGATGGCCCCCAGAAGCCGCGGATTCGACAACGAATAGCCGGCGCCGTAGTCGACCGGGATCACGGGCGCCTGGTCGAGCACTATCGCCTGGGCTTGGTCGAAGGCCTGCTGTACGGCCACCGGGTTGCTCGCCGCCAGGGCCTGGTCGACCGCCGCGTCGAACTGGTTGGAACTCCAGCGGCCGAAATTGTTCGTCTTGCCGGTCCCCAGCAGGAGGCCCAGGAAATCGTTGGCACCGGGGTAGTCGGCTACCCAATCCATCTCCCAGAACGCCGGCGGATCCGTCAGCAGTCGCTCGTTGTACGAGGTCCAGTCGAGGGCCTAATAGTCGATGTCGATGCCGAGATTGTCATGG
>JBEKCH010000138.1:0-3455 GCA_050014975.1 Candidatus Limnocylindrales bacterium
GCCCACCCCACGCCCCGCCAGACCGCCAATCAGCGCTCAGTCGTGCGCTTCATGCCACCCACCACGCCAGGGCTTCGTCATAGTCGGACAGCGGGCGGGTCCCCAAGGCCCCTTGGGGGCACTCCCGCTGTCTTTCGAAGAACGGCCTTGCCGGCGGCGTCCACACGATCTCCTCCGCCTTCCGGTCGTTCACGACGACCTGTTCGCGCGCGATCCGGCACAGCTCTTCCCGGCTACGGAGCTGGTTGACCAGGGCCTCGATCTGAGCGAGCGACGCCGGCGTGTCAGTGGCCGTGATGGCTACGAGATTCGATCCCTTCGTAGCAACCACGCCTTCGTTGTCCTTCCCCCCGTTCAGAGGCGCCAAGAACGAACGGGCCTGGTTTCCCACCCCAGACACGCTCTTGTATGGCACGGGATACTTGCTGCTGAATTGATCGATGTATGTCGGACTGATGTTCCTGATCAGCTCGATGATCACGTTGAGGCCCTTGCCTGCGTACTCGCACGCCACGCCAGTCGCGCCGGCTGGAAGCGATGTTCCTCCGCCGCCTTGGGCCGAGACTGGATTCGGAAGGCTGATACCCAGGGCGGCGCCGACCGTGGCGCCGGTTGGGCAACTTGCCGCCGCGGCGGTCGCCGCCTGGCTCGGGAGTGGGACTGCGGTGGCCGATGTGTTGGTCGCTGCGGTGGCCGATGTGGTGGTCGCCGCAGGCGTGGCTGCGGTCGCCGGCGATCCGCCACCTGAACTTCCGCAGGCAGAGAGGGTCACGCCGAAGACAACCGCGGTTACCGCCAACCAGCGAGGGCTGCTCTGTGACACGTGAGGCGCCTCCTTGCCAGAAGGTCGCCTCCCGGATCTGCTGGAAAAGCTGTGACGGGGGCGGCTCCTCGGCACGGGCAGGTTACGCGATCTGCTACTCCGTCTTCGGGATCGAGCAGGCCTGTCTCGGTGGCTGCCTCGATCCCGCTCACGCATCTGAGGAGCGAGTACACAGCCGCTGCCTGGGCACCGGGTTCAATCCGCCTCCGCGTAGTACTCCAGCCCGCGAGAATCCGTTGGTGGGTGCGCCCTCAAGCCCCCTTGGGACCACCAGTGCCGCCGCGTCAAGAGCGCCCGCGAGGACGGTGCTGCCCGGCTGGCGAGGGCGCTGTCTATGATCCGCCGACGCTCATGGTTGGTACAGCTCAGCCGAGGCGAGCGGATCGCCGCTCCAGCCTCCGGCCAACAGGACCCGGCCGTCGCGCAACGCAGTGGCGGTGCAGCCCGGCCGGGCCACAGTCATGGAGGCAGTCGGTTCGAAGGTGCCGGTGGCCGGATCGAACAGCTCGGCGGATGTCGGAAGGCCCCAGAGGGAGCCTCCCGCGATGAGAACGCGACCGTCCGGCAGCAGTGCCGCGGCCTGGTCGTATCGCGGGGTCGTCATCGATCCGGTCCGGGCGAAGGTGCCGGTGGCCGGGTCGAACAGCTCGGCGGCGCTCTGGGGATAGATCACGTCGACGGCCCCGCTGATGCCCCCGGCCATGAGAATGCGGCCATCCTGCAGCAGGACCGCCGTTCCTTCCCCGTGATCAGTGGTCATCGAGCCGGTTTGGCTGAAGGTTCCCGTAGCGGGGTCGTATAGCTCGGCGCCTGAGGAGTAGTTGTCGTAGATGCTCATGTCGGAGGCACCGCCCGCGATCAGGACGCGGCCGTCCTTTAGTACCGTGGCGGTTGGGCTGACAACCGCGCTGGTCATCGGCCCTGTTGCGGCGAACGTGCCCGTCGCCGGGTCGTACAACTCGGCGGAGGCCAGCACGTCACCTCTGTTCGGGCCGGAGCCCGGATCGGTGTTGAGCCTGTCCACTCCTCCGGCGATGAGCACCTGGCCGTTCTGCAGGAGGCTGGCCGTATGGCCAAAACGAGGCGAGGTCATCGAGCCCGTCGTGGCGAATGTGCCTGTGGCCGGGTCGTACAACTCGGCGGAGGCGAACACGTCGGTCCAGTCCGAGCCCCCTGCGATGAGAACGCGACCGTCCTCCAGCAGAGTGGCCGTTCCGCCGAAGCGTGCGGTTGTCATCGATCCGGTGGCGCTGAACGTGCCCGATTCGGGGTCGTACAACTCGGCGGAGGCAAGAGCGTCGGTACTGTTCCCTCCCCCTGCGATGAGAACTCGGCCATCCGGCAGCAGGGTGGCGGTCGCGCCGGAGCGCGCGATTGCCATCGATCCGGTTGGGCGGAACGTGGCGGGCGCGGACGTCGCAGACGGTACCGTGGTGGCCGGGGTTAGCCTGGCCGTCGGTCCTGGAGCACAGCCAGCCACGACCACACAGAGTGCGATCGCGGTGAGCCCAGCGGCGAAGTTGTCAACGAGCCGTCTGTGCATTCAACACCTCCCTCTCCTCTCGTATACGCACCGGGGCTGCACTTGGTTCCAGAGAATCCGCCCCGACGGAGAACTCCAGCCTGCCCGCATCCGTTGGTGGGTGCGCCATCAAGGCCGATGGGACACATGATCTCGGCGCGACCCATTCATCGCGGCGTTGAAGGGTCAGCCTTTCGCACCTTCAGTAGGATCTAGCCATGCCGTTCCAACCCTTGGGGAGGAAGTCATGACCGCGCACATCGACCCTCTCGTCGGCGCTCTGCACGCAGCGGGACCATGCAGGCCGCTATCGGAGAAGCTGGACTTGTTCGGGCAGTTCGTCGGCGCGTGGGATCTCGAGTGGTACGGCAAGAACCGCGATGGGCACGACATGGTGGTTCCCGGCGAGCTTCACTTCGGCTGGGTGCTCGGCGGCCGTGCCGTCCAGGACGTCTGGAAGGTCCCCATCGACCCGGCTGATGCGCCGGGCATGCGTGGTTTCCACGGCACGACCATCCGCTTCTGCGACCCTGAGATCGACGCCTGGCGCTCGACATGGCTCGACCCACTCAACTGTTCGGTGCGCCGATTCATCGGCCGGCCGGTCGACGGCGGGATTGTCCTTAACGGCGTCGACGGCGACCCTCTTGAGCGGTGGAGCTTCCGAGATATCACTGCTGAGACCTTCCGCTGGACCGGCGAGCTGTCTCGCGACGGAGGCCGCACCTGGGTGCTGTATGAGGAGATGAGGGCCCGTCGTCGCCGCAGCTGATCGGAGGTTGGCACTGGGTGGGGCCGACTACTCGGAGGGCTTCCCGGGCACGAGATTCTCGCTTCACGGCCAGCCCGCTCTGTTACACGAAGTCTGGGGACTCAACCGACTTCTGCGGGTGAGGGCCTCTGGCCCTTAGCCCCTTCTTTTTCGTCCCGCGGCCGGCGCAGCGATGGTCGTCTGCACGCAATCTGGATGTGGGTCGCACGTGGGCAAGCGGTCAAGTCCCACGACGTGTGTAACAGCTCCTCGCGTCTGATCAGTTAGCTCGCCATCAGCAGCGCAGGCTCGACCTCCTTTCCTTCGATCACAGTGTCGATTAGGGCCATCGACTCGGG
>JBEKCH010000139.1:0-3408 GCA_050014975.1 Candidatus Limnocylindrales bacterium
AACAGGTGCTCCGTGCCGATGTAGTTGTGGTTGAACCGCTGCGCCTCGTCCTGAGCGAGAGTCAGGACCTTGCGGGCCCGGTCCGTGAACTTGTCGAAACGATCCATCGAACGCCTGTTCTAGCGGGGGGTGGGACGCCACCGTGGGGCCATGCTAGCACGCCCCGGGAGCCGTGTAACTCGCCCCACCCGGGGAGGGACCAACCGGCCCAATGCGTGGGTCGGACGATCCATCCGCCGCCCATCTGGGGTTACGGACGGAGCGGCCTCGGGCGTCTCGGGGTCGACGGTTGCGGCTGTTTCTTGGCCCTTCGGCTGGGCCGCCCGGGCCCAAGCCCGCGTCAGCGGGTCATGGTCACTTTACGGATGTGTCGCGGCCTTTCCGTGTCCAGGTGCTTGGCCAGGGCCAGGTGGTAGGCGAAGAGCTGGCCCGGGATGATCGCCGACAGCGGCGAGAGCCACTCCGGCGCGGCCGGCAGCCGGAGCGGGACGTCCGCGAAGGCAAGAGCGTCGACGGAGTTCGAAGCGACCACGAGCCGGGCGCCGGCCTCTCGCAGGCGCCCCAGAACAGCCTCGATCTCAGGCAGGGTGGGTCCGTCGGCGGCGATCGCATGAACGACGAAGCCCGGGTCGATCATCGCGATGGGGCCGTGCTCGAAGTCGGCCGTGGAATAGGCGTCAGCCAGTACGTAGCTCATTTCCTTGAGCTTGAGAGACCATTCCAGGGCCGTGGCGTAGTTGAAGCCCCGCCCGAGGACCACCGCGCGCTGCAGGCCGGCCTGCTCCCGCGCGGCCGCCGCGACGATCCCCTCCAGGCCGAGAGCCGCGGCGATCGCGTCCGGGACCTCGGCCAGCTGGCCGCGGGCGACACCGTCGTCCTGGAGGGCGGTCGAGAGCATCGCCAGGGCGGTCAACTCGGCGACGTAGGTCTTCGTCGCGGCGACGGCGCGCTCGCGACCGGCGCGGATGTCGATGTGGAATTCGGCGGCGCGCGACAGCGGCGACCTGACGTCATTGGTTACGGCGACCGTCAGCGCATTCTGGCGGCGGGCATCCTCGACGACGCCGACCACGTCGGGTGATTGGCCCGATTGCGAGACACCGATCACGAGGGCGTTGCGGAGTCGCGGGGCGACACCGTAGAGCGACTGGATCGACGGGGCAGCGAGAGCGACAGGGAGCTTGTTGTAGACGCCGAAGATGTACTGAGCGTAGATGGCGGCATGATCGGACGTGCCTCGGGCGGCCATCAGGACCATGTCCACGGGGCGCGACGCGATGGCCTCGGCCAAGGAGTCGATGACGCCCCGCTGCTTCTCGATCAGCGATCGAACGATCTCGGGCGCTTCCCCGAGCTCTGATCGCATGCTCACCTGGCCACCTCCAGAATGCCCGCGCTACGACCGCCCCGCTCGAACCCCGCCAGTGTACCGGCGCCGCCGGTCGCGGAAGACGAGAAGACCCCCGCCGGTCTGGCCGGCGGGGGTCTTACGTCGAATATCGGTATGGGCTGCCGAGTCCCGGCTACGCCTCTGAAGGGGGCTCCTCGGCAGCGACCTCGGCCGTCGCAGGTGCGGGTTGCTCGGCGGCCTTGACCACCCTGGTGCGAGGGGCCTTGACGGGGGCCGGAGCCTCGGTCTCGGCTGCCGCTTCGGCCGGAGCCTCGGTGTCGGCTGCCGCTTCGGCCAGAGCCCGCTCGACCGGAGCCTGCTCGACCGCGGCCTCTTCGACCGCAACCTCGGCCGCCGGCTCGGCCGGAGCCGCGGCTTCGGAAGCTGGCCCGGTGGCGGCCTTCGCCTCGGACTCGGCCATCTGGGCACGAATCTGGGCAAACGCCGAGGCCAGCGTGTTATCGATCCCGCCTTCGGGTTCCTGCACCGCGTCTGCCATGGAGTACCCACGCTCAGGGCGAGGACGTCGCTCGGGTCGTGGGGCTGCCAGAGTCGGCATGACCTCGGGAACGGCCGGACGCGCCGGCGGCTCTTCGGCCTGCTTGAGGCTCAAGCCCAGGCGATGCCGCTCGGAATCGAGGCTGATGATCTTGAGCTTGAGCGTCTGGCCCTCGTGGACCACGTCGCCCGGGTGGGCGACACGCTGGTGGGAGAGCTCGGAGATGTGGATCAGGCCCTCCAGGCCGTCGCGCACGCGCACGAAGGCACCGAAGTTGACGAGCTTGGTAACGGTGCCGTCGATCACGTCGCCGACCTTGAAGTCGGCCACCGTGGAGTGCCACGGGTCCGGCTGGAGCTTGCGGATCGACAGGCTGATGCGGCCGCGCTCGTGATTGATGTCGATGACCTCGGCCTCGACCTGGTCGCCAACCCTGTATCCGGCCTCGGGGTTGTTGACCTTGTTCCACGAGAGCTCGCTCTTGTGGACCAGGCCGTCGATCCCACCGAGATCGATGAAGACACCGAAGGGCGCGATCGAACGGACGGTGCCGTTGACGCGCTGGCCGATCTGCAGGCTGCTGAAGAGCTCGTCCCGCTTCTCGCGGCGCTCCTCGTAAAGGGCGACCTTCTCCGAAAGGATGAGGCGGTTGGCCTTGCGGTTGACTTCGAGGATCTTGAGGCGGAGCTTGCGGCCGACGTAGGGCTGCAGCTTCTCGGCAATCTCCTGGGCCGCGTCGCGCGGCTGGTCGTTCTGCGGCCGGCGCGGGAAATCCACGATCTGGCTGATCGGGACAAAGCCGCGAATGCCGCAATCGACGATGAGGCCACCCTTGTTGTGATCGATGACCGGGGCGTCGATGATGGCCCCGGCCTCGAACTGCTCCTGCATCGCGCGCCACTTGCGCTCGAGTCCGGCGCGTCGAAGGGAGAGGACCGCGTGGCCCTCCTGGGACTCCGGCTGCAGCACGTAGACGAGGACCACGTCCCCGACCGCCAGCTGCGGCGCAGATTCGGCATGCCGACCGTAGAGCTCGCGGTTCGAGACGACGCCCTCGCTCTTGGCCCCGATGTCGACGAGGATCTCGTCTCGATCGATCCGAACGACGGTGCCTTCGACGACGTCGCCGTGCTTGAAGCTTCGGATGTCCGCGTCCTGCTCGGCCAGCAGCTCCTCCATCGTGGAGGGCTCCGGGCGCCGGACGGCCGGCACCACCGGGCTATCCTCGGGCTCCTCGGCGGCCGGCGCGTCGGCGACCTCCGCTTCACTCACCGCGACAGGTTCGAGCGCGGCCGGGGCGGGCGGCTCGGCGCTGGTTTCGACCGTCGCGATGGGGCTCGTCTCGGCGGGCTCGTCGGCGATCGCTACGCCGGCGGCTTGCTCGGACGCCTGGTCAGCGATGGGGGCGGACGCCTCCATCTCCGGCGTGGTCCCGCCCGTCTGCTCCTCAGTCAAGGCTTGTAGTCTCCTAATGGATGGCCGCTGCCCCGAAAAGCAATAACGGCTCGAGCCTCGCTCA
>JBEKCH010000140.1:0-6296 GCA_050014975.1 Candidatus Limnocylindrales bacterium
AGTCTGGGCGATCACGGCGGCCAGGCTCAGGGCCGCCGGCGCCGGCGCATCGCCAACGACAACCTCGATCCGGCCGCCTTCGAAGCCTTCGTGCGCGCCTGGGGCCACAACCTTCTGACCTGCGTCGACGGCGCGATCTACATTGCCATGTCGTCGAAGGAGCTGCCCCTTCTGTGTCGTGTTCTGGCCGAGGAAGGCGGCCACTGGTCCGACACCCTCATCTGGGCCAAGGATCGCTTCACTCTGGGCCGGGCCGACTACCAGCACCGCTACGAGCCGATCTGGTATAGCTGGCGCGAGGGCTCGGCCCACCGCTGGTGCGGCAATCGCGACCAGGCCGACGTCTGGGAGATACCGCGTCCGGCGGAGGCGCCGCTGCACCCGACCATGAAGCCGCTGGCTCTCATGGAGAGGGCATTCTCCAACAGCTCCCGATCGGGAGACCTGGTGGCCGACTTCTTCGCCGGCTCGGGCTCGACCCTGATCGCGGCCGAGAGAACAGGGCGGCGCTGTGACGCCTTGGAGCTCGATCCTATATATAGCCATTATATAGCGATGTGATCATCGCCCGCTGGGAGTCCTTCAGCGGCCAGAAGGCGGGCCGGATCGATGACTAGCCGATCGCCGTATTGGCCTGGTTCGCCGCCGCGCCTGGGCGCAGTCCCCAACCGCGGCTGTACCGCCACGACCGCCGATGGCCGGCCGTGCGGCTCGCCAGCCCTGCGCGGCGAGCCCTTCTGTCACATGCATCATCCCGACCACGCCGCCGAGGTCGCCGAGGCGCGTCGCCTGGGAGGTCTGCGCCACCGCAAGGAGGCAACTCGGTCGCGCGCAACCGGACTCTGGTGACGGTGGCGAGCGCGAGCGTGCGGGTTATCGAGGCCGCCGACCTGGCCGCCCGCATCGCCGCCCTCGAGTCCGCTCTCGGCCTGGATCGAGAACGCGGCAGAGCCGACGAGCCGGTCTTTCCGGAGCGTGAGCCATGACTCTGGAGCGCCGCGTCGAGAAACTCGAGAGCGCCCTCTCGCCCCGGACGGCCACGCTGCACTGGCTCGCGGAGGCCCACGCCTTCGGCTCGCCCCGCGCCTACCTTGACTGGCTCCTGGATCAACCCGGCTCGGCCTGGCCGCTCAACCGCGTCCCGGCGGTGGCCGCGGCCGCGGCTATGGCAGCCATGAGAGGTCAGCCTCGTGAGAGCGTGGCGGAAGCCGTCCGCGCGGCCGTCCGCGACGCCCTGTTCCTGGTCGATCTGGTCCTCGAGATCAACGCGGAAATCGAGGAGACCGAGGGCCTTGAACGGGTGCGCCGGGTCGCGCTGTCGTATGAGACCGAGGCCATCTGCCTAGCCCAGGAGCTGGCGAGGTTCGATCCGCTGTCCGGCGGCGCAGACCACGCCGAACGTTGGGCCGACTCGCTGGCCCGGGCGAGGGCCTGGCTGAGCGGGCTCTATGTCATCGAAGAGGCGCGGACTCTCCTGGAGCGCCGCTATCTCGACGGCCAGTCTTGTCTGTTCCCAGAGCTTGCATCGGGGTGGACGGCGCTCCTGGAAGACGCCGAGGCCCTGGTCGGGCTGGTCCACAAGGTGAGTCTCGATGAGCCAGCCGGCGGACGACGACGGATGAGAAGGGCTCAGACCAAAGGCCTCGACCTGGCGGCTCTGCGGGCCTCGGCTCGAGAGCGGGCCGAGGCGGCGGCGGCCCGGCTGGTCGACACCGCCCGAGCGGGTGCCCTCGATAGCCTGGGCGACCGCAAGGGAGCGATCGCGATCGCGAGGCGAGCTCTGCGGGCCGGATAGGACGATCAGGCCGGCAGGAGCATCCACCCGTCTGCCGGCCAGATAGGCTCTTCTCGCTTCACCATCGTTCACCTCTTGGTGAAGAAGAGTCCGTAGGTGAACCCCGGGGCGGCCCATCGCGGCAGCCGGCCCCCTCCTCATGAGTGCCCGCAACCAGGGCGTGAAATGGGGGAGGGGAGGGCTGGCTCGATCACGCGGCGCAGCGTGGTGTAGTTCTGACTTGCAGGGATGCCCGTGCGAGTGGGAACTACACAGGGAAAGCGATACGTGACGACGGCCTTGGCGGTCCTCTTGCCGTAGGTGACGTCCGTGTGGACGACGATCCCCACGAGGAGGCGCACGATCTCCGCTCGCTGCTCTTCGGTCAGTCCCGCGTCCAGGCGCGCACGAACTTCGGCGAGGAGGTCATGGACCTCCTGGGGGACGATCTCGGCACGTGGGGCCTGTAGGGCGGCCACGCGGGCTTGTAGGGCGGTCCGCTCACGGTCGATGCGATCGAGTTCATCATCGAGTTCGCCGTCGGCAAGCCGTCCGCGGATGCTTAGTGCGGTGGCCTGCTTGCGCTGGCTCTCCAGCGCTTCGAGAGCCCGAGCCAGGGTGATCGACTCGGCCTCGGCGATCGCGCCTTGGGCTTCGCGCTCGGCCGGCCCGTCAAGCTTGTCGAACACGTCGCCCGGGTCCCGGAGGAACCGCTCGATGTCAGCCCAGATAGCAGGCTCGATGGAGTCGGTGCGGATGGCACACCCGGGGCAGCGCCCTGGGATCGGTCCGCGCTCGACGAGCTGGCCGCCGCAGCGATACCAGCCCGCAGCGTTGCTCCACGAGCCCACGTAGGTGAGGCCGCAGATCCCGCACCTGACCACACCCTTGAGCATGTAGACCCGGTGGGTGTTCTTGGCGCAGCGGCGATTCCGTGCCAGGGCGGCCTGTGCCTCTTCCCATAGGGTAGGGGAGACCAGGGCCCCTATCGGGGCAGCGATGACCTCGCGATCTCGTTTGGCGGTCCGGCTGCCGTATCGCAGTTCGCCGCGATACAGGGGGTTCACCACCAGATTGCGGATGCGCCCCGCTAGCCACAGTCCGCAGGTGCGCTTACCCCGTACTCCTCGACCGTCGCGGGTGTAGTGAGTCGGGATGCCGGCGGCGTTGAAGTCGGCCGCGATCGCCCGACAGCTCTGAGAGCGCAGCGCGAGCCGTTCGTACATGTCGCGGACCAGATCGGCGGCGCTGCGGTCCGCCCAGACGACGGCCTCGTCGGGTACGAGGCGAGCCGATGCCTTGTGACCCTCGACCCGGTATCCGAAGGGGACTATTCCGCCCGTGTAGCGTCCCTCTCTGGCTGCCCGGTTCATGCCGTCGGCGCTGCGGCGGGCGAACTCGCGGCGGTAGTGGTCGGCCACGACGGCCTGGACGTCGTAGCCGAGGAGATCAGGCTGACCCTCGACCACCGAGACCAGGGCGATGCCTAGAGCATCCAGGCGGCGGCGCACGACCAGCAGGTCCACGGCGTCCCGGCCAAGCCGATCGACCTTGTAGACCCAGATCTCCTCGAAGAGACCCGCCGTGGCGTCCGTCAGAAGCCGTCTCCCGTCGGGCCGTTCGGCCAGCGGGATCGTGCCGGACACGCCGTCGTCTACGTAGCGCTCGACAAGGTCTAAGCCGGGCTGACTCGCCAAGTGGCGGGCGATCTCGTCGGTCTGGGTCTTGATCGTCTCGCGCTCGCGCTGGTCCTCGGAGCTGACCCGCTCGTACGTCGCCACCCGCCGGACTGCCGGGACCGCTGCCGCCATCGCCGTCATCTCGCTCTCCAGTCGAGACCGCCAGGAAGGCGGCGGGGGAGTCCGAGAACGATCCGAAGAGCCGCCGCCATGGCCTCGCGGTCCGGTTCGGCCCATGAACGCTCTATGTCGAGCGGTCGTGCAAGTCGGCGACGGGGTCGGGGACTGCTCTCGGGGTTCTTCGGGCCAACGGATTCGCGCACGAGGCAACCTTACTTGGCGCCCGCGACCCGTCGATAAGCCGCGCTATCGGCTACACCGGACCGAGGTCTTCCCGAAGTTCATGCAGGACCCGGGCGCGCTCATTGCGCCAACCCAAGGGCAGCGCCTCCCAGCCTTCGGCGCGTGGGTAGCCCGCGATCTTGTTCTCCTGCGCGAAACGCTCCATCTCGGTCCGGTAGAGCTCGGCGGACTCTTCGAGCGTTCGCGAGCCTCCGCCGGAGCGGCTCAGGTAGTGGATGGCCAGGACCCGGGCCACGGTCGCTCCTTCGCGAGGCCGGAGTCGTGCTCGAGGTCTCTCGCGACCATGGATTGAATCGGCCTGTGACGGTAGGAAGGCATCCGCGAACCAGCTGTCAAAGCCGGCCCCCTTCAGGGCCTTCAGGAAGCTCCGATACCGATCGGCGTTTCGGAACCACACGGTGATGCCGATGAGTCCCTGGTCAGCGCGCCCCCTGTGGACCTCGAGCTCGTGACCCGCTAATTCGTCGAGGAGATGAGAGCGGCCGGCTGCCTTCAGGAAATCCACACGGACCAGCTCGGGAGGAGCGTCCGGCTTGTACCAGTGGCCGGGTTGGCCGCCGTTGTCGGGCGAGCCCGGGAACTCCATCGCATAGCGACGCGCGAGAGCCAGGATCTTCTGCTCGCACTCGCTCGCTGGCTGAACGGGCGGTGGCCCTTGTAAGAGGCGGGGTTCCTTGGTCATGTGTCGAATCTACTTGCCTGCGCACCCGAAAGCGGGCTTAGGGTGTCGTCGCGAGGAGTCGGCTGTGAGGCTGACTTGCCGGGTCGGGACGCCTGCGGCAGCTCCCTCGCCGGCTCGCTCGCCGTCGTCCGGCTCTGGTTCGATCGCGGTGCGGAGCCCGACCCGAGCGGACCCTAGCAAACGTCGCTTATCCAGGGCTTATCTCCGTCTGAATATCTGGGGCCTAGACTCTCGGCTGAACCATCCTTTCTCCCAGGGGCAGCGATCCCTGCTCCGAGCCCTCGCCACCTAGCCCCCCTCAGGCGGCGGGGGCTCTCCCTTGTCGCGGGGATCCCGCTACACCCCAATCGCCTCGGCCACCTCGCGCCAGGCCCGATCCTCCTGGCCCTCAAGCCGGCGCAGGTAGACGCTGGTCACCGCGAGCGAACTGTGGTCGAGGAACGAGCTGACCTCCTCGATCGACTCGCCGGCGTCCCGTCGCAGCTTCGCGGCGGTGTGGCGCAAGACGTGGATGCCAGTCGGCGCCAGGCCAGCGGTCGCCAGGTAGCGGCGGAAGCGAGCGTAGAACGTGCCGCTCGTGACCCCTTCTGGCCGAGCGCCAGCCTGCCAGAGCGACTCCTCGGGGGCCATCGTCGCCAGCTCCTTGCCAGCGTCGTCCAGTGTCGCAGCTCCTTGCCAGCGTCGTCCAGTGTCGCGCAGATCGCCTCGTAGGCGGGGCGTGGCAGTTCCCGCCGACCGCGCTTGCCGCCCTTGCCTCGATAGGCGTAGAAGACCGTGTCGCCCTCGAGGCTGAGATCCCCTGCCCGCAGACCGATGGCCTCGGCCCGCCGCCGCCCGGTGAGGACCAGGGTCAGCAGCATTGCTCGGTCGCGGCGGCCAGCCACCGTGTCGGGGACCACCAACAAGAGCCGGCGCACCTCATCCGCTGAGTAACCGCGGGCGACCGCCTGAGTGGCCCTCGGCCGTTCGATCGCGTCGCAGGGGTTGGAGAGGACCAGGCCCATCCGGATGAGGAAGCGGTAGAAGGAGGACAGGCAGGCGATCCGGGCTCCGACCGTGGTCGCCGAGGGAGTCCGTCCTGACCTGCCGATGCCGTGGACCCAGGCTAGGACATCGGCTGGCTTGACCCTGTCGGGCGTCTTGCCCAGCTCGGCGAAGAACGGCCAAAGCATCCGGCTGTATGACTCGACCGTGCGTCGCGAGCCAGAGCGGTTGCCCTTTTCGACCAGGAAGGCGTATAGGGCCTGGTCCCAGGCAGACGGGTCTCCGCTGGCAAGGGCGGGGAGTGGCTGAGCGGTCATCGTGGGCGCCTCGGGTGCGAGATGGTCGCCTACATCAGTCACTCGGCCAGCCGCCGATAGCAACACCATCGCGTGACATAGCGGACGGTTCCCCGCTGCTATGCGGCGTTGATCAGCGCGGATGGCGGCCCGCAACTTGGCGTCCGAGGATGTCTCGGTCATCGGCCGAGTCTACTCAAACTGAGACCCGCCGGGGTCGGCTTATCTGCGGCTTATCCTCGCGTCGGCAACCGCCTAACCGACGCTGGCCAAGACCTGTGTTCGCATCACCCAGCGACCTCGCCAGAGTCAGAATCCTGGCGCCTAGTGGGCCAGATCGGGGCTAGACTCAATGCCGGCCGGTTCCCGCTCTGCGTATGGCTGGCCGAGCGGGCTAGGTCCCGATGGAGGAGCCTCCGATGGGTCGTTATGGCAACCCCAAGTCGCTGTTGGTCATCGTGGCCTGCATCTGCTTTGCGATCGCCGTGCTCACGGCGTACGGGACCCTCTCGATCGGC
>JBEKCH010000141.1:0-3293 GCA_050014975.1 Candidatus Limnocylindrales bacterium
GTCATCCGCGAGGAGCCGTACATGCGGAGCCGGATCCTCGCGTTCTGCGCCGAGGAGGCGCACACGGTCCCCGAGATCGCCGAGGCCCTGGGCCGGCCCAGCCACGAGGCGATGTTCTGGGTGATGGGGATGCGACGATACGGCTGGATCCGCGAGCTCAAGGACGCCTCGGCGGATGGCTACTTCAGATACCAGGCCGTACCTGCGGAGTCACGGGCATGACCGCACGAGTCGATCACAACCTCTACCCTGAGCTGAAGCGCTTCGGCGCCACCGACATCTCGGCCTGCTTCAACTGCGGCGTCTGCTCGGCCATCTGCCCACTGTCCGTCGAGGGCACCTCGTTCCCGCGCCGCATGTCGCGTTACGCCCAGCTCGGTCTGCGTGACAAGCTCCTCTCCAGCCCAGAGCTGTGGTCTTGTTACGGCTGCTCAGAGTGCACAGAGTCTTGCCCGACCAAGGCCGATCCAGCGTCTTTCATGGCAGCTGCCCGGCGTTACGCCGTGGCGAGCTACGACCGCACCCACCTCGCCTACCTTCTGGCGACGTCGCGTCTTTTCGCCGGCGTCTTCGTCGTCGCGCTGGTGGGTCTCCTCGCCGCCTTCATGTATTCGGTCCATCGCCCTGTGGACGGGTCGACACTGGCCTTCTTCGAGTTCGTGCCCAGCGACTTCGTCCACAGTCTTGGCATCGTCGTGATGGCCTTCATGGGTGCGGCCGCACTCCTCGGCCTCTTCGAGATGGTCCGACGCGTGTTCCGTGGCCCCAAACCCGGAGCCGCCAAGGCCACCATCCGCAAGGCCGCGGACGCCGCCGTTTACGCGGTGGGCACTGAGTCTCTCGCCCAGACACGCTTCCGCAAGGATTGTGCGGACGCCACCGAGACCCGGCCCTGGTACTCGCAGCGCTGGTTCATCCACTTCGCCACGATGTGGGGCTTCATCGGCCTGCTCGGGGCAACCATGCTCGACTACGGTCTGGAGCTGCTCGGCGTCAAGGCAGTCGGGACACCCGTGCCGATCTGGTATCCGGTTCGCCTGTTGGGCACCCTGGCCGGGGCCGCGCTCATCTACGGCACGACCGTGCTGATCGTCCGGCGCCTGCGCAAGAGCGATCGGTCCAGCGTCCATTCGACGACGTCGGACTGGACATTCCTGGGGATGCTGTGGGTCGCAGGCGTGACCGGGTTCGTCCTGGAGCTGGCGCTCTACCTGCCGCAGGCTCCGGCGTGGGGCTACCCGATGTTCCTGCTCCACGTCGGGGTGGCAATGGCCCTCGTCCTGTTGGTGCCCTTCGGCAAGTTCGCCCACGTCTTCTACCGGCCGGTCGCCCTCTTCGCCATCCGGTTGCGTGGCTGAGGAACCCGAAGAGCCATTGGGCTGACCGGCCAGGACGTAAGCTCAGCCAGAGACACGACACACCCGCCCCCCAGCACGGGCGAAGGATGGATAACCTCCACGACAACTAGGAGCCAATGCGGGGAGGCTGATCATGGCGAGCAGGGGAAGGAACAGG
Source organism: Candidatus Limnocylindrales bacterium (assembly GCA_050014975.1). GTDB lineage: Bacteria > Chloroflexota > Limnocylindria > Limnocylindrales > CSP1-4 > Fen-1039. Next base: position 1,516 of record JBEKCH010000141.1, read on the forward strand.
GGCACGGGTTCTACTTCGGCCTTGTCCGGCCGACGAAGCAAAGCCGCGCCGGCCGCCCCGAACCGCAGCAGGCTCTACCTGGCCATCGCCGGCGGAGTCATTGCCCTCCTGGCCGTGATCGCGATTGGCTTCGTGGCTCTTGGCGGTGCAGGATCGGGCGCGGCTCCGAGCCTGGCTACCGGCGAAACCATCGTCCAGGGTACTGGCGGCCACTGGATCAACGTCACTCCGGACAGGCTGGCCCAGATGCTCGAGCACAAGGACTTCACCCTCCTAAACGTCAAGACGCCCTACGTCGGCGAGATCGACGGCACCGACCTCTACATCCCGTATGACCAGCTGACCGCTCGCGCCAGCGAGTTGCCGTCCAGCAAGTCGGCCAAGATCCTCGTCTACTGTCGAAGCGGCGTGCAGAGCCGCCAGGCCGCGCAAACCCTGCTGAACCTCGGCTACACGAACGTCTGGAACCTCGATGGCGGCATGAACGCGTGGCAGTCGTCCGGGCGGACCCTGGTTAACAGGAACCGTCAGTAGAGCCAGGGCAGCAGGCGACGCGTGCGGCTCCGGTAGGTGCCGTAGTCCTCGAACTTGTCGGAGAGCCAGATCTCCTCGCGCCGTGACTTGAGGTCGAGGAAGCCGGTCAGGGCGATGGCGCCGAGAAGTGCGAGCGGTGAGGCGGTGACCAACCCCCAGCCAAAGGCGCCGAGTATCAGGCCGCCGTATATGGGGTGTCGAACCAGACGGTAGGCACCGGACTCCACCAGACGGGCGCCCGGCAGGGGTTTCGGAAATGGCGTCAGGTTCTCCCGCAGATCGACGACACCGCGAAGCGAGAGGACGCCCCCGCAGCAGATAAGGACCGAGCCGAGTCCCAATCCGACAACTCGGGGCCACCCGCCCCAGGCAGGACCGGCGGCTCCCGAGACGGCGATCGCGCCGAAGAACAGGAGCTGCAGGAGGAACCAGCCCTCGCCGCGCCGGCCGAGGTCAGGAAGCCGCCGCGTAGCCACATCACGCCTGGTTGCCGGCGGGCTGCGGCCTTCTCATCGCGTCCGGATCGGCGTTGGGCCCTCTCACGAGCACCTCGCCCTCGATCGGGTCCGCGCCGTCGGGTCCGAGGATCCGGTATCGGTGGTGGATCTCCACCGTTCCGGCCGACAGCATCGCCGCGACCGAGCAGTATTTGGTGGCCGAGAGTTCGATTGCACGGCGCACGGCGGCCTCATCGACGGCCGGGCCCTCGATGAGATGGACCACGTCCGCCCGCGTGAAGATTGCCGGCTGACCGTCCCGCTGCTCGGCGGACACCGACACTTCGTAGCCGGTGACTGTCTGGCGCTTCTTCTGGAGGATCGAGATCACGTCCATCCCGGTGCAGCCAGCCTGGCCAACCAGCAGCATCTCGACGGGCCGCGGACCCGCGTTGCCGTCCGAGCCATCGAGGACGATCTCGTGGCCCGAACCCGTCCGGGCAGTGAAACGGAGGCCGGTCCCGTCGTAGCGGGCGGTCGATGTCTTGAAGGTCACTGGGGGCAACTCCTCGGGAGGTTATGGTCGGCGGAGGACGAGAAGCGAGTCGATGGGGCCACGACCCGGCGGTGGAACCCGGCGCATGACTTCAGCCCGCTCCACGATGAGATCCGGATCGGTGGCCTGCAATCCGAGGGCTATTTCGTCGGCCGTGAAAAGGCGCGACGGATCGGGACCACCCTGGCCCTCGGTGGCGTGGAGGCGGTCGTGGCCCACGACGAGCATCCGACCGCCGGGAGCCACGGCCG
>JBEKCH010000142.1:0-3195 GCA_050014975.1 Candidatus Limnocylindrales bacterium
CGGGGAGTCGGCGACTACATCGCCAGCCTGGCCTTCGGCATCCCGGCCGCCTGGCTCTCGCTCCCCCTCGCCCGCGCCTACGGAGCCAGGGGAGCCGCGGCGTACTGGATCGCCATCTTCACCGCCTTCGGGTCGCTGCTCTGGTTCGTGTCCGTGTTCGGCAACATGTACTACATTGCCCACGCCGAGTCGTTCCTGGCCCTGACCGTCTTCCTGCTGGAGTGGGCCAACCGCCGCAGACCGATCGTTCTCGGCGCGATGCTGGGCGTCTCCTTTCTCGCCCGGCCCACGACCGTCCTCGCGGCCGTGCCATTCGGGCTGGTGCTGCTGTGGCAGCGCCGGGCGACGCTCCCGGAGGCAGCTCGCAGCACGGTCATCTTCGGCCTGCCCGTCGCCGCTGCCATCGGCGTATACGGCTGGTTCAACTGGGTCCGCTTCGGGTCGCCGCTCGAGTCAGGCTATGCGATCTCGTATCTGAACCAGCCGATCCTCGAGGCTCGCCGGGCGATGGGCGTCTTCTCGATCGCGCAGGTTCCCGAGAACATCCGCCTCTTCCTGCTTGCCGGCTTCGATCGCATTAGTAACTACCCCTACATCGCGCCGAACCGGTTCGGGCTGTCCATGCTGCTCGTCTCGCCGGCACTCCTGGCGTCGATATGGGCCGGGTTCCGCGACCGATCCGCGCTGCTCCTGTGGCTGGCCGCCGCCCTGGTGGCCGTGCCCGTCTTCCTCTACTACGGCGGCGGCTACGTCCAGTACGGGTTCCGCTACTCGCTCGACTTCACTCCTTTCCTGGTGGCCCTGATGGCCATGGGATCGCGACGTTGGATCGGCTGGCCGGAGAAGATCCTGATCGTGGCCAGCATCTGCTCCGTCGCATTCGGCATCATCTGGCCGCCTCGCTGACCAGCCCGCAACCGGCCACACCCCGCCCACGTCCGGGCTCGGGCGCGGTTGATATCATCGACGGACTGACGCGGCTGGCCCCGACCGCGCCGTCGCGGCTGAGGCGCCCGCGCCCAGCGGCGAACCGAGGGAGCATCTCGCCAGCCACAGGGAGGATCGGTGTCGGTGGCAGAGCCGCCCGGGGATCGCCACTCCGGCGGCGACGTGACTCGTCCGGCCGGCCCACGGCCTGCCCGGCGGCCTCGCCGGCTCCGATTGCTCAAGCTGTTGCGCGGCATTCCGCCCGAGGCCGCTCTCGTCGGCACGGGCCTGTTCGCCATACTCGCCGCCTTTGCCGCGGCCGACCCGGTCGCCAGGGTGACCGACAGCGTGGCCCCGTTCACGGACGAGGCCGGCAACTTCGTGAACGCCCGCAACTTCGTCCAGCTGGGAACGTGGAGCACGGACCAGTGGAACCTCCACCTGGTCAACCTGCCGTTCAGCCTGCTGGAAGCCGCGACCTTCGAGCTCATCGGCGTCGGTATCGTCCAGGCCCGCCTGGCGATGATTCTGTGCGTCTCTCTCACCGCGGCCGCCCTCGTGTGGGGCCTGCGGGGCGTCGTGGGCAGAACCTGCGCGACCTTCGCCGGCCTGGCCTTCGGCTTCTCAGGCCTTGTCCTGTTCTACGGCCGGCTGGCGTTCCTCGAAGACCTGGTGGTGCTGGGTCTGACGCTCGGAACGCTGATCCTCGCCCGTGAAGACCGGCTGACGTGGCGATGGGGCGCGCTCTCGGGCGTCTGCTACGCGGTGGCCATCGGGACGAAGCCAAGCGCGCTGTTCGCGGTCGTCGGAATCGTGGCGGTCGTGGGCGCCGTCTGGGGCCGGCGCGACCCGGGCGTGCGGCGCTGGGTCATGGCTTCGAGCGCGGTGGTCGCGCTCGCCGGCCTGGTCTGGGCGATCGCGATCTGGCTTCCGAATCGGGCCGCAGTGGCGATCGACGCGACGATCTGGCCTCCATACCAGTGGAACGTGACGCCCGTCGAACTGTTCGATTCCATCAAGGCCTACCTGACCGGCAAGAGCGACCACATATTCGGCTGGCTGCTCCTGCCGCTGATCGGCCTCGGATGCGCCGGCTCGCTGACGATCCTGGGCTGGCGCGCGCGGCTGAGCCGGGCACAGGCAAGGATGGCCGTTGCCGCGTTCGCCTGGGCGGCCTTCGGCTTCGGGATCCTCATGGTCGTGTCGTACCGGCCGAACCGCTACGTGGTGCCGCTCGTGCCGCCCCTGGCGATCCTGGCCGCCATCGGGCTGAACCTCTTCCTGGCGTGGCTGCGCGAGCGTCTCGCCGGGCACCACGCGGCCGGCAGCGCCCCCGAAGCCGAAGAGGCGGCCGCGGGGCCCGGCCGGGCGCGGCGCCTGGTCACCGGCGTAGTGGCTGGGGCCGCGATCCTCGTCGCCGTGTTTCCGGGCCTGGCCTGGTACGGCAACTGGGCCGGCCATGCGACCTACGACATGGTGGCCATCCAGAACCAGTTCGCCGATGCCGTGCCGCCGGGTGGAATGGTCGCCGGCTCCGCCAACTCGGCCCTCTTCCTGATGCGCTCGAAGGCAAAGACGGTCATCGTTGGGCTTGCCAACAGGGGTGACCTCTACGCCCAGGGTGCTCGCTGGTACATCCAGATCAACAGCGCCACACCACCCAACGGCGTCCCGGCTCCGGCCTGGGCGGCCCGGGAGCTCATCATGTGCGCCACCTGGAGAGGGGATGACGTCTGCCTGTTCCACGTGCGGTAGCGCCGCCAGCGCTCGACGCTTGGGGTCAGCCCGCTTGCAGGAGTCCGAGCTCGACCACCAGCGCTGCAGGCTTCATGGAAGGCGAGACCTTGACTCGCGGGACCACAAAGCGATCGGCCCACGTCTCGTAGGCTTTGAGCATCAGCTTGGTCGGACGGGCAGGACTGGCGCCGGGCGCCGGACGCGGGGCCGGATACACCATCTCTAGCGGTCCCTCGAGCACCGCGATCCGAAGCTCCTGGCAGGCGGCGACCGCGGTGGCCACCTGGCTGTTGACGCCGCCGTAGGGATAGGCCAGGGACTCGGGCCAGTAGCCGGTGACCTGGGCGATCCGAGCGGCCGCCGCGTCTATCTCGTAGGGCACTTTCGCGATTCGCAGCCCGGACAGTTCGAGGTGGTCCATGGTGTGATCGCCGATCTCGTCACCGGAGGCCACCAGGGCCTGGAGATCGGCGGAGGTCAGGAAGCCCGGCTTGTCGATCCGGCCGGCGATGACGAAGTACGTCGCCACGA
>JBEKCH010000143.1:0-3193 GCA_050014975.1 Candidatus Limnocylindrales bacterium
CGGTGACGGACTGGAACACCGTCAATGTGCAATCCCGGGGGACTCCCGGTGGCTTGGATCAGTCGAGGGTGGGGACTTTTACATGGCCACCAGTGGGGACTTTCTCATGGCCGCGGACAGCGGCGCCAGGCTGGCGAGTCGTCGGCCCACAACCCGCGCCACGCACCGGGCTCCTTGGTGGCAAGCTGGCACCACTTGGCGTTCGCCGGCGCCCGTCGATCGAGATCAAACAAGGGCCCAGTCAAACCGGAGGACACGCGTGAGCCGCGAGACCACCCCGACACCCCATGGGCAGCTCCCTCTCTACGTCGCCCGGCCGTCCGGGGAGGGGCCCTGGCCCGGCGTCGTGGTCATCCACGACGCGGGCGGGATGAGCAAGGACACCGTCCGCCAGGCCGACTGGCTGGCGGGCGCGGGCTACCTCGCCGCCGCCCCGAACCTTTTCTACTGGGGCGGCCGGATGACCTGCATGTGGACAGTCTTCGGGAACATGCGGGCGGGCAAGGGCCGCTACTTCGATGAGATCGAGTCGACGCGCGCCTGGCTCGCCGCGCAGCCGGACTGCACTAAGCGCGTCGGCGTCATCGGCTTCTGCATGGGTGGCGGGTTCGCCCTCGCCCTCGCCCCCGGCCACGGCTTCGCGGCCTCGAGCGTCAACTACGGCATGATCCCGGCTGACGCCGAGACGCGCCTGGCCGAGGCCTGCCCGATCGTCGCCAGCTACGGGGCGAAGGACCGCTCGCTGCGCGGGGCGGCCGAGAAGCTGAACCGGATCCTCGACGAGTTGGGGATCGACCACGACGTCAAGGAGTACCCCGATGCCGGCCACGGCTTCATCAACGACCACCGCGACGAGAAGATCCCGGCGGTGTTCGCGCTGATGTCGCGCTTCGTCGGGGGCTCCGACTTCCACGAGCCGTCGGCCCTTGACGCCCGACGGCGCATCGAGGCCTTCTTCGAGCGCCACCTTCGGGGCGGCCGTTTCGGCTGACCGTCCGGCCGCCCGATGATCCAGACCGGGCCAGGGACCCGTTCTTTGGCCATGAAGACCATGCTCGTTACCGGCGGGGGTAGGGGATTGGGCCGCGCGACCGCCGAGCGCCTCGCGACGGCTGGCAACCGGGTGCTGCTGTCGGCCCGCACACCCCAGGCCGCCGAGGCGGCCGTGGCCGACATCCGGCGTCGCCATCCTGAGGCCGCGCTCGGGGCCCGCTCGGTCGACCTCTCGTCGCTCGCCCAGGTGCGGGCGTTCGCAGCCGAGGAGCTGGACCGCGGCGAGCCGATCGACGTCCTGTTCCACATCGCGGGGGTCATGCAGACGAGCCCGGTCCGGCGGCTCAGCGTCGACGGCTTCGAGGAGACGCTTGCCGGCAACGTGCTGGCGCCCTTCCTGCTGACGCTCCTGCTGCTGCCGGCCCTCGAGCGCTCCGCTTCGGCCCGGTTGATCACCGTCTCGTCGCGGCTCCACCTGCCCGGCTCGCGCGGGGCGCCGGTCGGCTTCGACTTCGACGACCCGCAGCTCGAACGCGGCTACAACCCCGACCGGGCCTACAAGAACTCCAAGCTCGCGGTCCTGTGGTTCACCTACGAGCTGCAGCGCCGCCTGCCGCCGCGCCGTATCACCGCCAATGCGGTGTGCCCGGGCTTCGTGCCCGCGACCGTGGCCTCCGGCCTGCACGGCTCCCGCCGCCTGTTCATGAGATACGTCATGCCGCACATGCGCTTCGCGACGTCTCTGGACGACGCCACCTCCTCGCTGGCCTTCATGGCCCTGGATCCGTCCCTGGAGGGCGTCGGCGGCAGTTCTTCGCTGAACGCCGCCCGATCAGCTCCAGCCCGGAGTCGTACGATCCGGATCGGGCCCGCCGCCTCTGGGAGCTCGCTGCGAGGCTGACCGGCCTGGAGGCGACGCCGCTCTAGCGCATCTGGGTCCGGCCTTGGCCGATCCCGCCGCGATGCGCAGCGGCGCGTACCAACCGGGCGGCGGGCGATCGCCGATCCGATGGCGCCCGCGGGGGACCCGATCGGGGCTGGGCCAACTTCAACAATCCACCGACCGCCGCGACGACATCACACCTGCCGACGGTATCCACTTGGTCAGACCATCAGCCCAGTGGATCTCGCTCAGCACGATTGGGGCTGCGTCGGCTTGCGTTCGTACCAACCCGGAACTCCCGTGGTAGGAGCCGGATGGCTCGTCGAAGGGAGCGTGTACGAGCCGGCGGCGAGGCCGAAGAAGTACGAACCATCTGCCGCGGTCTTGGGATGCCGACCGCCAGGCGGTCAGATCCGGCCGATATCGCGCCGCCGCAGCCCGGTCAGCCCGATGAGTGTGAGGCCGGCCGCGACGGCCGACATCACGACCAGCGGCAGGAGGGTCAGGCTCGCAGCAGGCAGTTGGGGCACGCGCTCGAATGGAGAGAGGTCCTGGAGCCAGCGTGGGAGGCCGAGGACCGAGCCGAGGAATCCAACGACGACGCAGGCCGCAAGGATCGCCCACGACACGCCGACCCAACGCGGTACCAGCCCGTCGAGTGCGATTGCGAGCCCGACCATGATCCACATGGCTGGCGCGTAGACGAGGGCGGCCACGAACAGGCGCGGAACGCTTTGCATGCCGCCGCCTGCGAGGCCGTAGGTAAGGCCAGTGGCCAGACCGGCGACGGCGAGCAGGATGACGCTGCCCGCGTAAGCCACTGCGAGGTGACTCGCCGCGAACCGCCAGCGCGAGACGGGCGTCGCCAGGACCAAGTCGGCGCGCATGGACGTTTCCTCGCTCCGCACCCGTAGGGCGGACTGGATGGCGAAACCCGTGGCGAGGAGCGCCATCAATCGGAAGGACGTAGCGAAAAACAAGTCCGTCAGGCTCCCTCCTCCGGCGCCGGCAAACATCTCGGCGAGGGCCTTGTTCTGGCCGATGAAGGTGTCGACGGTGGGCCCGATCCAGCCGTAACCAATACCGATGACCAGGGCGCCGGCGCCCCATCCGAGCAGCGATCCCCGCTGCAGCCGGAAGGCCAGACCCAGCGGGTTCCCGAGGCTCGGCGCTGCCGCCGGCGGGCCTGGCCGCGGCGCTACGAGCCCGGCGCCGAGGTCGCGCCGGCCGGCCAGGGCGGTGGCCGCGGCTACCAGGAGTACTGTGACCGCCACTAACAGCAGCAAGGGCCACCACCGTTCATCGGCAAACGGCCGC
>JBEKCH010000144.1:0-3773 GCA_050014975.1 Candidatus Limnocylindrales bacterium
GCGTCAGGCGCCACGCGCACTGGCCGATCGGCCTTGATGTCTTTGCGGCTGATCGCAAGATACGCGACGAAGATGACGATCAGGATGGTCAGGACGACGGCTACCTTTTCGTCGCCGATGCCGAGCCCCCCAAGGAAGGGCTTTCCGAGCCAGTCGGCGACCGAGGCTCCCAATGGTCTGGTGATGACATACGCCGTCCAGAACGAGGCGATGTCATCCCAGCCGAACAGCCGATAGCCGATTGCCGGGATGACAAACACGACGGCGAAGAAGAGGCCGACAGCAGGTATCCGAAGCCGAGGGTCGCCGCGGTCATGTCGCCCGCGGCTGTTCCGAGGGCGAACGTCGCAATCACGGCCGCCCAGTAGAAGAGCTCTCGGCGAGGCGAGTCGATGCTGTGGATGGATAGCGTCCCCTCGCTTCGATACCAGGCCACGAAGATCAGGCCCAGAGACACGGCGAAGGCCAGCGTGGTCACGACGTAAGGGATACCCAAGACGACGTGAAGCACGTCCGCCGCCATGGTGCCGAACACGGCCACCATCACGACGGCCAGCCAGTAGACCCAGGCGACGTACCGAGGCATCCAGAGCTGGATCGCCAGGGCGACCAGCAGGCCAAGGCAGCCGAGAACGACGGCTAGATACGGATTGATCTGAAAGACAAGGTAGTCCGAGGTGGACTCACCCATGGCCGTCGAGAGCAGCTTGATGATCCAGAAGTAGACGGTAAGCTCGGGAACCTTCAGGTACGTCGGTGTTGATAGCGCCCGCCCAACACCTTCCGCGAAGCGCTGCCGGTGAGCATGCCTTCGGGACTGGCTGGCAGCTCTGATCGCGGCCACTTCATACGCCCGGCCCAACACCATGACCTGATCGTGCCCGCCGCCCGACACCCGCCCTATGCCGCGTAGGCCGTCAGCGGGGCGAAGACCGCGGCCGAGACGACCGAGGTGTTGTGTTGCCCACGACGATGATTTGGGTGGGCTGCACACTCTTTAGCTCGGTCACGGTGGCGGCCGGCAGGGCGCGTAGCGGGAGCAGCTGTCACCCACTGCGTGGCCGCCGCCCGAGACACTGGACGGGAAGCGTGAACACGCCGCCTGCCTGCCTTCCGGCGTATGGGACCGCCGCTATCTGTCGAGCGTAGGTCGAGCCCGCATTAGGGGTGAGTCGTCGCAGTCGGTTTGGGGCCCTGGGTTGGCTCATCGCCATCGCCGGGGTGGTTGGAGGCATTGGGGTGGTCGGATGGCTGATTGCCCGGGTTCTGGCTGGGCTGGCCGTGGTTGCCCGGGTTCTGGCTCGGTTGGCCGCAGTTGCCGGGGTTCTGGCTCGGCCGGTTACCGTTGCCGGGGTTCTGGCTCGGTTGGCCGCAGTTGCCGGGGTTCTGGCTCGGCCGGTTACCGTTGCCGGGATTGCTGGAGCTGTTGGGGGGGCCGCTTCTCTGCGACGTGTCGCTCGACTGGTTCGGGCTGAGTGTCGGTGACGCCGACGGCCGGCTGGCTGCCGCCGGAGCCTGCGGCCCGGCGACCCATGTGACCACGGTCGTGGCGCCAGCTGCGGCCAAGGCGGCGCCAGCCGTGATCAGCAGCGCCACCAGGACGAGCATCGTGCCCGCTTGAACGCGCACTCTCAGCGGGATGGATGGGCCTCCGGCAACTTGCGCCAGTGCGACGCGCAACCGCCTGCCTGCCGCGTGGACCAACTCGGTCGCCCGGACAAGTGGACCCCGACTCGCGATAGGCAGAGGGCTTCGTTCCGCTGCGGCGACTACACGATCCACGAAAGCTGCGGAGGGCATCGGAGCCACCCGAGCGGCGTAGACCCGAAGCTCGGCCTCTACCGCAAGCTGGTCCGCCGCAAGGAACTGCGAGTCGTCGCCGCCTGACCGGAGGTTCATCTCAGTCGGACCTCCGCGAGGGCGGGGCGCAGCCGAAGGAGCCCGCGACCGAGGTGCGTCTTGACCGTGCCGATGGGGCGCCCAGTCTGACTCGCGATCTCAGCAATCGAGAGTTCACCGAAGTAGCGCAGAACGATGGTTTCCCGATACGGCTCCGGGAGGGAGGCGACGGCCTGCTGGACGAGGCGATCGCGCTCGGACATGAGCACGTCGGGAAGCGGCTCCGATCCTCCGGGGATCGCGAGTGGTTCGCCCGATTTGTCCTCCAGTGGGAGAAGCGGCCGCTGCAGCTTGACCACTCGCAGCGCGCGATTGATCGCGATCCGGAGCAGCCAACCGTGTAGCGAGCCCTCGCCTCGCCATGAGCCGATCAACTGGTAGGCGGTCACGAAGCACTCCTGCGCGACATCTTCTGCGGCGTCGGGATCTCCGAGGACGCGTGCGCAAGCCCGGACGACGGGTCCTTTCTCGCGCTCCACGAGCAGCCGGAACGCATCGCGGTCTCCCGCGACAATCGCCAGGGCAAGCTCGCGGTCGTCCACATGCCGATTGTGCCTCGACCCGAAGAGCGACTACACATGACCTTCTCTGCCACCCACCTGCACAGAAGAGTCATCTCGCGGGGCCCAGGCTTCACGGTAGTACCAATGGCGCAGGTAGGCCGGCAGAAGGTAGTGGGAGCCGGGTGAAGCCTGAAGCCGCCCGAATGACTCCCTATTGCGCACGCAGCTCCGCGCGCACATGGCTTTGAAGTCACTAGAGAGGTCGTCCCAAATGATGGTTCGTTCAGGTGCCCCCACTTACGACGACGGCATGTGATCCGGAGGGTGCTCCGGGTAACGTCTTCATCATTTGGTCGTTCTCACAGCCGAGGCTAAGAGAGCGAAGACTACGGAGGCAATATCGATGCAGCGTCTGCGGCCAACCTTAGTCGCGTTGGCGATCCTGGCGCTTTCGGCGACCGCCGTCTTTGCGGCGGGATCAGCCCGACCGGCGTTCGCTCCGGGATCCCATCAACCCGAGGCGAGCGAGAGTGCGGAGCCAAGCGAGGCGCCCGAGGCAACCGAGACGGCCGGAGCTACCGAGGCGGCGGAGCCCAGCGGTAGCGCCGAGGCCAGCCATCCGGTGAACCACGGCTGCGTCGTTTCGTTGGCGGCCAAGACAGCGACACCGAGCGGCTTCAAGAACCACGGGCAGTGGGTTTCGTCCATTGCCAAGAACAACCACGGGCACAACCAGAGCGGCGACACCAACACCTGCACACTCCCGACCAGCAGCCCCGCCCCATCCGCTACCGCTAACCCGACCTAGCAGCAACTCTCCAGGCCGCCATGCGCGGCCGAGCCACTAGAAGCGACGAAACCCGGCCGAAAGGCCGGGTTTCACGTTACAGTCCTGGTGCGGGGGAAGGATTCGAACGCATCGGATGCCGTGCTCAAGCCTCATCGGAGTGGGTCGCGGCGCCGCCTTCTCCGGGGACGGTGTCAGGGGGACCCGGACCGATGACGGCACGGTCCTCGGCTACTGACTCGCGGCGCGTCCGACGATCACGGGCCGTCGCGATGGTGGGTGCGCCAGGGCGCGGACAGCCGGCCCCTCCAGGGGTTTGGTTGTCCGACTCGACCGCCGGACACGATCCGCGACTATCGCTGGATCGTGAATGGCACAGTCTGACAGGCCCGCCTGCTACGGATCTAGCGTGCCGCCAGCCGCGGAAGTGACGAGCACGCCCATGGCTACTGGCGCAGTGGCTGAGTCGAGCTAACTCGCCTTGGCGGGTTTCATCCGGGCAATGAGCCACGGAACGGCCAGCGAGGCCAGCCCGCCGATGGCTCCGATCACCAACAGCACCGCCCGAACGGTGGCGGTGGGCT
>JBEKCH010000145.1:0-3117 GCA_050014975.1 Candidatus Limnocylindrales bacterium
GAGGGCGTCGGGGAAGTTGTAGGCGGTGGCGATATAGGCCGTGCAGTGGCACGGCGAGCCGAAGGTGTGGGCCGATACCGCCGCCGCGGTGGCGAAGCGATCGGCGCCGGCATAGCGCACGACCACCAGATGGAAGGCATGCAGCGTATCGTCGAAGGACCCCACGTAGACGACGCCGTTGGCGACCGCAGGCGAAGAGAGGATCAAGCCGCTAGTGGCGGCAGTCCAGAGCGGGGTGCAAGTTTTGGGGCTGCCGCTGCAGCCGCTGACTCCGGTCGCGTCGAAGGCATACAGGCTGTCGTCGTAGGACCCGACGTAGACCACGCCGTTGGCGACCGCGGGCGAGGACAAGATGCCGCCTCCGGTGGTGGCCGTCCACAGCGGTGTGCAGGATCCGCCGCCGCTGTTGCAGCCGACCGCGTAGGCATACAGCTTGTCGTCGTAGGACCCGACGTAGACCACGCCGTTGGCCACCGCGGGCGAGGAGTGGATGGCGCTGCCGGTGGTGGCAGTCCAGAGCGGCGAGCAGGATCCCCCGCCGCTGTTGCAGCCGACCGCGAAGGCATACAGCTTGTGATCGTAGGAGCCGACGTAGACCACGCCGTTGGCGACCGCGGGCGAGGAGAAGATCGAGCCGCCCGTGGTGGCAGTCCAGAGCGGCGAGCAGGATCCCCCGCCGCTGTTGCAGCCGACCGCGTAAGCGTACAGCTTGCCATCGTAGGAGCCGACGTAGACCACGCCGTTCGCTACCGCGGGCGAGGACTCGATGTCGCCTCCGGTGAAGCCCGTCCAGAGCGGTGAGCAGGTCTTGGGGCTGCCGCTGCAGCCGCTGACCCCGGCCGCGTTGAAAGCATACAGCTCGCCGTCCGAGGAGCCGACGTAGACGACGCCGTTCGAGACCACGGGTGAGGAGTAGTCGATAGCGCCGCCGGTAGCGCCCGTCCAGAGCGGGCTGCAGGATCCGCCACCGCTGGCGCAGCCGACCGCGTACGCATACAGCTTGTCGTCCTCGGACCCGACGTAGACCACGCCGTTGGCCACCGCGGGCGAGGATTGGATGGCGCTGCCGGTGGTGGCCGTCCAGAGCGGCGAGCAGGATCCCCCGCCGCTGTTGCAGCCGACCGCGAAAGCGTACAGCTTGCCATCGTAGGAACCGATGTAGACCACGCCGTTCGCGACCGCGGGCGAGGAGTAGATGGCGTTGCCGATAATGGCCGTCCAGGCGGTCCCCAGAGCGTGTACGTTGGAGGCGGACAGGGTCGTCTCAGCGGCGTTGTAGCCCTGGCGGGTCGGATCGTTGCGGAACTGGGTCCAGTCGCCGCTGACCGCGACGGATTGCGGCTGTGCAAGTGCGGTCCCCGCCGAGACAGGTCTGGCGGCCGGCCCGGCCCAGACCGTGAAGAGGCCGCAGAGCAGGAGCGCCGCGGGAGCCAGGCCCAGGAACCGGACCAGCGGCCGGCGCGGAGTCCACGAGCCCGACCCAGACTGAACAGCAGCCGACACGAGTGACTTCACCGAACCCCGCTCCTTTCGGTCCCGGACAGATCCGAGATCAGCTGCTCCGGATCTGCAACGGATCGCATCGACCGACGACGCGCGATCTACGTTGGTACACCCCATCAGCGGGTCGGATCGGACCAGTTCGGTCCGCCCCTGCTCGTCGGGATGGCCTGCTGCCGATGGCGAACGAGCACGTCCATCCTACTCACATGGGCTGGGCATGGGTAGCCGAAACAGGCCGCGGCCACAGGCAGCGCCGGGCTCCCACTTAGCGGGCAGCTACGATCGCTTGAGTGTCACGCTGATCGGGTCCGGTGGCTTGGCTCGCACTATCGCCGCCCGCTGTGCTCGTGGCTGTGATCCATTCTGCCGGCCGCCGGACATAGCGGACCGGCCGACGTGACTTCACAGCGCCTCTATGTCAAGAGGCGAGGGCCAGGCGATGGGCCTGATCGGCTACGAGACGGCAATAGACGACCTTCGCCAGTTGGCGCTTGAGACTCCGGAGAGCCTCGCGCGACGACTTGTGCTCGGCGAGTTTGCGCTCGTAGTGGTCTCTGCCGGGCCCCGGATGCATGGTCTGGACCCGCGCCGCGAGGTGGAGCGCGTTGTTGAGCGACCGATTGCCATTCCGAGACAGGCGGTGCCGGGTGACCTCGCCGCTGGACACCTCGATCGGCGCCGTGCCGGAGTAGCTGGCGAAGCAATCCGCAGAGGCGAAGCGACCGACGTCGCCGACGTGGCCGAGGATCTTCGCGGCGAGCACCTCGCTGATCCCAAAGATCGACCTAAGCGTCGTGCCGTTCGCGGCGACGGCACCCGCGCGAGCCCGGTTCTCCACGAGGGCCCGGTCGATCCGCCGCAGGTCAGCGACGAGGGCACGCGCCATGGCCTTGCGCTCGAGGTCGACTGCGGTGGCGGGCCGGACTCCGCCCAGGAGTCTCGCGGCCGCCACGGTTGAGAGCTCCGTCGGCGCACCACCGGGACGCAGGTCACGCAGCAGACGGTGGAGCCGGTTGACCACTCGACGCCGCTCCCCGGTCAGCTCGTCGCGGCGGTCAGACAGGAGCCGCAGCACGGCGGTGTGGTCCTCGGGGCCAACGCGGCGCAGGTCCGATTGGCTCTGGGCCACTCTGGCGACGCTGGCGGCGTCGATGGCATCGGTCTTGCGCCCGTGACCGCGATCGAGCAGGCGGGCGCGGGCAGCAAGCGTCGCCGGCACGTCGAGCACGGTCTGGTCGCGTGCAGTTAGCCCCTGGGCGAGGAGGCGTCCGAGACCGCTGGCGCCCTCGACGGCCCAGATCCGGTCCGGCCACCGCTCCGCCCAGCGCAGCAGCCGCTCTGTGGTCGTTCGAGTCGCGGCAGCGCGCAACTCGCCCAGGACGAGTCCTTGCGGGTCGAGCGCCACGGCCGTATGCGAGGCCTTGTGAAGATCGATGCCGATCGTGATCACCCCGTGTCTCCTCAAGCTGCGCGGACGAATGGAGCACCGCGGCGGGCAACCTGAGTTTCGGGGAACGTCTCACGCCTCTATCGAGCCACGCCGGCGGCGGTCGGTGACCGGCCGGCACGCTATGAGAGAGCCACACCCGGCGGGTGGGCAAGGAGCGTGGGAGC
>JBEKCH010000146.1:0-3061 GCA_050014975.1 Candidatus Limnocylindrales bacterium
CCTGCTTCAAAGACGTGGAGCTAGCCTATCGGTGAGCGGAGTCGCGGCTGCATGCCGGGCACAAGCTTCTGCGCTTCGGCCGGTCACGTTCTGAGCCCCCTGTCATGTCGGTGAGCTGCTCAGGCCTGGCGCGATGCGTTTCGCCGCCCTTCCGCTACTGCCTCGACGGCTAGCTTGTTATCTCGGCCTCAAGTCCTCTCGCCCGGACCAGTCCTGTCTCCCAGGTCCGGACCAGGGCCAGCCAGCCCAGGCCCCGAACAGCCACGTCGACTCCGAGATCACCGCATCGAAGGACCAGCGGCGGCCGACGCTGCATGGCCTGCCTCACCGAACCTCGCGCGGGCGTCCCTCGGCGTCCACTGCTACGAGGACGAAGCGCCCGGTCGTGGTGACCGTGCGAGCGGCCGTGTGCCGGTCCTCGGCCTCAAGGCGCACCTCCACGGTCATCGATGTGCGGCCGACGGCCACGACCCGGGCGATCGCTTCGAGAAAGACGCCGATAGGGACCGGGGTTCGGAAGTCGATGGCGTCGACGTGGGCGGTAAGCACTGACCCGCGGGCGTAGCGGATGGCGGCAACGGCCGCGGCCTCATCCATGAACCGCATGGCTTCCCCGCCGAAGAGAGTGCCGTGCTCGTTGGCGTCGGCCGGCTGGACGAGGCGACCGAGACGGGTCACCGGTCCGGGAGTCGTTAGGGGCTGCGGGGGCATGGCGCCACCCTGACCCATTTCCCGGGGTGGCGTCAAGTCCTCACGCCATTCGACTGAGCGTGTCCGCGATCCACGCCGGCACCACGGATCCGAGTGGTGGGAATCGCGGGTCCAAATCTACTTGAGCCCCGACCACATGTTCCTCGTGACTGACTGCGTGACTGACTGAGTCGGCGAGAAGGGCCACATTCGTGCTCAGAATCAGCCCTGAGACCGGCGGCTGTTAACCGCTTGGCCGTAGGTTCGAATCCTACCGCCGGAGCCACTTATTCGGGTAGGTCCATGCCTATACGGCCGGTGGCTCGCGTCGTACTCGCGGACGCGCATTGACATATCGACGCGGGCGAGACACTTCCTGGTCCACCGTGTCGGGCGCCATTATCCGGGCGTCGACCCCGAAACCATTCCGCCGGAGCTGCGACCGAATAATGGCACCCCACACGCTCTGGCACCGAATGGGTTCAGTCTCGGTGATGGACAGACAGGAACTCCCAGATCAAGCGCGTGGCGTCGATCGTCGAGGTGACGCGACCGAAGATCGGCGGGATCCAAACGCGGGTGCCGGAGCCGGGCCAGGTGTGGCCGCCGCCGTCGATACGATAGAAGTCGAGGTCACCCAGTGGGTTCGAGGCTCGCCAGCGCCGGACGGAGACGTCGGTACCGAGCGATTCGACTTCCGGCGACAACCTCACTCGGTTGAGCATTTGCCAGAAAGCGGCCCAGTCGTCCACGCCGACCCCAGGCCCCGCCCGGTGACGCATCATGAGCATTCGCGCGAACCCGCTGGCCTGGCCGCCGGCGTACGGAGCCGAGCGATCGGCAGACCCGTGGAAGGAGATCACGGGCACGGGGACCGAAGGCCTGGCGCGGCTCGCCACAGAGACGCCAGCCGTGCCGGCAACCTGACCAATCCCAGCGATCAAATCGGGTCGCTCGCAGGCGAAGCGTCCGGCCATAGTCGACCCGTTCGACATACCCACGAGGTAGACCCGGCCGCGATCGATTGGAATGCGACCGCCGACGTCAGCGATCACCGCCTCCAGAAAGCCAACGTCGTCCATCTCCTGGACGGCCCCTTCGTACCGGCCGTCGTTCCAGATCTCGCCGACGGCCTGGGGCATGGCCAGGACGAAGCCGGCCGCATAGGCAAGCCCGGAAAGCCCGGTCCACCGATCGAAGCTGACGGCGTCGATCCCTCGGCCGTGGAGCTGCACGACGAGTGGCCGCGGTTGGGCCGTCTCCGGCCGTGGAACGTGGAGCAGGTACTGCCGCTCGGGCCACCGGCCGCCTGGAGTGCAGGCGATCGGGTTTGCCACGGACGGACGACCCTCGATCGGTTGGCTCATGACGCCAAGTTACCAGGGTCGACTCTTCCTGGATCGAGCGCCTGATGTTCCTGGTTAAGGAATGCCATGTCGATCGTTCCACACACTGGGAGAATGAACCCAGATACGCCGGTCACTGAGCGAACCTCGAAGCGCGTGCCCAGCTTGAAGAGAGCGCGCTTCATCCCGACTCCGAACTGACCCACGGCCTGTGGTGAGCCTGGGAAGTCCTCGGCGCGCCCGAGACGGAATGCGTACTTCTCGGCGAGGGTCGAGGTCGATACCGCCGCAGTGTCTCGGATTTCGAAACGATCGGGCCGAACGACGACCTTAACGAGCACCAGGGGGTGCGAAGGCGCTCCAGGGCCGCATACAAGGTCCCGGCGCGCAGTCGGACACGCCTCTTGGAGATCTGCTCGACATCGGTGATGATCCCGTAGCCGTGCTGGCTGCCCGCTGCGCGTGGCTTCCTGGCATTGGACACGAGCTAAGTTGGTCGGGGCGCCCTGGACCACCCCTAGGACCCCCGGGTCACCCCTGACGCCACCGGGTGGCGGAGGCGCTCCAAAAGGGAGGCTCAGCTGAACGGCTTTGCGCCGGTGCTGACCAATGTTGGGTGCCGCATCGTGCCAAAACGAGGTCGTTTCGATCACCTCTTTGTCAGGAGGAGGAAGAGGGCGCCTGCAACCACGAGCACCGCGATTCCGGCGATGAAGACCCAGTCGCCCCACCAGAGGTCGCGGTTGACCCGGCCGATCAGGATGAGGATCGCGGACACCACCGCGAGCAGGGTCAAGAATGGATGAGACCTCACACGAGACGGCATCTAGATCCTCCGATCTCTGCGGCCCGATAGGGCCCGAACATGCTGTACCTACCCACGAGCGTTACCCACGGAACGCATCCATGAACCGCACCCGCGCGCCGAGGCGCATGGCGGCATTGGCATAGATGCGGCCGGCGAGCCAGGTCAGGCCGACGATGGATGCCACGATTAGCGCTACCGCCAGGCCGACCTGCCAGAA
>JBEKCH010000147.1:0-2726 GCA_050014975.1 Candidatus Limnocylindrales bacterium
GTAGGGTCCAGCCAGCGATCCCAGTCGAACTCCGGCAGGATGACTGGCATGCGGTTGTGGATCTGCCCCAGGAGCGCGTTCGGCCCGGTCGTCAGGATGGTCGCCGAGCGCAGCGGATCGACTGCGCCGGTGGGCGCCTCCGGATCGTGCCAGGACGCCCACAGCCCGGCCAGCGCCAGCGGGCTGCCGTCGGCGCGGCGGATGTAGTAGGGCTGGTGGGCGAGTTGCGGCCCGCGGCGCCACTCGTAGAAGCCATCTGCCGGCACGATGAGGCGGTGCTTGGCTAGCAGGCCCCGGAAGGCGGGCCGGAGCGCGACCGTCTCGCTGCGGGCGTTGAACATCCTCTCGGGAGCCCGGGCGCTCCGGTCCGTCCACGAGGGCACGAAACCCCAGCGATAGCCGACGACCGCCCGCTCGTTGTCCGGGCGCTCGACGACGACGGCGATCCGCTGCGTCGGGGCGACGTTGAAGTGTGTGCCGAGATCGTTCAGCCGATCCTCTGCGGCGAATATGGCCGCGATCTCGGTCGTCGGTCTCTGGGCGAAGCGTCCGCACATGCCCGCAGTTTGGCACGTCCGTTCTGTCTCGGCCAGGGTGTTGCCAGACGCGTGCTGGCAAGACATCGACAGTTCACGAATCGTCGACGCTGCAAAGCTAGCCAGTCCGGGTTGGATTGGAGCCGTCCACCTGGCTCCTGGCAACAAACTGTGGCTCGTCACTCTCGTCAATCCTGACTACGAGTTCCCCCTGTTTGCCCCGCTCCAATCGGGCGAGCTCAGCGTCCTCCAGAGGATTCTTGTTCATGGAGGGCGCGTGACCGCCGAAATCCGCGAGGCCGTTCCGATCGGACCGTAGCCGCGCTGGCGGAACACATCCTCGTTCCCGTCTGCGGAGACGGGGCGACGACACGGATTGGGCCAGGCGGCGCTGTGCGAGGATCGTTACAGATGCAACAGCATGTGGGAATGGTCGGGGCGAGAGGACTTGAGGCCGAGATAACTAGCGAACCCGGCAAGGCCGCGACGAAGGTTCTTTAGCCCCGTGTCGGAGCCCCGGTGGCAGCGCCCTTTGGTATCTGACGAAAGACCAGTCCAGCTGGGAATCGTTCAGATAGGATGCGGGGTAGCAGGCTCACCAGCGAGATGAGCGGGGGCACTTCTAGGGAAACGCTGGGCTCAGGGTCTCCAGGAACGCGCCTGTCCCGTAGTCGAGGATGATGATCTCGGTCGTGGCTGGCGAGCGTGGTTCGGGTGGTTGATAGCCGCCCCACAGAAACGGCGGGAAGGTACCGCGGACGACGAACACCCACACCCACTCGTCTGACGAACCACCAACGAGCCTCGTGGACGTGCCCAAGCTCGGGGCGGGCATCTCGCGGTCAGCAAGATCAGCGGCGACGGGGGTCGAAATCCGCATCGTCGCCCTGCTACCCTCTCGCCATGCCCCTGTTCCAGAGAAGACGAGAACGCGAGCGACGGGCAGCCGAGGCAGCAGAAGGAAGACCGCGGCCTCTGGTTCCCACGTTTCCGGCTGAAGCCCGGATGAAGCTCGTCTGGGCGGCAACCGACAACGTCCCGGCCGTCGACATTGGCCTGTTTCGATTGGTGGACGCTCCGACCCTGGTTCGGCAGCAGACAGCGGTTCTCGTTCGCGAGTGGGGGCGCATCGAGTTCACCCCAGACGGCCTGCCGGACTACTTGGTGAAAAAAGCCACCGACGACCAAGTGGTGGACATCATCGAGTCGTGGTTCGGCGCGGCGACACAGATCGTAGCCGCGGCCATAAGCCGCGGTGGTTCATACGGGGGAGGCTGGTCGGAGCGGGAAGCACTGAGCGCTGCATCCGAGGCATACCGGACCAGGGTCAACGAGATCCTTGACGACCACGACATCGCCTGGCAGCTCGTCGGCGACACGATGATCCCGCGATCATCGACCGCGATGCACGCAACGATCATCGAGCCCGTGCTCACGCTCACAAACGGCGATGCCCGCTACGCCAAAGTCGAAAAGGCGTACCAGGATGCACTGCGCGAACTCAAGCCAGGCGGCAGTCCCTCAGACGCAATCACGGACGCGGCAACGGCCTTGCAGGAAATGCTGGAAGCCGTAGGGGCGAAAGGCAACGCGCTCGGCCCCCTGTTTGCCGACGTACAAAAGCGTGAGCTGCTCGCCCCGTACGACTCAAAGCTCGCCGAAGCGATCGAAGCCTTAGGGGAGTGGGTGAGCGCCGACCGCAGCGGCCGTGGGGACGCCCACCATGTACG
Organism: Candidatus Limnocylindrales bacterium; assembly: GCA_050014975.1. Classification (GTDB taxonomy): domain Bacteria; phylum Chloroflexota; class Limnocylindria; order Limnocylindrales; family CSP1-4; genus Fen-1039. The sequence goes on from JBEKCH010000147.1 coordinate 2,267, forward strand.
CGAGGCATCTCGTGACGATGCCTGGCTGGCCGTGCGGGTCGCCGGGGCATTGATCCTAAGGCTCGCAGCGGGCCGCCAGAGATAGGTTTCCGGGGCAGCTCGACTTTGGGGGAGTCGACCTTGCGCCTGTCTGCGCATGTCCGTTCGATCAAGGACCCGTCGTCTAAACGACCCGGCGGGACCACGCACTCCGGGGTGGGACCCCCGCTCCTTGCCCAAACGCCCGATCTTTGGCCTTGTCCGACCAGCCCTGCCCGGGGCGTCGCGGCCCGCCTTCCGCTGGTTGCCGACGATCCCGGCACAGTCCGGCCAGACGCGCGGCTGCGTCGGGGCCATCCGCGCTCGTACGGTGCGAATTGCGTAGATGGCTGCAAGGAAAGGCTTCCCTCGCGCGTCATAATCGTTGGGAGAACCGGCAGGCGAGAGATCACCGCCGGGCCCCGGGAACGAGGCGGGGATG
>JBEKCH010000148.1:0-4117 GCA_050014975.1 Candidatus Limnocylindrales bacterium
GCACCGTCGGCTGCCACCAGCACAACCCCATCTCATCGGGGGTCAGACCGCGATCGATCGGCGAGCACAGGGGCACGCCCCAGGCCCAGGTGGACTCAGCGAGGGCCTGGCGTTAGTCGAGCAGCTCGCGATGGCCGTCGGCACTTATGCCATAGGCCGCGAGCACAACTCGCTTGGAGGCATGGCCGCTCGATCCACGCACAGCTGACCCATAAGCCATCGAGGAGCAGGTAGCGCACCGGCAGGCGGATCGGCCGCCGATGAAGAAGGCTGCAACAGCACTATCGAGTTGCGCGGTCAGGCGGCTGACGGCAGCAGCCGAGAGCGACACGCCCGTGAGTCGCTCCGCCAGGGCCGCCATCTCCCGCGTCGAGAGGCCACGCAGGGAGGCCGTCCGCAGGAGTTCGTCGACCGTGCTCGTGCGTCTGGCCGCCCGCTCGAGGAACGAGGGGCGATAGGCGATCTGGCGCACTCGCGGCACCGATAGCTCAATTGCGCCTCGGTCGCGAGCCGGCGTCGGAAGCGGCCGTTGCGATAGCCGGCTCGATCGATCGAGCGCTCGTATGGCCGAGCCCGCCAGCAGGGCTGCCAGCTCGTCCTCCATCGTGGCGTGCAGGATCGCGCTCACCGCGGCCGCGAGTTCGAACGCAGATACCCCATAACGACGACTCGTCACGAACCTCCCTCCAGCGCATCTTCACCGTTCGGCGATCGAGAGCGACTAGGCTTTCCATTGGCGTACTCCTTGGGGTGCTGGAACACACAAGTTGTACGCTCGCTTGCTCCGGCCAAGTCCACAGGAAACGTTACGGCGCTATGGGGCTCTCGCTTCCTGTCGCGGATCGGATATGGTAAACTGGTCTACCGGTGCGCCTAACCCGAGAACGAAATGCCGAAAGCGTCCCGTCGAGGACGAGGGCAGGCACGGAGACTCCTACGCGACTGCTGCGGACCGCACGAGAACGGCATAGGAGTTGCGGATCGAGGTTCTGGATCTCGGCGCACGCCCGGTGGAGTTGATGCCCGGCTCGCACCGCAACCTACTGGGGTACGAGCGGGTGGATCTGAATGCCTGACGCGGCCGACACCAAGCAAAGCGCATCTGGTGCGCCCGCCGAAAAGGGGCTCCCGGAGGGCGACGTCCGCCCGCTCTCCTCGGTTCGCCGCGTCGTTGCCCGGCGCATGTCCGAGGCCTGGGCGACCATTCCTGCGGTCACGCTTCACCGTTCCGTCCCGTTGGCGCCGCTCCTCCGCGCCCGTGAGCGCTTCATCGGGGAGGAAGGGCGCCATCCGGCCCTCGACGCGCTCCTGGCGATCCTCGTGGCCCGCACCCTTGGCGAGTTCGAGCTCTTGAACGGCTCCTACCTCGTCGGGCAGCGCGCCGTCCTAGTCCACCCACGCCGGAACATCGGCGTAGCTGTCGACACGCCGTATGGGCTGACCGCCGTCGTCCTCCGAGAGGCAGACAGGCACTCCCCTGATGAAGCGGACTCGCAACTAGTCGAGATGGTGCAGCGTGCGCGCACACAGCGGTCACGTCGTGCGGACCTGGCCGAGGCCACATTTACGATCACGAACCTCGGCTCCCTCGACGTGGAAGCCTTCACGCCAATCATCACGCCGCCTCAGGCCGCGGTCCTCGGCGTCGGAGCCGCGCGCCCTTCGCCACCGAACGAACGCCCTGCAACGCTCTCGCTCACGTTCGACCATCGCGTCGTCGACGGGGCGTATGCGGCTCGCTTCCTCGCCCGCCTCGCGCAACGTCTAACGGAGGACGAACTGTGGACGTAGGGAAGTGCTGGTCGGTCGACAAGATGTACGCCCTGGCCGAGCGGGACTTCGCCCGCTACGAGGTCCTCAAAGACCTGATCGACGAGTGCCTCGACCTGGAGCTCAACTACCGCCAGAGCGGTCACCCCGGCGGCTCGCGGTCCAAGCCCGGCGGCTCGCGGTCCAAGGTCCACCTGCTCCTGGCGCTGCTCCTCTCCGGGGCGATGCGCTGGGACATCCGCCGGCCCTGGCTTCGCTTCGGCGACCGCTTCATCCTCTCCGCCGGCCACGTCGTGCCGCTCGTGTACGCCACTCTCGCCGTCCTGAACGAGGGGCTCCGCGCCCGCGCCGAAAGCACGGCCGATCCTCGCTACGCCTTCCCCCAGGACGGCCGCTTCTCTCTGACCTGGGAGCATCTCCTGGGCTTGCGGCACCGGGGCGGGCTGCCCGGCCACGCCGAGGCCGCGGGGCGAACGCTCCTGCTCAAGGCGAACACGGGCCCCTCCGGCCACGGCATGCCGTTCGCCGCGGGCGAAGCCCTGGCACTCAAGCTGGCGGGGGCGGAGGAGGTCAAGGTCTTCGTCGTGGAGGGCGAGGGCGGGTTGACGCCCGGGGCCGCCCACGAGACGAAGAACTCGGCCTGGGGGCTGGGGCTCTCCAACCTGGTCTTCTTGGTCGACTGGAACGACTTCGGCATCGACGAACGGCCGGCCTCGGCGGTCATCCACGGGACGCCCGAGGACTGGTTCGCGCCCTACGGCTGGCGCGTCAACGGCACCCCCGAGGGCATGGAATGGGGCCCGGTCACGCGCGCCGTTCTCGAGGCGAGCCGCGGAGGCAACCCGGCGAAGGTGCCCAGCGTGGCCTGGTTCAAGACCCGCAAGGGACGCGGCTACGGCAAGTTCGACTACGCCAGCCACGGCGTGCCGCACAAGCTGAACGCCCCCGAGTTCTGGGCCGTACGCAAGGAGTTCATGGCCCGCTACGGCATCGAATACCGCGGCGTGGACGAACCGGCGCCCTCGGATCCGGCCGCCCTCGCGGCCCAGGCGGAGGCGAACCTGCGGGTCGCGATCAGCGTTATGCGCCGCGACGAGAAACTCGTCGACTGGCTGTCGGATCGACTGCTGGAGATCGCAGCCACGGTGCCCGACCAGATCGAAGGCCTGCGCCTGAGGGATGGGGCCGACCCGTCGACCGACCGCACCATCTTCGACTTCGAGCGCTACCCCGCGGCAATGTGGCGCAAGCCCGGCGACAGGCAGCCCAACCGCGCTGCCCTCGCGACCTGGGGCTCATACGTGAACGCCGTCGCCAGGCGCGACTTCGGCCGTCCGCTGTTCATCGCCTGCTCCGCGGACCTGGCCGAGTCGACGAACATCGCCGGCTTCGCCAAACCGTTCGAGGAGATGCCCGGCTTCGGCAACTTCGAGCGCGATTCGAACCCAACCGGTGCGCTCCTCCCGACGGAGATCACCGAGTTTGCCAACGCCGGCATGATGGCCGGCCTGGCGACGGTCAACTTCGCAACCGATCCTTTCGATCGCTTCGAAGGCTTCTGGGGCGCTTGCTCGACCTACGCCTCGTTCAGCTACCTCAAGTACGGACCTCTGCGCCTCTTCAGCCAGCTCGCCCAGGACAGCGACCTGCGTGTCGGCAAGGTCCTCTACGTGGCGGGCCACTCCGGACCGGAGACGGCCGAGGATTCGCGCACGCACTTCGGGATCTTCGCGCCGGGGGTGACGCAGCTCTTCCCGGAGGGCCACGTCATCGACCTCCACCCCTGGGAGTACAACGAGGTTCCCGTGGTCCTGGCTGCGGCCTTGGCCACCGACGTGCCGATCGTGGTCCTGCACCTGACGCGGCCGCCGATCGAGCTCCCGGACCGCGCCGCGCTCGGGATGCCGAGCCATTTCGAGGCGGCGCGCGGCGCATATGTCATGCGCGCGTTCCGCGACGGAGAGCCCAAAGCGGGCACGATCTTCGTCCGCGGGACGGTGCCCACGTCCAACCTCGTCAAGCTCCTGCCCGAGCTGGATCGGCGCGGGCTCAACGTCAAGATCGTGGCCGCCATCAGTCCGCAGCTCTTCGCCCGCCAGGCTGCCGGTTATCGAGAGGCGACCGTGCAGGACGCCGATCGGCTCGACTCGATGGTCATCACCAACGGCGCCTACAAGCTGATGCGCGACTGGGCGGACGATCCGATCGTCCACGAGTACTCGCTCAGTGCGGACTGGGACGATCGCTGGCGGACCGGCGGGTCGATCGAAGAGGTGATGGAGGAGGCGCACCTGGACTCCGGGCACATCCTCGAGGCAATCGAACGCTTCGTCCGCGAACGGCCCGA